>JBEANQ010000163.1:0-5391 GCA_041165345.1 Pseudomonadota bacterium
GACGACTTGCCCGACTGCGATATTCATATGGCAGCCATGGCAGGGCGATATACCGACATGAAGCCCCTCGTTGCCGACATCCTGCGACATGCTGCGGCAGATCGGCATTTGATGGTGCTCAGTCCTTATCCGGTCGGTAGCCTTGATCAACTGCAACAAGACTGTGATCAAACCGCCGAATCTCTGGGCATTAGCCATCGTCTTCATGTAGTTGGTTTACCACAGTTTATTCGTGAAGGCTCGGCCTTGGCAGACTTTGCTCATCCATGGTTATTGGTTGCTAGTGGAACCCATACTGCCACAGCACTCGCCCTTGAATTATTTAGACCGTTTATTCGCCATCATACCCATGTCATGTGTGTGCCCCACGCCACCGCAGAACTGATTCGTATGGGCATCAATGCACTCTTGGCCACCAGACTGTCTTTTATTAATGAGATGGCCTCATTGGCCGAGCAACTTGGGGTCGATATTGAACCCGTCAGAGATGGCATTGGCGCTGACCCACGGATTGGCCGTGACTATTTAGAACCTGGTTGTGGGTTTGGTGGACCAAGTTTTTCTGATGAATTGATTCATTACTCGCAAACCATTCATCAACAGCTAGACACACATGGCCTGATTGATGCGGTCATTCGCATCAATGAGTCACAACGGGAAATTCTGTTCCGAAAACTATGGCGATACTTTAATGGTCAAATGACAGGCCGCCGGATTGCCATCTGGGGGGCAGCGTTTAAACCCGCAACCGCCAGTGTTGAAAACTCAGTGGTTCACCCATTACTCAAGGCACTATGGGCACAAGGCAGTAGAACTTCTGTGTACGACCCAATGGCCAGCCAGAACCTCGCCGCCGAATATACGCATCAACCGTTTCTAGAAATCTGTCCGTCCGCCATGGATGCTGCACAAGGTGCTGATGCACTCGTGATTGTGACTGCATGGGACGAATTTGGTAACCCAGACTTTGAATGGCTCAAAACCAATTTGCGCCGCCCTGTGATCTTTGATGGTCGAAATCTCTATAACCCAGAGTACATGGCAAAAGCAGGGTTTGAATATTTTGCAATTGGCCGTGGACAGGCCATTTAACACTGACAGGATGCTGCCATGACAACAGCCCAACTCACCCGTTTGCCAGCATTTAAAGCCTATGACATTCGGGGACGTATTCCCGATCAACTCGATGCGCGCATGGCCTACTGTATTGGCCGTGCGTATGCTCACGTCATTCAGCCCACCGGTCCTGTTGCAGTGGGACATGACATTCGCTTATCTAGTCCTGCCTTACGCGATGCCGTGATGGCGGGTTTGCAAGCCGAAGGTGTACAGGTCATTGATATTGGCATGTGTGGCACAGAACTGATCTATTTTGCCGCCGCTCAAGCAGGCATCAGTGGCGGCATTATGGTCACCGCCAGTCACAACCCCAAAGATTATAATGGCCTGAAACTCGTCCGAGAACACGCTCGACCGATCAGTGCCGACACAGGTCTAGCCGAAATAGAGCAGCACACGATACGCCTGCTCAACATGCTTGCCCCTGACACCGCCATGACCGTTGATCCTGCGCAATGTTTGCAGGTTGACCACACGGCAGCCTATGTACAAAAACTCCTGTCCTGTATTGACCCGCGCACGCTTAAACCGCTGCATATTGTGGTCAATGCCGGAAATGGTTGTGCCGGACCATTTTTTGATGCCATCGCAAAAGACCTGCCGCTGACCATCACACGGCTTTACCACGAACCCAATGGCGACTTTCCACATGGTGTGCCAAATCCCATGCTGGTCGAACAACAAACCATCACGGCTCAAGCGGTCATTGAACATCAAGCCGATTTTGGTATTGCATGGGATGGTGACTTTGACCGTTGCTTCTTTTTTGACAACAAAGGCCAATTTATTGAAGGCTACTATCTCGTTGCCCTCTTTGCTGAGCATCTTTTGCGCAAATCACCACATAGCACCATTGTGCATGACCCACGCCTAGTCTGGAGTACACTCGATAACGTACAGCGCCTTGGTGGGATTGCCCAAGTGTGTAAATGTGGGCACTCGTTTATTAAAGACAAGATGCGAGAACACGATGCCGTGTATGGCGGAGAAATGTCCGCACATCACTACTTTAGAGATTTTTATTACTGCGACAGTGGCATGCTACCGTGGCTATACATGCTTGAAATTCTATCGCAGGACACACGCTCACTCGCCGACATTGTCCATGACAACACCACGCGATTCCCATGTAGCGGCGAACGTAACTTTACTGTTCAAGACCCTCAACACATTCTAACAGCTGTTGAAACACGCTTTGCGACAGACTGCCTGAACGTTGACCGGCTGGATGGATTGAGCATGTCTTTTGCAGATTGGCGCTTTAATTTACGCAGCTCAAATACCGAACCGGTCATGCGGCTTAACGTTGAAACACGTGCTAGTCCTGAACTTCTCACCGCTCAATTGGCGATTTTTCAAGCGCTTATGACCACATCATAAGACCTGCACCATCGCGTTTAAAAACCTGTTAAATGACTTTAATTTAACAGGTTTTTTTTATTTTCAATCACCAAAAAACCTTGCACATATCTATATATGTATATATATTTCTATATGTATATATAAACGTACGGATCTGTCTTTATGATTTTTGCATGCGTCAATACCAAAGGCGGTGTGGGCAAAACCACCACAGCCGTTCACCTTGCCACCATGCTGGCGCGTCAATACCGCACACTGCTCATTGATGGAGACCCACAAGCCAGTGCAGCAAGCTGGGCGGCATGGCGACGCGAAGCCGCATATACGCCGTCACCCACCACAACCTGTCTGACAGGCAAAGCCATATTGACTGAAGGAAAACCTTTGGCAAAAGGATTTGAACATACCGTTGTTGACGCCGGCGGACGAGACTCAGCGGGTTTACGCTCTGCCTTGCTACTGGCACAGCGGGCAGTTATTCCTGTCGGTGCATCCCATCTAGATGCTGCGGCAATGACCGACCTTCTAGAAGTTGTGGAAATGGCAAGGGACTACAACCCCGAGCTAGATGTTCGCGTTTTACTGACCCGTGTCGATCCTAGAACCAAAGATGCAGCAGATATGCTGTCTTTTCTTACTGAACAACAACTTACCGTATTACCAACTCGGATCTGTGAACGCGTTGCATTTCGCCGATCAATTGGAGAAGGAGCGATTGTTCAAGAACTAGGGCGAGATCAAACGGCAATTCATGAAATGGAAGCGTTCTTTCGTGAGGTACAAGCATGAGCATGCGTAAAAAACCAGATACAAGAGCATTTAGCGCACCTAAAGATCCGAATGCATTTTTAGATGGAGGTATTGCTGATCGAACGGAAATAAAAACCACCGCTATAGAATCCCCATCTACGGTGAAACAGGGTCAACCTAAATTGACCAAGATTTTCAATTTATCACCTATATTGGTTCAAGCATTAAAACAAGAAGCGTTTGATCGTTCTAATCGTGAGGGCAGGCGTGTGACCGAAACTGAGCTTGTGGATGCAGCCTTAAGGCAATTTTTAAATCTGTCTGTGTGATGTGATGACCTGACCTTAGAACATTGAGGTCAGGTGTTGATGAACACAAGTCGTCACTTCACCCATCTCAGCACAGCTATTTTGGTTAAAAAACAAATTTAAGTTATTGTTTATTTTAAATATTACCTGCATATCTCGCATTTATTTTTGATGCGCGCAGCTATGCCGATGCATTTAAGCGTTTTAAGCCATGTGTCAAGGGCAGAGGGGGAAACACTGCTAAACATGCTTAACGTTGCTAAAAATGCTGTTTTTGAGCGATCTTGAATCACGTTTGATCCTCATTTGATGTTGAACATTTTACGGATGTTGTTTTTGATGTGTCTGTCTATCGATCATCGTTTGTTTGGATTGAGTCAAACAGTGCGAATTTTAAGCGAACTCTTGATTCAACCCACCTGACTATTTTTTGAACATTTAGAAATAAATCTCTTGCGCGCGCGCATGCGTGCGTTTGGTTAAAAAAGGTTAATCTTAAGGTTAATATAGGTTAAAGAAAAAAAGCAGTCGATAAAATCATGATTTTGAATGAAAATTAAGGAGTCGTTTGCGCAGCTATGCCGATAAAGCGCGCAGCTATGCCGATAGGCCGCGCAGCTATGCCGATAAAGCGCGCAGCTATGCCGATGCCCCGCGCAGCTATGCCGATAAAGTGCGCAGCTATGCCGATGGTCAAAATGAATAATACGGTATAAGCTCGAGGCGCATTTTTTTCTAAAAAAACTCAAATAACGGCACTTTTTGTATGTTTTTTAAGCATGCCCGCAATCTAAAGGTGCGCAGCTATGCCGATGGATAGATTTGGGGTTAATGTGAGGCGATTGAGGTCAAATCACGAGTAAGAAGCATGGTTTTTTGATCAAAAAAACAGCAAAAAATGGATGGTTTAGTCTCTGTGCTGTGGTCAAGCGCGCAGCTATGCCGATGGAATATAGTGTTCTTTGTGATGCTCAATGTCATCTTGTGGGATTCTAAACCAGCTGACTTTGCCATCAGTTCTAATATGTACATCTTTAATGAGACCGAGCCGTTGTAGTTCAGTCAGTGCCTTATTAAGTGAGCGTGTTTGAAAGTCGCGTAATCTCCCTCCAGAGCCACTCCATAATTGTAGTAATTGCACACTGATAATATGTACCCTCCCCTCTTCGTGTGTTGCAACGTAGTTTTGCAGCCATTTTGCCATGTCTTGACGCCGACCAATCCGCAGGCGTGTATGCATGTCGACAAGTCCGTACTCCATGTGTCCAAAAAGTTTAATGATTTCAGGGTTCATTCTGAGCCAATATTCGCCGGTTTGTTCATCAAGGGCATAGCCGTCAATCAAGTGTAATGCGGCTTTGTAGCGCTTGGTCTGAATTAAGACCGTGCCACTGGTGAGTCTATAAAAGCTTTCTTGTAGCCATTCGTATTGTGATTTCCCCACACTGCGACCAATTTCTCTTAAAAATTGCGCACGGTTAAAGTAGATGGAGTCGCCTAGGCGGACGCCTTGGGCGACCCGTAATGCTTGTAAGAAGACATCGTTATCGGCCATGTCGAGTTGATGACCCGAGTAGTAAATGCTGGAGTCACCACGGCTGGCCATGAGTGCTTTTTCGTGAATTTGCCGATCGCCTGTCTTGATGGGTGCAAATAGACTGGAGCGTGCCAAATGATTAGGCATGGCCGAGTCCAACAGGGGAAACAACGGTAGCGTATCGCTGGCGTGCTTGGGATAGGGTTTGGTGCTACGACTGGTTGTAGGTGCTGGGTTTGAAGCTGGATTAACGTTTTCAACCACTGGTGCTGTGGGTGTGGTGCTGCTGTTGGATAATTTGGCGTTGGCTCTGGC
>JBEANQ010000164.1:0-5305 GCA_041165345.1 Pseudomonadota bacterium
CCTGAGCCAATCCAAAACGAGTCGCGGTGTCGAGCTAAAAGGCGCGTTTAATCAGATCAATCGCTATCACCGTGACTCGTTTTGGATTGGCTCAGGGCTGTATCTGTATACGCAACTGTTCATCATCAGTAATGGGGTCAACACCAAATATTATTCCAACAACAAAAACCGCAGTTTTGACTTTACCTTTTTTTGGACAGATCCAAACAACGACATTATCAGCGACCTGCATCAGTTTACGGGGCAGTTTTTACGCCCGTGTCACGTCGCCAAAATGATCACCCATTACACCGTGATCAACGAAGCCAACAAATGCCTGATGGTGCTACGTCCGTATCAGTTTTATGCGGTCGAAGCGATGATTGAACGGGTCAAAAAAAGCCAAGATCATGCCTATATCTGGCATACCACTGGATCAGGCAAAACGCTGACCTCTTTTAAGGCCAGCCAGATCATCATGCAGATGCCCGAGGTCGAAAAAGTCATCTTTGTGGTGGATCGTAAAGACCTCGATTATCAGACTGCCCGAGAATTTAATGCCTTTGCCAAGGACAGCGTAGACAGCACCACCAACACCCGTAAGCTGGTCGAGCAAATGCAGCACTCTGACAAGCTGATTGTCACCACCATCCAAAAACTCAATAAAGCGGTGTGTTCCAGCCGGTTCGCTGATCAGATTGAGTATTTGCGTGACCAGAAAATTGTATTTATTTTTGATGAGTGCCATCGCAGTCAGTTTGGTGAAACCCATCAAAACATCAAAAAATTCTTTCATAAGGCGCAGATGTTTGGCTTTACCGGCACGCCGATTTTTGCCGACAATGTGAACACCAGTCGCGGCATTAAGCAGACCACCGAAAGCCTATTCGTCAAATGCCTGCATAAATATGTGATTGTCGATGCGATTCGGGACGCTAATGTCCTACGCTTTGCGGTGGAGTATGTTGGCAAGTACCAGCAAAAAAACAGCAAGAACGAGCTGGATATTGAAGTGGAGGCGATTGATAAAACCGAGCTGATCGAAAGCCCCGCTCGTATTGCCAAGATTGTCGATTATATCCTCGCCCAGCATCCGCATAAGACCAAACGGCCTGATTTCACTGCCATGATGTGCGTGTCTAGTGTCGAGATGCTGACCCGCTATTATGAGCAGTTTAAGGCGCGGCAGGCGGAGCTGGTGCAGGCTAATCCACAGTACAAACCGATTAATATCGCTACGATTTTTAGTTATGCCGCAAACGAAGCCGTCGCCACAGAAGGCGATGATTTTATTGCTGAGGAGGCTGTAGACACACCGACCGGCAGCCAAATCAACCCATCTAGCCGTGACAAGCTAGACCAATACATCGCTGATTACAATCTGACGTTTAACACGGCATTCAGCACGCAAGACACCGATTCTTTTTATAATTATTACAAAGATATCGCTCAGCGGGTGAGAGCGGGTCAGGTGGATTTGTTGCTGGTGGTCAACATGTTTTTGACGGGGTTCGATAGCCCACGTCTGAACACCTTGTATGTGGACAAAAATCTCAAACATCATGGTTTGGTACAAGCATTTAGTCGCACTAATCGGGTACTCAACGAGAAGAAAACTCAGGGCAATATCATTTGTTTTCGTAACCTTAAGCAAGCGACTGACGACGCGATTGCATTGTTTTCGAATAAGGATGCCAAAAGCACCGTATTGGTGAAGCCGTACGCCGAGTATGTGCAGGACTACCAAGCCGCCACGACCAAACTCCTTGAGCTAACCCCGACGGTACAAAGTGTGGATCATCTACCCGATGAGGAGACACAACTGGCCTTTGTCACCCAGTTTCGGGAGTTGCTACGCCTACAGAATATTCTGACTACCTTTGCCGACTATCAGGTCGAGGATTTGGCACTGGATGCGCAAACCGTCGAGGATTACACCAGTAAGTATTTAGATCTGCATGATCGGGTCAAACGCGAGCGCCAGACTGAAAAAGTCTCGGTGCTGCATGAGGTCGATTTTGAGCTGATTTTGATTCATCGGGATGAGATTAACGTTGGCTATATCCTCAAACTGCTCAAAAACCTCAAAGGCGTGAGCGAGGAGGAGCGTCGAAAGCGTCAAAAAGACTTGATGGACATGATGAGTACCGAGGTCAAGCTGCGTAGCAAGCGTAGCTTGGTTGAGCAGTTTATTGAGCAAAATCTACCGAAGCTGGACAGTGAGGACGTTGATCAGGCGTTTGAGTTGTTTTGGGATGAGCAACGCAAGGTGGCAGTGAATCAGTTGTGTCAGAGCCTGAGTCTTGATCAGGATAAAATGTGTGCAGCTATTGAAACCTATGTGTTTGAAAACCGTTTGCCACGCGATACTGAGATCGCCGAGATGCTGCTGGTTAAGCCAAAAATCCTAGAGCGCAAAAAAGTGCTAAGCAACGTGCAAGAGCAACTTAAAGACTTTATCGAGATGTTTATCGAAGGTATGGATGGATTGGCCTAGCGGAATAGTCATTGCATTTTTAGTCTCTATGTGGTTTCTGGTAGGACTTATTGATTTTTTTAATTTCAGTGGCTTGTTTTGTGTTTTTATATTCTGTATTGGTAAATAAACAGCAATAAAAAAACGGCTCGTTTAAATGAGCCGTTTTTGCGTGATGTCAAAAACCACCTTTAATACGCTGTTGTCGTAGCACATTAAAGATAAACAAGATTAAAACAGCGCCTAAAATTGACATCACAAAACCGGCAGATTCGTTGGGGTGATAAAACCCCAATAACCCACCGATCAGTTTGGCCAAAAAAGCACCCCCCACGCCTAAGGCGACAGTCAGCCAAAAGCCGGTTTTATCTTCACCAGGATGGAGCGCCCGCGCAATCAGGCCGACGACAAAGCCAATCAAAATGGTGCCGAGAATTGAGAACATCAGGCCATCCCCCAAACAGGTGCGTTGATGTGCTGATGGTAAAAGGTTTTGCGTGCAGGCACTGTTCGCCTTTTGCAGTTGAATCGTACGACATCGTCGTTGTGGTGTGATGCTGTGTCACCGCATCACACCGCAGCTGTTGTACGGTTGTTGTGCTGCTTAGTGGTGGGTTGACACCTCTAATGCCGCCATTAAGCGCTGGTGCAGTCCACCAAAGCCGCCATTCGACATGATCACTACTGCATCACCTGCCTGTGCGTCTTGCACGAGTCGGGCAATGATGTCGTCCAGTTGGCTGGCAATTTCGGCGGCGTTGGGTGCATCACTGACCACAGAGCCTAAATCCCAATCGAGTCCAGCTGGTTGATACCAAATGACGTGGTCAGCGGCGCGTGCGGCGTGTGCCAGACCGTCTTTGTGGCTGCCCATGCGCATGGTGTTGGAGCGGGGTTCAATGATCGCCCATAAGCGACGCTGGCCGAGTTTTTTGCGTGCGCCATCGAGGGTGGTGTCAATGGCGGTGGGATGGTGGGCAAAGTCGTCATAGACCTCAATGCCGCGTACCGTGCCGAGCAGTTCCATGCGGCGTTTGACCCCGCCAAAATTGGACAACGCCGCACAGGCTTGTGCGGCGGTCACGCCCACATGTGCGGCGGCGGCAATGGCGGCTAAACCATTGGCAACACTGTGCTGGCCGGTCATTGACCACGTCACGCGTCCAACAATATTACCTTGATGACTGACGCTAAAATCACTGCCATCGGCGGCATGTAGGTCGGCGCGCCAGTCTGCATCACTGTGAATGCCGGTGCGTTGTACCGGTGTCCAGCAGCCCATGCCAAGGACGTGATCTAAGGCGGGTTCATTGTTGGGTAGAATAATTTGGCCGCTTTGGGGAATCGTCCGAACCAAATGATGAAACTGTTTTTGAATCGCAGCAAGGTCATCAAAAATATCAGCGTGGTCAAACTCAAGGTTATTTAAAATCGTGGTGCGTGGGTGGTAATGCACAAATTTAGAGCGCTTATCAAAAAATGCTGAATCATATTCATCGGCTTCAACCACAAAATATTCACCGCCAAGACGCGCACTTTGACTAAAACCCAGCGGAACACCGCCAATCAAAAAGCCCGTGTTCAGCCCTGCTTGATCGAGCACCCATGCCAGCATGGTGGTGGTGGTGGTTTTGCCATGCGTCCCCGCGACGGCCAGCACATGTTTGTTGGGTAACACATAACGGGCTAAAAATTCGGGGCCAGAGGTGTACGCTAGGCCAGCATCGAGCATGTATTCGACCGCCGGAATCCCACGCTTCATGGCATTGCCGACCACCACCAAGTCGGGATGCGGTTGCAAGTGGCTGGCATCATAGCCTTGCATCAGCGCAATGCCTGCGGCTTCAAGCTGAGTCGACATGGGCGGATAGACGTTTTGGTCTGAGCCGGTGACGGTGTGGCCGAGTTCGCGGGCGAGCAAGGCTAACGAGCCCATAAAGGTGCCGCAGATGCCCAAAATATGCAGATGCATGACAAGATTCTCCTGATTCGATGCGTGTCAAACCGGATCAGGTGGTGTGACACAAACTGGCCCGAACGATAGCAAGGCAGCCCATCAAAAGATACCTCCGCGCCATGGGCGTATACACGGTGGCGGTGGTGCAGGGCGACTATGATACACAGGAGTGAGTGAATGGGAATTTGGCTGTGGCCGTTGGGTTTTTTGTTGATCTCCAATTGTTTTATGACTTTGGCGTGGTATGGGCATTTAAAGTTTTTGCCGCAGGGTGCGCCATTATGGCAAGCCGTGTTGCTGGGCTGGGGTTTGGCGTTTTTTGAATATCTGTTTATGGTGCCCGCCAATCGCTGGTTTGAGCAACAAGGCTTGTCGCTGGGTCAAATGAAAATTACCCAAGAGGTGATGACCCTGCTGGTGTTTGTGCCGTTTATGATTTTGCTGTTTAAACAGCCCTTCCGGCTGGATTATTTGTGGGCGGGACTGTGTTTGTGTGGCGCAGTTTTTTTTGTTTTTCGGGCGAACTAGGCGGCGCTCGGGGTGGCGGCTGGGTACGGAATCACCTGCTGTTGCAGGTATTGAGCCACCAAAACCGGCAATTGATCACATGATTGCCCCAATCTGCAATAAATGCGGCATAATACGCGGTCATTTTTTGCGCCGATAATTGGGAATGCCATGAATCCGGTCACTGCACCTGCCACCTCACCTGCCGGTCAGCCTCTGGTCGGTATTATCATGGGCTCTCAGTCTGACTGGGCGACGCTCGAACATACCGCCACCATGCTCAACGCTCTGGGTGTGCCCTTTGAGGCCGAAGTGGTCTCGGCTCATCGCACGCCTGATCGCTTGTTTGATTACGCCGAACACGCACGCGAACGCGGTATTCAGGT
>JBEANQ010000165.1:0-5249 GCA_041165345.1 Pseudomonadota bacterium
AAACACTCGATGCAGACATTATCGTCACTGCAACCGGTCTCAACATTCAAATGTTAGGCGGCGCGGCTCTCACTGTTGATGGCAAACCATTTAAACTGAGCGAACACCTCACCTATCAAGGGGTATTGATTGAAGGCGCACCCAACGCTGCCATGATCTTTGGCTATACCAACGCCTCATGGACGCTCAAGGCCGACATTGCCAACGAGTATATTTGCCGACTGCTCAACCACATGGACAAAGCAGGCTTTAGCGCCGTAGTGGCGCATGATCAAGACAATAGCCGAACTGAAGACACCGTTATGGGTGGCCTACGCTCGGGCTATATCAGTCGCGCTATTGACCAAATGCCGCGCCAAGGCAACAAAGCGCCGTGGCAAGTCTTAAATGACTATGTGGCAGACCGTCCTGTTCTGCGCAAGGCCAGCTTTAATGATGGGATTTTGAAATTTACCAAAAAGTAAATCACCCCCAGCACGACCTACGGCCACGCCTTCAACGCGTGGCCGTTTTTATAGTCACTCATGTACTGTCACCCAAACCTAGACCGGTCAACACACACGCCAATACCTCCGGCGTCGGATGCGCAGCCGCTTCACGAATCACCTGTGACGGTGCATGTGCGAGTTTAGCGGTCAACGCCACTGACAAGCGCTCTAACACCTGATCCACCGGCTGGCCTTGGGTTAACGCCTGCAATGCCTTGTCTAATTCGTGCTGACGCAACTGCTCTGCCTGCTGACGATACTGTGCAATCACTGGCCCCGCCTGCCGTGTGCGCTGCTGTTGTAACATTTGCGCAGCCAATTGGCTTACCATCACTTCGGCTTCAACTGCGGCCTGACGACGCTGGGCAAGATTGCCTTCAATCACCCCTTGCAAATCATCAACGGTGTACAGATACACATCATCCAACTGCCCAATCTGTGGATCAATATCACGCGGTACGGCCAAGTCAACCATCAGCATAGGCTGGTGTCGCCGCTTCTTTAAAGCCAATTTGACCGCAGCCAAGCCAATGACCATATGCAAACTACCGGTACAGCTCGACACAATATCGGCACGGCTTAACACCATCGATAACTGGTCAAACGGAATCACCTCAACCGCCACCCGTGACGACAACTCCTGCGCTAACGTCTGAGCGCGCTCGGGACTCCGATTGCAAATTAAGACCCGCCCAACCCCTTGCTCGGCCAAATGCCGCCCCACAAGGGTATTCATTTCACCTGCTGCCACCAACAGTGCCGTGGTTTTGGGCAACTCGCTAAACACCTGTCGTGCCAGCTGCACCACCGCAAATCCCATCGAGACCGCCTGCGCACCCACAGCTGTCTCGGTTCGGACTTTTTTGGCGGCATAAAAGGCTTGATCAAAAATTTGACCGAGTGCAGGCGTGACCACACCGGCGTCTCGTGCGGACTGAAAGGCAGTTTTGACTTGACCTAAAATTTGTGGCTCGCCCAACATCATTGAATCGAGACCGCTGGCAACCCGCATTAAATGCGTGAGCGCTGCCTCATCATAATGCTGATACACATGTGGCATGAGTTCGGCATCTGACAGGCCATGTGACGCAGACAGCCAAGCGCTCAACCGGTCTGGATGATCGGTCAAGGCATAGAGTTCGGTACGGTTACAGGTGGACAAAATCACCAAATCATTGATTTGACAGGCAGCACATGCCTGCTGTAATGCCGTAGCCAAATGCTCAGAGACAAATGCGACCTGCTCACGAAGCGCAACAGAGGCGGTCGTGTGGTTGATGCCTAGCGCAAAGAAACCCATCGTGCGTCGATTGCTACCGGCAAATTGTGCTATTGTGCGACATACGCCCACCAAACACAATTACCACGCTATTCGGGCAGGAGGTCGTTTGCTGCTTTCGCGTCCGGTGTTGCGGTTATCTGACTCTCGTCGGATGATCCTCTTGCTGCTGGTTCTGCTTGCCCCCATGAGTACGCGAGCCAATCTCGGTCAACTCCTCACCGCCGAATTTGCACTGCAACGTCAAGAGAGTCGCCTCGCCGTTCAACTGTATCGTGACCAAGCCATGCAAAGCCATGATGCCGCCGTCTTAGATCGCGCATTGGCCTTAGCACTCGATCAAGCCCATTTAGAAGACGCCCTACTGATCGCCCGTCATTGGGTTGATGTTGAGCCCGATCATATTCCGGCTTTATTTTACTTAGCTCATTTAGCCCTGCGCACCCATGACTACCCGCTGGCAGCACACACCCTAGACCGAATCTTGGCGCATGACCCAAGCGCAGCACTTGATCGCATCTTGATTGGCATTTATCCCGAAAACGCCGCCGACCGCCAAGCCCTACTCGCTGCATTAAGCAATATTAATACACGCGGAAACCCCTCATTGTTAGTCTTACACGCAGGGTTATTGGTTCAAGACGGCAAGCTTAGTGACGCACTTAAAAACGTCAATGCTGCATTGGTCAGCCGCCCCAATGTCACCGCGTTTATCACCCTTAAGGCCAGTATTTTGATGCAGTTGCAATCGCCCGAACGCGTGCAACAATGGCTACAACAGCAATCGACCCGCTTTGCAACAAACAAAAGCCTACAACTGTTTGAAGTCCGCTATTTGCTTAATCAACATCGGCAAAAAATAGCCCTAGCACGACTAGACCGTATGGCCAGACGCTGGCCGCAAGATGGTGAAATCACCCTATTGGCAGCCTTGGTCAGTATTGACCAACAACACCCGCTTGATGCTGAAAAATACCTACTGCAACTGCTCACGCAAGATGAATATATTGACCAAGCCTATTATTATTTGGGTATCAATGCTGAACGGCTCAATCGCCCTGATGTAGCCGAAATCTACCTGCAAAAAGTGCAAAGTGATGCGCTATATCGCAACGCCCAACGCAAACTTGTGATGCTCCGTATGATGCAAGGACGTCTCAACGATGCTCTTGCCAGCCTGACACAAGAGCGCGTCGATCATCCCGACCAATCAGATTTTTTATACTTACTGCAAGCACAATTGCTCCGTGAGAATGGTCAGCCTGCAGTTGCCCGTAAGCTATTGGATGAAGCCCTTGGCACTGCACCCGACCAACCGGATCTCATCTATGCGCGCATCTTACTCATGCAAGCTACGAAACAGACGACCGACACCCCATTCATGCAACAAGAGCTTGAACGATTATTGATCATACAACCTGACAACCCCACCTATCTTAACGCCTACGCTTATGCGCTTGCTGACCAAAACCAACGGCTAGATGATGCTTGGCGCTATGCTGAGCGTGCCAATACACTCTCGCCCAATCAAGCTGCCATTTTAGATACACTCGGGCTGATTGCCATGCGACAGCAACAATGGGGCAAAGCCGTCGAATTATTGCAACACGCCTATGCGCTCGATGCCAGCATGACCATTGGTTTGCGACTGGGGCAAGCACTACAAGCCAATCATCAACTTGCAGACTACCAAGCATTGATTGCCGACCTTAGACAACGGCATCAAGGTGATCCTCGGCTTCCTCCACTGCCTACAGAACCTCATCCAACACCCAACGTCCCCATCCGTCAGGCCGAATCCCGTCATCGAGCTGAGCGTATTCCTGCAACGACCTTAGTGGTCGGGGTGAGACCACTCATGCCAACCCTGCCGCTCAATACGCCTACTCTTTCACGTTCACCCTAAAGCGACACCCCATGCTGACTGCCATCCTCCATCGCTCCTCAAGCCTTATCGGTCTCACTGTGTTCATGCTGGCCGTCAGTGGCTGCCAGTCGTGGCAACACACCCCACGCCAGACTCCTCAATTAGTACCATCAACCAACACCCCACAGCCGTCCCGTATAACTGCGCCACGGAGTTTTACCCTCACCGGAAAAATTGGCGTTAAAACCCCACAACAAACGGGTAGTGCATTTTATGCGTGGGCGCAAACCGATGAACGATTCGCCATTGATTTAAGTGGTGCGCTGGGGATTGGGCAAACCCATATTGAAGGTGTGCAAGGCCATGTCACACTCGACAGCAGCAAAACCGGCCACTTAGAAGCCGAACAACCCGAAACCCTGTTGCAACAAGCCACAGGCTGGCAAGCGCCTATTTCGGGTCTCGTGCATTGGGTCATGGGTGTCAGTGCAGGCACCCCCGAGGCACACACACAAGATGACGATGGCCGACTCAGCACCTTGACCGAAAAAGGCTGGAATGTACGTTTTGAATACAGCGACACTCAACACATCAGACCGCAAAAACTGGTCATGACCCAAAGTACCCCAATGGGTGAGAATCGCGTCATTCTCACTGTTCAAACCCGTACCGAAACCCCATGATCACCACTCCTTTGCGCCTGCCCGCGCCCGCCAAACTCAATTTATTTTTGCACATCACTGGTCGCAGATCGGACGGCTACCACGAGCTGCAAACGATTTTTCAGCTCATCGACCTTTGCGACTGGCTGACCTTTGAGCTCACAGTCACCCCAGACATTAAACTTATTAGCACGCTCGACGTACCTAGCGGCCAAAACTTAATTGTTCGGGCGGCACAACTGTTACAGCCCTACCAAACGCAACCACACGGTGTACGCATTACCTTAGACAAATATCTGCCTATGGGCGGCGGCGTCGGCGGTGGCTCCTCTGATGCAGCCACCACATTGCTGGCGCTCAATCAGCTTTGGCAACTGAACCTCAGTATCGATCAACTGGCTCACCTGAGCCTACAACTAGGTGCAGATGTTCCCGTGTTTGTTCGGGGACACAATGCATGGGCTGATGGCATCGGTGAACGTCTGTCACCCATTCAACTGCCCCAAAAACGCTATGCAATCCTCAAACCTGATTGTTTTATCGGCACTAGTGATCTTTTTTCACAAGAAACGTTGACAAGAAACACGCCAGTCACTACATTTGCGGCCTACCAAAGTCAGCCTGAATTATTCAGCAATGACTGCGAGCCTGTGGCAAGACAATTGTTTTCGCCAGTGGCACAAGCCTTGGATTATCTCCAACAGTTTGGGTCAGCACGGCTTACTGGTACTGGTGCGTGTGTATTTGTGGCGCTTGATGACAACATCAACACCGCAATGCTATTGGCCAATGCACCCTGTCAAGGGTGGATCGCCAACAGCTTACCCATCTCACCAGTCCATACGCAGCTTGGGTTGATGTAATATGGACACTTTAGGGGTGTCGCCAAGTTGGTAAGGCACCGGATTTTGATTCCGGCATTCGTTGGTTCGAGTCCAGCCTCCCCTACCAGT
>JBEANQ010000166.1:0-5214 GCA_041165345.1 Pseudomonadota bacterium
AATCGCCAAATAGTGGGCATGTTGACGAAGTTCTGGCAGATAGAGCGTTCGCCAAAAAAAGGCCAATGACATCAGTAGGCTAAATAAGCTGACAATCGAGACCAGTAGCGTGGTTCGCCATGCGGTCGAGCGTGGTTTAACACGATCAAACGACCGTGAGATTCGGCGAGACCAACCAGCAGGCCACAGACGAAATCGCCGTGAGGCAGGCGTTTCGTCGTCATCGACCTCAGTGGGGGCGGCCAAGCGTGTTACTCAGCGCCATCCGGCACAAACACATAGCCGACGCCCCAGACGGTTTGAATATAACGCGCACGGGCGGGGTTTTCTTCAATGAGGCGGCGCAGACGTGACACTTGCACGTCAATCGAGCGTTCCATAGCGCCCCATTCGCGGCCACGGGCGAGGTTCATGAGCTTGTCACGGGTGAGCGGTTCACGCGGGTGTTGAACCAACGCCTTGAGAACGGCAAATTCGCCGGTTGTGAGCGTGACCACTTGGCCTTCACGGGTGAGCGTGCGGGTGGACAGATCGAGCGACCATGGCCCAAAGCTCACGACTTCCATTTGTTGGCTAGGCGCACCAGGAATTTCACGCACTTGGCGGCGTAATACTGCCCGAATCCGTGCCAATAATTCGTTTGGATTAAAGGGTTTGGGCAGGTAATCATCTGCGCCAGCCTCTAAGCCTGCAATGCGGTCGGAGTCACTACCGCGTGCGGTGAGCATGATGATGGGGGTGTCTGTGCCGCCTTGACGTAGACGCCGACAAATGCTGATACCGTCTTCAACAGGCAGCATAAAATCTAACACAATCAATGAAAAAAGCTCGCGTTGCATGAGCCGATCCATTTGAGTGCCGTCATGGGCTGTTTTGACAATAAAGCCTTTATCTTCTAAAAAACGTTGCAGCAAGGTGCGCAGTCGAACGTCGTCATCGACCACTAAAATACGCTCAATCCGATCGGGCGTACTACGGGAAAGACTGTCTTCTACTATTGGGGGCTGGCTCATGAGGGGTCTCCGCTGTGCCAACAGGCGTTATCGGAGCCTGCTTGGACAGATGAAAAGAATAGCTGAGGTCTATGACAACATGTGTAAAAACCTATGTATCTTCAAGGGCTAGATACCAAACGCATACAGGTGAGTGTAGAACAAAAAAAATGTTTTGTGGGGCAGGATACACAGAAGCGCAGCAATTCTGCGTCAATGATAGGCAGACTGGGATCATGCCCGTATAATCGGCGTTTTCCCGACATGATCCGGAAGTTCCGAGTATGACCCAACTGGCCCAGCAACTGGCGACAGAGCTTTCCGTCCGCCCCGACCAGATCGACGCCGCGATCCGGCTGATGGACGATGGTGCAAGCGTTCCGTTTATCGCCCGTTATCGTAAGGAAGCCACCGATGGGTTGGACGATGCTCAACTCCGGCATCTCGATCTGCGTCTTGGCTATCTGCGTGATTTAAACGCCCGCCGTGAGCGCATTATCGACTCCATTCGTGGCCAAGATCGTTTAAGTCCAGAACTGTTGGCACGCCTGAACGCTGCTGACAGTAAGACTGCATTAGAAGATTTGTACCTGCCATACCGTCCGAAAAAAACCAGCAAAGCCGCATTGGCACGCGATGCAGGGTTTGCGCCATTGGCCACGCGCCTGTTGACCGAAGCGATTGATCCTGCCGAATTGCTGGTGGGCTTTGCGCATGACAACTATCCTGACCAAGCCAGCCAATTAGACGCGATGAGCCATTTGGTGATTGATGAGTGGGCGACTGATTTACCGTTGCTTGACTTATTGCGTCAGCATTTTGCCCAAGATTGCGTGTTAAAAAGCCGTCTAGCCGGTGAAGAAAAACGCGATGTTGGCAAAAAATTCCGTGACTACTTTGAGTCTGAAGAGCCACTTCACAAGGTGGCGTCGCATCGCTTGCTGGCCATGCTACGGGGTCGTCAAGAAAATGTGTTGGGTCTTAAGGTCGATGGCGACGACACCCCACGTCTGGCCGAGATCATCAGCCATCTCAAATTGGCCGACATTGAACCCGTCAGCCGTCGTGACCTGTTGCTGCAATCGGCGCAACTGCTGTGGCAAGGCAAGCTGCGTCCGCACATGGAACACTCCTTGCTGACCGAAAAACGTCTGGCGGCTGAAGCAGAAGCCATCACCGTGTTTGCTGAAAACCTGCGTCATTTGTTGTTGGCTGCGCCTGCGGGTGGTCGTTGCACCTTGGGTGTAGACCCTGGTTTAAAACATGGCGTCAAGCTGGCTGTGGTCGATGCAGCGGGTACGGTTGTGGCGCATTCGGTGGTGTATCCGTTTGCCCCTAAAAATGACCGTGCCGGTGCGTTGGCCGAGTTAGAGCGTTTGTGCCGTGAGCATCAAGTTGATTTGGTTGCCATTGGCAATGGCACCGCCAGCCGTGAGACGGACAGTCTGCTGGCCGAGCTGGGCAAAAACCATCCTGACCTCAATCTAACTCGTATCACCGTCAGTGAAGCCGGTGCGTCGGTGTATTCGGCCAGTGAATTGGCGTCAGCCGAACTGCCGGATCTCGATGTATCGATTCGTGGCGCGGTGTCGATTGCCCGTCGTTTGCAAGATCCATTGTCAGAATTGGTCAAGATTGATCCCAAGTCGATTGGCGTGGGTCAGTATCAGCATGATGTCAACCAAACCAATCTGGCGCGTATGCTTGATGCCGTGATTGAAGACTGCGTCAACGCGGTGGGTGTAGACGTCAACACTGCATCGCCTGCATTGCTGGCACACATTGCCGGTCTAAACAGCGCAGTGGCTGATCAAATTATTCAGTACCGTGCCGAGCACGGCGCGTTTAAAACCCGTGAACAACTGATGGCCGTGCCCCGTTTGGGCAAACGCACCTTTGAACAGGCGGCGGGTTTCTTGCGGATTCGTGACGGTGAGCAACCTTTGGATGCCTCGGCGGTTCACCCTGAAGCCTATCCATTGGTTGAGAAAATTCTGGCTGCGCGTGGTCTGGCGATTGCCGATGTGTTGGGTCGTCCAGAGTCGTTGACCGATGTAGACGCCAGCAGCTTTGCGGATGACAGCTATGGTCTGCCCACTGTGCAAGACGTGCTGACCGAGCTGGCAAAACCGGGTCGTGATCCACGTCCAGAGTTCCGTGCCGCCAAGTTCCGTGACGACATTCAAACACTGGCTGACCTGAGCGAAGGCTTAATCTTGGAAGGCGTGGTCACCAACGTCACCAACTTTGGTGCCTTTATTGACATTGGCGTGCATCAAGATGGTTTAGTGCATGTGTCCGAGCTGTCGAATGGCTTTGTCAATGACCCGCAAAAAGTGGTTAAACCCAACCAGATCGTCCAAGTGCGTGTGTTGAGTGTGGATGCCGAGCGCAAACGCATCAGCCTGTCCTTGCGTTTAACACCGGTCGAACGTCCGGCACGGCCAGAGCGCAACAGCCGTCCTGCGCGTCCATCTGACGACAATGCGACTCGCCCACCCCGTGATGCCAACCGTGGTCCGCGTCGTGATGACTCGCGTAGTGAGGGTCGTCGTCCAGACCGCCCACAAGGCGAGCGCCGTCCAGACCAAAACCGCCAAGACAAACCCGCCCGTGCCGAAAAACCGCGTGAAGAACGCACCGGATCGCTCGGTGCGTTGTTGATGCAAGCCGGTCTTAAAAAATCAGGCAAATAAGCACGGGTCGCATCGACCTTGCCCGTGCGACAAATTAACCGGATCAGTGATCCGGTTTTTTATGGGCGGCTGATCGGTTTTTCTGACGCCCTGTTGCGCCCAAACAAAGCACTTAAAGCTCACCATAACGCCACAAAGTTGGCTCAGTATGACTCGGAAATAACATTCACTTATGCCATGATGACCGCGATTAAAAAGGCGTGTACTCGCCGGATGTAAACCGAGTCTATTGTGTTGAGAGTGGTGTTATGCGTACAACAACGGGTGTGTTTTACAATGTTTCTGTGCTGGTTCTAGCGTTGGGAGCGAGTCACAGTGTGATGGCGGCAAAGTCTGAGCCGACCGAGGCGTATGATCCGAGTGTGGTCAATGGGATTTATCGATCAGTTGATGACAAAACAGGGTTCTCACGCGGGCTGACCGATGTCCATATGCAAAATGGAGAGTTGGTGGGCTATATCATTAAAACCATCCCTAGACCCGATTATACCCCTAAAACTCATTGTACAGGCTGTCCTGCCCCCTACACCAATCAGCCCATTGTGGGGTTACAGGTGATTTCTGGTATGAAGCCAGTAGCGGGTAAAGCAGGCGAGTTTAGTGGTGGGCATTTGCTTGACCCTGTGTCGGGCAATCTTTACAAAGGCACGATTAAGTTATCAGTTGATCATCGTAAGCTAAAATTACGGGGCTATATTGGTTTGCCTATTATGGGGCGTACGCAATGGTGGCTGCGTGAAGATCATCCTGAGCGCTATTAAGAGCCACACTGATCACATTAAAAAAGCCCGCATCAAGCGGGCTTTTTTTGATCAATAGGCGAGGGATTGATCAGCCTGTTTTACCAGTATTCACCAGGAATCAGGCGAGCAAAGGCACGCTGAGCCAATGTGGCTTGAGCGGCTTTATCACCTTGCTCACCACGAGCAGCGGTTGAGCTGGGGAACAAGCGATAACCGACCGACAACACAAAGTCGTTAAATTTAGGCACCAAAGCATAACTGACCGCCGCAAATGTACCCACGTTAGTGGCAATGCTTTTGGGGCGCTTGAGCAAGGCTTGGGCAACCAAATCGGCTGCTTGTTCTGGCGACAATGTTGGGATGTAGTCATACAGTTTGGTGGGCGCGATCATGGGAGTACGCACCAACGGCATGTAAATGGAGGTCAGTTGAATCTTGTGGGCATGGACTTCGGCCGACAAGCAACGGCTAAAGGCGTCGAGTGCGGCTTTACTGGCGACATATGCCGAGAAGCGTGGCGCGTTGGCCAATACACCAATCGAGCTGATGTTAATAATGTGACCATTGCGGCGGTCAATCATGCTGGGCAATAACGCCAAAATCAGGCGAACCGCACCAAAGTAGTTGAGCTGCATGGTGCGCTCAAAGTCATGGAAGCGCTCGACGGATTCTTCAACCGCACGACGAATCGACCGACCAGCGTTGTTGATCAAAATATCAATTTGACCGACGTCGGCCAAAATTTGTTGGGCGCACGCATCAATAGAGGCCATGTCGTTGAGG
>JBEANQ010000167.1:0-5174 GCA_041165345.1 Pseudomonadota bacterium
CTTACAGTCGGAACGGGTCGAGCATGTTCAGGCCGCTTTACAGCGTTTTGGCTTAGAAATCGACCGTATGGGCGAGCATCATGTGGTGGTGCGTGCGGTGCCCGCATTACTGGCACGGGCTGATTTGGCGGCGCTACTGGCACAGTTGCTGTCAGACGCCGATTTTAATGATGATGGCCGTGGCCTGCTGTTGGCGCGTGACCGACTGTTGTCAGGCATGGCCTGTCATGGCGCGGTTCGTGCCAATCGCCAACTCAGTTTGGCCGAAATGAACGCCCTATTGCGGCAAATGGAACAGACCGGATTTGCCGGTCAGTGTAATCATGGCCGTCCGACATGGCGGGCGTTCCCGCTGGCTCAGCTTGATAAATTATTTGCGCGTGGAGACTAAACCGGCATGACCACAGTTTTGCATGACCGCCTGCCGGTCACGGTATTAATGGGACCAACGGCCAGCGGCAAGACCGCCTTGGCCTGTGCGTTATATGATCAAGGCGGCGTCGAGCTGGTCTCGGTAGACTCGGCATTGGTGTACCGTGGCATGGACATTGGTACAGCCAAACCCAGCGCGGCAGAGTTGGCACAATACCCGCATCATTTGATTGACCTGATTGACCCCGAGCAGGTGTATTCTGCCGCCGAATTCGTCACCGACGTGACCGCCTTGATTCACCAGATTCATGCCCGTGGCAATCGCCCCGTGTTGGTGGGTGGCACCATGCTGTATTTTCGGAGCTTGCTGCAAGGCATGGCAACAGGGTTACCAGAAGCCGATGCCCGCGTGCGTGCCGCCATTGAAGCCGAAGCCGCCGCAGATGGCTGGGATGCCATTCATGCGCAACTGGCTACGGTTGACCCACGAGCAGCGCAGCGTTTTTTGCCCAGTGACCGCCAACGGGTGATGCGTGCGCTAGAAGTGTATCGCCTGACCGGTCGTCCGATTAGCGTTTTACATGACGAGCAACAACCGCAAACACTGCCATTTGATTATCAACTGTATGCCCTCATGCCCGAGCGTGACGTTTTGCATCAACGCATCGCCTTACGCCTTGAACAGATGTGGCAGGCGGGCTTTGTTGATGAAGTCATTGAGCTGCGCAAACGTGAAGGATTACAGGCAGATATGCCGTCCATGCGGGCGGTGGGGTATCGGCAGGTGTGGGAGTATTTGGACGCGCAAGCGCGTGGTGAGGTGACCGATCAGTCACACATGCAGGACAAAGCCTTGTTTGCAACCCGACAATTGGCCAAAAGACAGTACACATGGCTACGAAGCCTACGTGAACAGCACGATATTCATGTGATCAAAACAGTGAATGAAGGAAATGTGGTCTTGCGCACGAAAACGTGATGCAGCAGAATTCATCTTCCCGTTTCCCATTCTTTTTTTAACAGGGACGGTTTTTTGTGCGCTGTGTTTTTTTTGGAGTAATAACAGATGTCTAAAGGTCAAACCTTGCAAGATCCTTTCCTGAACTCGCTTCGTAAAGAGCGTATCCCAGTTTCTATCTTCCTTGTCAACGGCATCAAGCTGCAAGGTCAGATCGAATCCTTCGACCAATATGTCGTTTTGCTGAAAAACACCGTCAGCCAAATGGTCTACAAACACGCTATTTCGACCGTTGTCCCTGCGCGTAACCCACGTCCAGCTGGCGCTGTTGGCGCACCTGCTGGTTTTGGTGCTGCTGCCGGTACTGGTTTTGGTACAGAGCAACAACCGAGCGGTTTTAGCGGTGGTTTTGGTGCAGCCCAAGGCACTGGCTTTGGTGCAGGTAGCAGCAGCCAAGGTGGTTTTGGTGGTGGTAGTCAAGGCGGTTTTGGCGGTTCAAGCCAAGGCGGTTTTGGTGGTGCAAGCCAAGGTGGTTTTGGCGGTAGCCAAGGCGGCTTCGGCAGTGGCCGTGGTTTTGGCGGTGGTGCATCAGGCTTTGAGCCAGGCAACAAAGCAGACGGTAACGTTGGCGGCAATGGCAACGGCGGTTTGGACGACGATGAAGACAGCAACTATTAATTGTTGCGTGTAACCCGTTAAAAACGCTGCTTTCGAGCAGCGTTTTTTTATGGGCGTTTGATGTTTGATGGGCGAAATTGCGACAAAAAAACGCCGAACAGTCATGTTCGGCGCAGTGCAACCTTAAAAGCAGGTGTGGTTTAAGATTTGCCGTCAACACCTCGAATTTCGACAAATGCAGCGGCACGGACTTCTCTTAGCCAGTTATCCAGCTCTTGCGGATACTGACGTTGAAACAGCATTTGACGCGCCATGCTGCGCCGAAATTGCTCGGTCATGTCTTGGTCACGTTCGGCTTGCACTTGCAAAATGTGCCAGCCAAATTGTGATTGGAATGGTGCGCTAAAGTCGCCCACGGCGGTCTTTTTAATATAATCCTCAAACACGGGAACCATCTCATTGGGCGATACCCAATCCAGTGAGCCACCATTGCGGCGTGAACCCGTGTCATTGGAGTAGGTACGCGCCAAGGTGTCAAAGCTTTCGCCTTTTTGTAGGCGTTTGTATAGTGCTTGAATGCGTGCTTCGGCATCAGCAGGACTGACCACATCGTTTGGCGAGATCAAAATATGGCGCACTTGCCATTGATGGACGATGGTTTTCTCGGTGCTGCGTCGTTCAAGAAGCTTCACAATATGAATGCCATCCGCAGCACTCATTGCTCCTGTGGTTTGATTGGGAGTCAGTGCTTCAATACGAGCCGAAAATTCGCTGGGAAGCTCGTCAAGCTTTCGCCATCCCATATCACCGCCGCCAACAGGAAATTGCTCACTGTTATAGCGAGTCATGATCTGCTCAGGGCTGATTCCTTTGTTGAGGTCTGTATTGATTTGATCAGCAAGGGTAGCGGCTTGGGCAATGTCAGCTGCTGTCGGGTTATTGGGGAGTCCAACACGCAAGTGAGCAGTTCTAAACTCGGGAGCTGCTAATTGAGCGCTTTGTGGTGAGGCTAAGAAATTGTCAATGTCGCTTTCACTGATCGTGATGCGGGCGCTGACCCGTTGTTGACGTAAGCGATTGATGCTGATGTCTTCTCCCACTTGTTTGCGTAGGCGAGCATAATTGCCGATTTGTTGGTGATCAAGCGCTTGTTGAAACGCAGAGAGGGAGGGTGCGCCTTGTTTTTCGGCGATATCGGCCAATGCAGCATTCAGCGTACTGTCATCAATAGTCATGCCACTTCGTTGAATCATGCCTAATTGGACATCACGAAGGACCAGTTGGCGAATGACTTCTGCACGTAAGCGTTCATCACTAGGAATGCTTTGTTGGCGAGTGTCGAGTTGATGCCGCGCATCAGCGATGCCATTGACCACGTCACTGTCTAAAATGACTGTGTCGTCGACAACAGCAACGACCCGATCTAGAGGGTCTACAGCAAATGCTGGGGTTAGGCTCAAGGCCGAGAGTAAAATGCCTGTCGACAGGATGAGACGGCTACAAGATTGAATGCGGTTCAACGGGAACTCCACGATGTGTCTACCTGTGTATAGCCCAAGATTTTTTGTCGCAGCAAGTTGGCCAAGTCGCCAGACAGCCCTGCCAGTCCTTTGAGGGTAAATTCTGCCATCACAAGGCGGCGCGGTTTACTTTCGGTGGTTTCATCAAGGTCGTTATAATATGAGCGACCATACAATGCCATTCGCCAGCAACAGCCGTCATAATCAAACCCGAGTAAACCATCACGATTTACATGATGATCTAGGTCATATTGAATGTAACCAAAGGCTCGCCATTGATTGTACAGCGGTTGCACCAGTGAAGCAGTGAGTTGGCGCAAGGCTTTTTGGCTCAGTTCTGTAACCTCATGGCGATCAACGTAACCGATTTGATACAACTGGCCTTGGTTGTTTTGATATTGAATTTGCGTCAAAGTTTGCGCATTTTGGCCGTTTGGCATCCATAATGCAGTGCCATCCATGCGCAAATGTTGAGTGAATTGTGCAGAGACGTCTAAAGCAATACCAGAGGAGTTGTTGGAATTAATGGCTTGTGTGCTGTCGAGTCTGACACGGCGATGGTCAAAGTAGAAGCTTTGCCCCACACTGGTACTTAATACCTCTAAACCGCTGTCATCATAAAATCGATGTGTTAATCCAATGCTGGCGAAATTGTTGTCTTCTAGACGATCATGACCCACAAAGCGATATGGGCTAAACAGTTGACTGTAACTTTGTGAGGCCGTGGCACTGTCAAAATTTGGAAAAGTATCTTGGTTACGATAGGGCGAGTAGGCATAAAACAGCCGTGGCTCTAGGGTTTGTAAAAAGCGTCCTTGTCGTTCAAATACCAGTTTGCCATCTAGAGTGACTTGCGGCACGGTGGTGCTGCGGGTGGCATTGTCTTTGCCTAGTCCTTGACTATTGAGCGTGTCTTGGTCATATCGATCATAGAGGTGACGCACTGAAAGTTCGGGGACAAATGATCCCCATGAGCCACGCAAGTTGTAGCGAGTGGCCAGTTGGTTGTACACACGCAGTCCGCTATTTTCGACGCCTGAGCCATCAGTGATGGATTTTTTAAAATAGGCTGTGTCATGGTTCACGTTGTATTGCCAACCCAACGCCGAACCATTTTGATAGTTAAGTAATAATTGCGGCAGTCGGTCATAGGGGCGATCAACGTCAGCGGTGTCTGGGTCAACCGTTTGAAACGTCTGTACCCGCAAGAGGCCGGTCAGACCATCAAGGCCATCATGATAAAAAAACGATAACGCACGCTCTTGATTGAGTTGATTGGTCACTAACGGGTCTGTGCCTAAGTCGGTGTAGTAGTCTTTGTCAGACACATAATTTAAGTTGAGCAAGGATTGAATGTGTGGGGTCAGTTGCCAGTCATATTTGAGACTGGCACGTTTGCGATCGTTACCATACAGGGGGTCATTGGGTAAATACCCACCAGTGATCATGCCACTGCCTGCATGTGCTGTTAGTAAGCGAAATTCACCTTCTAACATACTCTGCCGTCGACTCAGTAATCGAGGGGTTAGGGTTAGATCATATTGAGGCGCTAAATTAAAGTAATAAGGCAGTGAGAGATCAAGCCCACCGTCGTTGGTGTAGCCACCACGTGGCACCAGCAGACCACTTAGGCGGCGATCATCAACGGGAAAGATAAACCATGGCAGATGAATGACCGGAATGTCTTGAATAAACAGCGTGGTATT
>JBEANQ010000168.1:0-5127 GCA_041165345.1 Pseudomonadota bacterium
TTGCTGTGCATCCGATAGTTGTTTTTAATCACTTGAGTTAAGATTTCAGCTTATGACCTACCCCAGCAATCCACGCAGCATCCTGCGCAAACGCTACCCTAACCTACACGAAGGCCAAAGTAGTGGTGAGTTTAGCGAAGAGTCCGTCGCGACGGTTAATCTTCATCTCAACACCCGTCTCAGCTATGTCCTCGGGCAAAGCCGTGCGGCACCACACCGTCGTGTGAGTAATGTTATCCACCGGTATGGTCTACTCTTGGGTGAGACCATTCCACGTTTACGCGAGCAATTTAGCGAGCTTGAGCTGGCTATTTTGACGTGGGCAATTACTGATGCAAACACTGAACACATGAACAGCCGAACCTTCATTGGTTTGATGGCCAACATGGTAATTCAGCGCCGTCAGGAAGGCCAATTGACCAAAGTACCTGAAGAAGAACTCGACTTGCTCGAAGACAAGCTGACCGCGTTGTCGTTGCTTGATGAGCTGGCCTTGTTGGATCTGGTTGAACAACGTTTGGCTAAAGGCATGTAAATCGCCCTTTAGGCCCAATCAAAAAAAGCCCCGTCAGACGGGGCTTTTTTTATACACCATGACATCTGATAGATATGAGCATCTATTGATACGTACCGACCATATGTACCTTGTTGGCCGCGCCAATCAGACGCAGGGGAATTAACCCATTGGCATCCGGCACAGCCACTTGCACAGACAACGGCTGTGAAGGCAGCGGAACAGGGCGTAAAAACCGCACATCAATGCTGCGCAATTGTTCAACCTGTGGAATGCGCTCATAACTACGGGCAAACATGCCAAACCCATGCAACACCAAATGCCGGAACGGCGAGCGCTTGGCCGCTGCATTGATCCAATGAATGGGATTAAAATCACCGGTTAAGAGGGCAAAATCAAGGCCATCACTCGCAATTGCTTGCCATTGCCCAATGGTATTCCAGTGTTGCGGAACGACCGGCTGTGCATCACCTTTACGCCGTTTGTAATGCGGCTCAATCAATAGCATGTGCAGTGTGGTGATACTCAGATCAGGCTGCTCAACTGTTCCAGTATGCACGTGGGCAGATAGTCGAATACGCCCTGCGTCTTCTTCAACAGATTCTAAATGCACGGTCAGACGCAAGGGTTGGTGACGGGGTAGACGGCCATGCTGTTGAATACTCACTCCCTGATTAATAATGCCAGACAGGCTGTAACCCGTTTTCAGCAGCAGGGCGGTCACGACCGGAATCCCCCATTGCGACACCAAATGCGGCGGCAAGTGATCCACATAACGCTGTGGTTCTGCACCGGACCATGCCAGATAGGCGTTGACCAATGCATCAGCAGGGGCGGCAATGTCACGGGTCAAGGTACGACAGTCAGGGTCGGCGTGACGGGGTCGCAGGATCGGTACGAAGGCTTGCATCACGCCCCAAATCATGGGCAATTGGTAGCGAATCAAATGCAGCGGAACGGCAGACATATCGGCACTCAATAGACAAAAATGGTGACAGTAACGCAAGAGCACGGTGGGCTCGCCGCGCACCTTGCAGGGGTAACCCAAACAGGTCAAGCGCAAACAAGATACACGGCTGTCTTGGCCGGCTCAGTGTCGGCAGGTCAGTTAACCGGTGTTGCGTAACCCTGCCGCAATGCCTGCAATCGTGACCATTAAGGCATGATCAAAACCGGTGACATCTTGGCCGGTGTCTCGGCGACGACGCATCAGCTCGGCTTGTAACATGTGCAACGGCAAGATATACGGTGTGCGAACCGAAATCGAGCGCGCCAAAACTGGCGAGTTTTGCAACAAGCGTTGGCGGTTGACCACGTTCAATAAAATATCAATGGTATGTTGCAAACGACGGCGCAAATCTAAACCCAACGCCAATAAATCGGCATCATCGGTCAGGTGCGATTCATAATAACGGGCAATAGCAGGATCCGCTTTGGCCAAAACCATCTCTAACATGTCCAATACGGTCTGAAAGTACGGCCATTCGGCCAGCATCTGGGCAATGACTGCGGCATCGCCTTCAGCCAATGCGGTGTTGAGCGCGCGACCCGTCCCGAGCCATGCGGGCAACATGAGTCGAATTTGAGTCCATGCAAACACCCACGGAATGGCGCGCAATGACTCTAGGCCGCCATTGGTCTGACGACGCGCAGGCCGTGACCCCAACGGCAGCATTTGTAGTTCTAGCTCTGGCGTGACCGTGCGCAAATAGCGAATAAAATTGGGCTGACCACGCACAGTCTGGCGGTACACCGTGAGGGCGGTCTCGCTCATTTGGGTCATAGCTGCGCGCCATTCTGGCTTGGCAGCGGGGGGCGGCAGTAGCGTGGCTTCAAGGGTGGCGGCGGCGTAGAGTTCAAGGTTACGAATGGCAATGCCTTTCATGCCAAATTTAAAACGGATCATTTCGCCTTGTTCGGTCACTCGAATCGACCCTTGTACCGAGCGAGGCGGCTGCGACAGTAGCGCTTGATGCGTTGGTGCGCCGCCGCGGCTGACCGACCCACCCCGCCCATGAAATAAGGTCAGACGAATGCCATGTTTGTCAGCAATTGCGGTGAGCTGTTCTTGCGCACGGTATTGCGCCCAACTGGCCGCCAAAAAACCAGCGTCTTTGGCCGAGTCGGAATAGCCAATCATGATTTCTTGATGCCCGTGAATGGCCTGTTTGTACCACGCCACCGACAACAAGGCGTCCAGACAAGATCCGGCATTGTCGAGGTCTTTGAGGGTTTCAAACAACGGAACCACCCGCAAAGGCTGGGTCACTTCGGCTTCTTTTTGCAGCAGCATCACCGCCAACACATCACTGGGTTGTTCAGCCATCGAAATCACATACGCGCCGAGCCCATTGCCAGTCTGTGCGGCTAAGACTCGAAAAGTGGCCAAGACTTCTTGCACGGCGATACTGGCAATGGGGTCATCTGGTTTGGCGTGTAGGGTTTGGGGTAATAAAGGGCGTTTTTGTGCCAGTTGCGCCAGCAAAAATGCTTGGCGGGTGGCTTCATCCCATGTGGCATAAGCACCCAAACCCAAATATTGAGTGATCGCGTCCATCGCGTCGCGATGCCGTCCCGACTCTTGCCGAATATCCAAACGCAACAGCTCCACCCCAAAGCAGGCCACGCGCCGAATCAAATCGGTTAGCTCCCCTTCCGCGATCTCGGCCATATTGCACGCACTCAGTGAGCGATGGCACATCAGCAAGGTTTGCATCAATTCGTCAGACTGCAAATAAATCAACTGAGGGTCGATGGGCAACGCCACCGATCCAGCATCAAGGCTGGCTTTTGCCCAGTCACGGGTGCGCCCCAACCGGTCACGCACATCACGCAATACATCACGGTAAGGTTCGCGGCTGTGGGTGCCAACCTGTGCGCGCATGTCGGCGCTGCAATCTTCCATCGACAGTTCCCAACGCAACGCATCAACATCACGCCAATACAAATCGGCGGCTTGCCAACGCGCCAACAGCAGCACTTCTGCCGTCACCCGATGGGTCACATTGGGATTGCCATCACGATCCCCACCCATCCATGAGGCAAACCGAATCGGCGCATGGGTCAAGGGTAAACGCTCGCCGGTATGTTGCCGCAGCACCGTATCAAACTGACGTAAAAACTGCGGCATGCTGTACCACAGGGTTTGTTCAATGGCGGTAAAGCCCCATTTGGCTTCATCGACAGGGGTGGGTTTGTGGCTGCGGATTTCGTCGGTGTGCCATGCCGCAATCACGTTTCTTTTTAGACGCGCCAATGTGTCGCGGCGCTCGACTGGGCTGAGTTGAACATGATCAAGACGCTCAAGGATTTCGGCGATTTCGTCATATTTTTGGATCAGGGTACGACGGCTAATTTCGGTGGGATGAGCGGTCAATACCAGCTCAATGTCCAGCGTACCTACCGCTTCGGCAATTTGAGTGGCGCTTAAACCTTTGGCTGCTAAACGTGGTAATAGCTCGGCCAGCGAACCCGCTTGTTGATTGGCCTCATCACGCCATTGCCATGCACGGCGACGACGAACGCGATGGTATTGTTCGGCAATATTGGCAAGGTTTAAAAACTGCGTAAACGCCCGTGCAACCGGTAGCAGTTCGTCATCTGACAACGACGACAACACCTGATTCAGCGCGTGGTGGGCGGCGGCATCGCCTTCGCTGGCTTGTTTACCCAATTGTCGAATGGCTTCGACCCGCTCATACAGTGCATCCCCCACTTGTTCACGCAGGGTTTCACCCAATAATCCACCTAGAAGGCGCACATCTTCACGCAATGCGGCATGTGAATCGGGTTCAGTCATGTGGATTATCCTTTCGGTCGATGTGATGGGGTCAATGTGACCACCCTATTGCCTCATGTCATGACAGATCAACAGGGATCACCCCCTAAGCCTTAGCCCAATGCAAAACGTCGGCCATGTCAACAGATGCTGAGTATTGATTAGCACTTATGTATCGTGCGTGCCGAGTATTTTTTGCAGTTTTATGTCGCATATCGCAATGTACAACAGCCAATATATATATGTATATATATAAGATACCTAGAACATAGGCGTCATCACACAGGATCACTCTGATCAAAAAATTGATTGGTCAGCCTTAAAAAAACCTTTAAGATCAATTTTTTCAGACCTTGGCATCAACAGTGAAATTATACGTTAGCACCTTATTGATTGGACTCAGTTGCATCACCTCTGCTCATGCCACTACTAGCGAAGAACGCGCCAGTGACATTTTGTCATTGGCGATTCCAGCCGTTGGTTTAGCCATGACCTACCAACATGACGACATGGATGGTTTTGAGATGCTCAGCAAAACCATGCTGACCAACTTGGGTGCAACCTTAGCGCTCAAATACAGCTTAAATAACACCAGTCTTGGTGAGCGCCCCAATGGCGATGACTACTCGTTTCCATCGGGTCACACCAGCAATGCCTGTGCAGGCGCTACATTTATCGGCCAACGATATGGCTGGCACTATGGCAGTGCCGCCATGATTCCTGCGGCCTATGTGGGCTGGGCACGGGTGGATCAACGTTTGCATCATGTCCGCGATGTGGTCGCTGGTTGTGCCATTGGCGTAGCGGCTGGCCTGTGGCTGACTCAGCCTTTGGC
>JBEANQ010000169.1:0-5068 GCA_041165345.1 Pseudomonadota bacterium
TTTTTATCGAAATCAATATACATATCGACATCTTTTCTATACTCATCGCCATAAGATGGCTCACGACAAATACCTAAATGATGCGTTGGGCTTAAAGACGCTTTGTAAACAGGATCAATCGAAAGCACCAATAATGGATCGTCCTGATTGATACCAGAAATCTGTTCACCAATATAAAGATCACAAGCAGGAATCCATTCATCTAAGCGGTCAACCCAAATTGGATGATTTGGGGTTAAAAACTGGACATGTATAGGTGTTCCAAACTCAGCATACTCACTTTTACGCTGACACACTAAACGAATGACTTCGGCTTCTCCAGCACAAAACGCTCTCACCACCCGCTTATATTCTGTTGGCGCATTCTCCCCACCTTGCTTAGGTCGAGACAACACCATATCACCCACTTTAATGTCTTGAATCGGCATCAATCCCTGATCGGTGTGGATCATGGTTCCTGCCGGAAAACCCGTGATAGCTGCTGTTGGCTTACTGTTGACGTGCATTTAAATCCCCTGATCAGCATATTAAAAAATAAAGCTAAAATTGAATAAGGCGTGCATCCAATCACGCAGTATAAAAAAGCCCCACATCCGTGAGGCTTTGTAACACTAGCGGGCGTCTAATTACAACTGACGACCGGTCTGATAGTGCGCATCTGGCGTGGCCGTAGCCGCTTGGTAGCCTGCGCTAAAGTCATTTAGACCCGCTTTAGCCACCTCAATGTCTTTGCCTTCTTTCAACACAAAGGTGTTAAAGCCGCAGCGTTTTAAATAAAACAATACGTCTTTAAACACATCGCCCACCGCGCGCAACTCGCCTTTAAAGCCCTGACGGCGCAGCAATGCGGCAAACGAATAACCCCGACCATCGGCAAATGAGCCAAATTCAATGGCAATCAAATCTAGCTCGGCCAGCGGTAAGGCGGTGGTTTCTGGCGAGTCATTGACCGTCAACAGCAGACCTTTTTTGCCAGTCACGTGCGCCAATTGATCCAACTGCGCCACGGTCAGCAGCACATCACCCGCAGGCACAGCACCGTCTTCACCAATACGCGCAAAGGTGTCGGCTTGAATATCACCACTTAAGGTTAATAAGGGCTGATTAGTGTGCATAGACGCGCTCCTTAAACGGGGCTAAGCCAATCCGGCGGTAGGTGTCGAGAAAGCGCTCGTCGTCCTGACGCAAGTCCAGATAGGTATTCAAAATTTCTTCGACCACATCGGCCATGTCACTCGCGCCAAACGATGGCCCCAGAATATCACCAAGGCTGGCGTCGTGGTCAGCATTGCCGCCCAACGAGACTTGGTAGAACTCTACGCCTTTTTTGTCTACGCCCAAAATACCAATATGGCCAACGTGGTGATGACCGCAGGCATTCATACAACCCGAGATGTTCAGGTCAATTGGGCCGAGGTTATACACGGTGTCTAGGTCATCAAAACGGCGGCTGATGGCTTCGGCAATCGGGATTGATTTGGCATTGGCCAACGAGCAGAAGTCGCCACCAGGGCAGCAAATAATATCGGTGATAAAGCCAATATGAGCGCGCGCCATGTTGTGTTGATCGAGTGTTTTCCACAGGTCAAACAAGGCGGTTTGTGGCACGTCAGCCAGCACGATGTTTTGTTCGTGGGTGTTGCGCAGTTCACCAAAGCTGTATTGGTCGGCCAAATCGGCCACCAGTTCCATTTCTGTGTCGGTCAAATCGCCCGCAGCAATGCCTGCCCGTTTGAGTGAAATGGTCACAATATGATAGCCCGACACTTTGTGGGCATGGGTGTTGTGACGATACCAGTTGGCAAACTTCGGCTCGGCAGCGAATTGCGCCGACAAGTCTAGGTTAGGCAGATCGAGGTAAGCATGCGGGGTAAACACCGCTTCCATTTGTGCAAACAAGGCCGGATCAATGCGCAGGCTGTCTTGAATTTGTGCAAACTCAGCCTCAACTTTTTCAGCAAAGACTGCGGGGGTCAGCGCTTTGACCAAAATTTTGATACGGGCTTTATATTTGTTGTCACGACGGCCATGCAGGTTATACACACGCAAGACGGCATCAAGGTAGGCAATCAGGTCTTGCTTGGGCAAGAAGTCCTTAATAATGCTACCAATGATGGGAGTACGCCCCAAACCACCACCGGCCATGATTTTGTAGCCAATTTCGCCTGTGTCGTTTTTGACAATGTACACGCCAATGTCATGAAACGCAGTTGCAGCGCGGTCGGTCTCGGCCAGCGCGGACACCGCAATTTTAAATTTACGCGGCAAAAAGGCAAATTCGGGATGGAACGTTGACCACTGACGAATCAGCTCGCAAGTCGGGCGTGGATCAGCGATTTCGCCCGCGACCACACCAGCAAATTGGTCGGTGGTGGTGTTTCGAATACAGTTGCCGCTGGTTTGAATCGCGTGCATTTGCACGGTCGCTAATTCGGCCAAAATGTCCGGTACGTTTTCAAGCGCAGGCCAGTTGAGCTGGATATTTTGACGGGTCGAAATATGCGCATAACCACGGTCATATTCGCGGCTCACTTGCGCCACTTTGCGCAGTTGCTGGCTATTGAGCAGGCCATACGGCACGGCAATCCGCAGCATCGGCGCATAGCGTTGCACATACAGGCCATTTTGCAGGCGCAAGGGACGGAATTCGTCTTCTGACAGTTGGCCGTCAAGGTAACGTTGGGTCTGGTCGCGGAACTGCGCCACCCGTTCGTCGATCATGGCTTGATCGAAAGCTGTGTATGAATACATGGCGAAAGGCTGGATTCATGAAAAAGTGTGCCACTTTAACAAGATCAGTTTCATCAGCAAAACGTTTTTTGTGCATAACTTTTAGTGGTTTTATTGATAGCACGCAGGAGATTTTAGCAATTGCTTCTCATCGAGAAAAAATGGGAGTGCAATGGCAACTTCGTCAGGCATTAAATCTAGGCGCTCAATAATTTGTCATACTGCGCATGTGAACCAATCCAGACCCATAAAAAACCTTGGTCTATGGGTGACGCAATTGCACGGTAATTTAGACCTACACGAGCAGACCACACTTTGCCACATTTTTTAAACTGCAAAGAAGGATGAGACGGATTGGCCTTTAGCAGCAAAAAATTCTTATCAGCCAGCTGTTGTATTTCTATCGGCAATTGGTCGTAACAGACCCAGAAATGCGAGGAGGCATGGTGAATCATAAGGGCTTTGACTGCCCTGCGTGATGCTCAGCTACTGCGGTATTAATGAGGAAATCAAGTTTTCCGGCATTCGAATCATCGGCTAGTTGCTCATCCCAACGGGTTTGATCAAGTTCAAGAATCCAATCACGCAACGTGGTAAAAGCTTGCATATCAAGCGCAGCAATATCACGTTCTAAGCATTCAATTTGGGTCATGGCGCGTACTCCACAGGTTGGATTGATCATAGCAAAAATGAAAATGCTAAATCCACCGCCCCCACAAAGCATCGTTTGCCTGCGGCATCTCCTCCTTTAAAAGGAGGAGAAAAAGCACACTTGCTGGAAGTAGCTTCCTCTCCTTTCACATGGGGTCGCAGACGTGAGTGATTGGCGTCATAGCCCTTTTAAAAAGGCGCGGTAATGCCGTGCCGTGCGTGCGGGTCGTTCCATCATGGGCATATGGCCGGTTTGAGCCATTTTCACCGTGACGGCATGGGGGATCAGTTCGCCAAAATGCGCCAGCATATCCACGTCCAGCAAACGGTCTTGTTCGCCCCACAGGACCAATGTGGGCAGTTTGACGCGGACAATGTCGTTTTCGACCCAACTGTCTGGGTAGATTTCATTTTGCATTTGCCGGAACAATTCAAACAAACGCTCACGCCGGTCTGAATACTGCTTGGCCAGCATGACCCGTACCTGACGTGGCATCCATTGCAGCTTGACGGCAGCCATTGACATAAACTGATCAAATTCAGCCAACGAGTGCAAAATAAACGGGTTGCGGCCAGTTTCTAAAGCCGCTTCAAGCACGCTGTTGGTTCGGGCTTGTAGACCCGCTGCGTCCATTAAGCCCAGCGAGGCCAAACGCTGATGCGCCACACAGGCCAGCCGTGCAGCAATAAACCCACCCATCGAGTTGCCCACCACATGCACGCGGTCAATCTTCAAGTGATCCATCAGCATCAATAAACGCTGGGCTTGCCGTGCCGTCGAGTAATCACCACCCTCTTGATAACCAGTCTGGCCATGAGCAGGTAAGTCAGGAATAATCACCTGATAATCTTTGACAAAATAACGGGCAAAACGCAGCCAATGGGCTTTTTCGGCACTTAATCCGTGCAAGAGCAACAAGGTACCGCGTGATTTTTTCGGTTTGGCATTGGCCAACCAATACATTTGAAAGCCATCAATCTTGGTGCGATAGGTTTTTAAACCATACAGGCGGCCTTCGTGCTGCATGGCCTGCCGATACATCAGCTTGCCTACCACAATGGTCAGCGGCTCTAACACACCGCTAGACTGCCACGGTGCGTCTAAGTGCCAGCGCTGCCGCAAGACTTGTTCTTCAATCGGGCGTTCGTGCAGTTGTTGCACCAACGGGTCACGGCTGGTGGTGTTTGAGGTCATCGTGGAGTCGTTCATGGTTATGCCCCGAGTATGGCGTTGTCAGCACCTAATGCTCGCCCCACAAAGCGATACACGGGTTGACTGCGTGAAAACTGAATCGGGTGAGCCAGTTGTTGTTGGCTGTCATGGCCGTGTTCATCTAACGGCACATTCACTAGCCACCCCCGTGACTGCGCCAGTTCAGACTGGGCAGCCTCGCTTAAGGTTAAGACCGGCTCCACACACACATCAAGCGCCGCAAAGACCTGTTTCCAATGATCAAAGTCCTCTAATGCGATTGCATTTTGCACCAATTGCCGAATCTCAAGGCGGTCTTCTGGGTGCATCGATGCACCGCGCTCGGCCAGCAAGGGCAAATGCAGGGCTTGCGCCAAGCCCAGCATAAATTGTGGCTCTAGACTGCCCACCGACAGATACCGGCCGTCACGCGTTTGATAATAATCATAATAAGTCGCGCCATTGAGTGCGCCGCCCTCGGCCATTTGTGCATCG
>JBEANQ010000170.1:0-5052 GCA_041165345.1 Pseudomonadota bacterium
ATCGCCCCTCGCAGTGTTTAGGCGGCTTGAACCATAGGTGATCTGCAATGATTGACCACATGCTGCATCATTTTCGGCGCGCGAGTCGGGAACTGTTTAATCAATATTTTTATTGCTTAGACCCCGTACTCAACCAACATGCAGCGGCCTGCTTTGCGCCCGTGGAAGCACGGTTATTTGCCGCCATGGCCGAACAAGCCAACTGGCTTGATGTGGTCGCCTATGGCATTCGACAGCCCAACATTGCCGTCCGATTGGACTTTCATCAAGACATCGATATTCGGTTATGTCACAACCATGACCGCCATGATTGGCAAGTGCATTGCGTGCCCCGTCACGAAAACATCCGCTTCTCTTTCGTGCGCTTTACCGACTTGCACGACAGCTATGAGCGCGACTATCGCTATGCCATGGTTCAAATTGAACACTGGCCTGCGCATCCCGAACATATTGGCGCGTTGGCACTGATCAACCATGAGTATGCGGTGTATTACCATGATCATCAGTTGACCGTCATTGACCCTGCCCTCAGTGACATTGCGCCGGATTTACTTGACCTACTGTAAATGGCACATAGATTGTCATCGGCGAATCATGAGTGAATCTCTTGCGTCAAATGCAGCATGGTCAGACCATCACGACGTTTTTTAGGCTATGCTTGAGCTATTCATTTTTCACTTGCTTGCCGTACCCACGCCATGACTGACGCTGCATCGCCCATTGCCCCAACGGAATACCAACCCGCCCATATCGAACCTCAGGTTCAAGCCGACTGGCACGACCGCCAATGCTTTGCCGCACCGGATCAACCGACCGGTCCACATCGCTATGTGCTGTCGATGTTTCCGTATCCGTCGGGCAAGCTCCACATGGGTCATGTGCGCAACTACACCATCGGCGATGTCATGAGCCGGTTTTATCGCCTCAAAGGTGAAACCGTCATGCAGCCGATGGGTTGGGATGCGTTTGGTCTACCGGCAGAAAACGCCGCGATTGCCCATAACGTCGCACCGGCAAAATGGACGTTTGAAAACATCGACTACATGCGCAACCAGCTTAAATTGCTGGGTTTGGCGGTCGATTGGAACCGTGAAATTGCCACATGCACCCCTGAGTACTATCGTTGGGAACAATGGCTGTTTGTGCAGTTATACAAAAAAGGCTTGATCTACCGTAAGTTAGCGACCGTCAACTGGGATCCGGTTGATCAGTGCGTACTCGCCAACGAACAAGTGATTGACGGGCGCGGCTGGCGCTCAGGGGCATTGGTCACCAAGCGCGACTTGCCCATGTATTACTTCCGCATGACCGACTACGCGCAAGAACTGCTGGACGACTTAGACACGCTGGCAGACGGCTGGCCGCAGCAAGTCATCGCCATGCAAAAAAACTGGATTGGCCGCTCCACTGGCATGGACTTGACCTTTCCGTCCAAGCATGGCGACCTAACGGTCTTTACCACCCGCCCAGACACCCTGATGGGCGTGACCTACGTAGCGGTGGCTGCCGAGCATCCATTGGCTGCCAAAGCAGCTGCAAACAACCCTGAGTTGCAGGCCTTTATTGATGAATGTCGCATGGGGTCAGTGTCTGAAGCCGACATGGCCACCGCCGAGAAAAAAGGCATGGCAACTGGCTTGTGTGTACAGCATCCGGTCACTGGCGACAACGTTCCGGTCTGGGTCGCCAACTACGTACTCATGACCTATGGTTCTGGCGCAGTGATGGCCGTCGCGGCACATGACGAACGCGACTTTGAATTTGCCCAAAAATATAGCCTGCCCATCAAACAAGTGATTCAAGCCGCAGAAGGCTTTGATGTGTCTGCGGCGGCCTATACCGAGCGCGGCACACTCATCAACTCGGGTGAGTTTGACGGCCTCGACTTTGACGGTATGTTTGCCGCGCTTGAAGCCAAACTGACCGCCCAACACTTGGCAAAATCGAAAGTACAATTCCGTCTGCGTGACTGGGGCGTGTCGCGGCAACGCTATTGGGGCTGCCCGATCCCCATGATCAACTGTGACACTTGCGGTCAAGTCCCCGTGCCAGAAGACCAGTTGCCGGTCATTTTGCCGACGGATGTTGTGCCAGATGGCTCGGGCAACCCGTTGGTTAAAATGCCGTCGTTTTATGAGACCACCTGCCCCAACTGTGGTGCGGCGGCCAAGCGTGAAACCGACACGCTCGACACCTTTGTTGAATCCAGTTGGTACTACGCCCGTTATGCGTCACCGCAATACCAAGGCGGCATGGTCGATCCCGACGCAGCGCAAAGCTGGTTGCCGGTTGACCAATACGTTGGTGGTGTGGAACACGCTATCTTGCACTTGCTGTATGCGCGTTTCTTCCACAAGCTCATGCGTGATGAAGGCGTGGTACAGGGCAACGAACCCTTTAAGCGCTTGTTGACCCAAGGCATGGTCTTGGCAGACACCTTTTATCGCAGCGACGATGCCGGCAAAAAAACATGGTTTAACCCTGCCGATGTCGAGTTAGACAAAGACGAAAAAAGCCGCATTTTAGCCGCACGCCTCAAATCTGACGGCTTGCCGGTCGAGATTGGCGGCATGGAAAAAATGTCCAAGTCCAAAAACAACGGCGTTGACCCACAAGCCATTATTGACCAATACGGCGCAGATACCGCCCGTATTTTTATGATGTTTGCTGCCCCGCCGGATCAATCCTTAGAGTGGTCAGATGCAGGGGTTGAAGGCGCACACCGGTTTTTAAAACGGGTCTGGCGTCAAGTGTTGTCTCATTTGGATCAAGGCACTGCAGGCGCACTCGATGTCCACACCCTGAGCGACGCCAGCCGTGATTTACGCCGTAAGCTGCACGAAACCATTGGCAAAATTGAATCAGACATTCATGACCGCCAATCGTTTAACACCGCCATTGCTGCACTGATGGAACTGTCTAACGCGATTGGTAAATTTGACGCCAGCAATGACGCCGCCCGCGCCGTTGAACGTGATGCCTTAATCAACCTATTGATTTTGCTTGCACCCTTTGCACCGCATTTGTCGCAAACCTTGCTGGCACGCTTTGACATTGATCTCATGAGCGCCGCCTACCCAGCGGTTGACCCTGCCGCCTTGACCAAAACCACCCAAACCATTGTGGTGCAAGTCAATGGCAAACTGCGTGGCAAACTTGATGTGGCCGTTGACATCAGTGACGACGACCTCAAAGCCTTAGCCAAAGCCCTGCCAGAGCTACAAGCCTATCTGACAGGTCCGACCAAAAAAGAAATTGTGGTCAAAAACAAACTGGTCAACTTGGTGGTCTAACCATGCGTCTGTCGGTGCTGTGGTCGGTGGTGGTGATGTCCCTGTCTGTGACGGCCTGCGGCTTTCATGTGCGCAGTGCCAGCACCGTCCCCGAGCAATATCAAACGCTCCAGCTTGAGCTACCCCGTGGTGACCATGCCGAACGGCTGCGTCAACCACTGATTAGCGAGCTACTGCCCTTGGGGATTGTCTTTGACGGCAAAGTTGGTCCCAAGCTGCATATTTTGGACATTCAACCGACCCGCCAATTGCTCAACGGTCGTCTGACCGAAGTACAACTGGGGCTGGCGGTCGGGTTTAGAATAGAAGACGGCAGCACCGGCCAACCGATCACCGTTAACCGCACCATCATGGCAAGGCGCAGCTACCAATACGACATTGCCACCGTCAACATCGACAACCAGCAAGAAGACCTGCTGCGCACCGAGCTATATGGCGAAGTCGCCAGCTTAATTGCACGGCAACTCAGCACCAGCCGCCTACCCGCAGTCCACCCATGACCGCACATGCGCTGAGTGCAGCGCCATGAAAATGGATTACCGCACCGCCTTAACCCGTATGCCCAAAGGCAGCGGCTTATGGCTGCTGCATGGCGATGAACCCCTGCTCAGCCAACACCTGCTTGACCAAATGCGCAAGCATTGGCACGCACAAGGCATTGAACGACAACGCATTGACCTTGGTAATGCCAGCGACTGGCGTGATGCCTTAGCGGCCTTAGATAACCTGTCACTGTTTGCCAGCCAAATGGTGATTGAGGTTCACGGCAATCACAAACCCGACGCCAGCACGCTCAAACTGCTTGAAGCATTTACCCGTGACCCCGCGGGTAACATGCTGGTGGCGGTGATGCCCAAACAAGACTTTACCGCACAAAAAACCAAGTTTTTTCAATTGATCGAACGCGATGGCATTGTGGTGCAACTGAGCGTTCAGCATGAACGCGACCGCCAAAGCCTGCTCGACGACCTCGCCACCCGTATGGGGCTACAACTCACCCCAACGGCATGGCGTGAACTACTGGCACAAACCCAAAACAACCTACTGGCCGCACACCAAGCCTTGCTGCGCCTCGCCAGCCTACACGATGACCCCAGCCGCCCTGCCAACGAACACGACCTCTTGCCCGCTTTGGTGCAGCAATCGCGGTTTTCCACCTTTGATCTGGGTGACGCTGCGCTGTTGGGTCAGGCCGAAAAAGTGGTGCAGATCATTGAGTTTTTGCGTGAAACCGCCGAACCCGAATCACTGCTGTTGTGGACGCTGGCCAAAGAAATGAAGTTGGTCATGCAATTGCAGGCACAACCCAATAGCGAACAACAACTGGGCATTTGGGCGAACCGGCAAAACCTGTACCGGCAAGCGTGCCAGCGTATTAGACGCCGTGACACCGAACACTGGCCGCATTTATTGCTACAGATTGATCACGCCATTAAAGGCGTGAGTGATGACAACGCGTGGGACTTATTGCTGCAAGCGGCGTTAGATTTGGCGGGGGTGCGGCTGTTTGTTTAGCCTTGAGTCCTGCATAACTACCCGCTTAACACGCAAGTACCCACAACAACATTGAACACTGAGATTACCTCTGAACCATCAAAAACAACACCATAATTGGCTAAGTGTTTGTCGAACTTGACGCGCAAGTGAGGTTGATTGACGACGTTACTGTTTATATTTAACGATTACCACTTCTGAGTCAGTATCTATGCTTTGGAACGCTTCGATCATTAATGCAAGTGCACCAGACTCTCCGAAACCA
>JBEANQ010000171.1:0-5009 GCA_041165345.1 Pseudomonadota bacterium
GAGAAAACCTGCGATGAATAAATTTTTTTGTATGTTGAGTGTGGCGGTGGCGTTACAAGGATGTTCAAAGCCTGACGATCAGCCCTCTAAACCTGACACAACATCAGCGGCATCAAACCAACTGGTGAAAAAAACGGACATGCCAACGCCCCCAGCACCAAAGCCATCACCTGTCAGTGAATTGCTCGAAAAACAGACCTTGGCTGAAGCTGTTGAATATTTAAAACCTAAAATGACCGACACATTCAATAGCTTTCCAGAGGCTGCTGGGTACTTGGCTATTTGGGTTAATCAGCATGGTTTTAAGTGGAAAGACCTAGCAAATTTTGAGGAAACTCGGTTTGGCAAGGTGTTGAAAGACCCTGATGCTGAGCGTGGTAAAAGAATTTGTATGGCTGGTTCAATTGTTGAAATTGCTGCTGATAAGACCGCAGGTTTTACGGTCTATCATGTAGGTCTCGCTGACAACAATATGAGGTTTATGCGTGTGCTTGCGGTTGGTTCAACTGGTGAGTTAATTGCTCAATCACCCTTTCGCTTCTGTGGTGTTGTGATTGGCAAAGTGGGCTTTCAAAACTCGATAGGCGGTACAACCGAAGCTGTATACGCAGTTGGCGTGTTTGACCTTCCAGAGAATAGATAGCCCTCTCAAGCAAAGCCCAATTTTGGGCTTTGCTCTTTACTATTCATCAATAACGTCAAATCGAACATTCTCATCACGCATCCAAGGCTTAGTGTCGTCGATATGTGTACGAATCAGTTGCTTGATGGATTTTTGCATTTCTGGACTACATAGCACGTAATAGGCAAGTAAACTCAAATGCTCATCTAATATTTCCTCTGCACCCGTCTGATTTCTAACGCCAGTTAATAGCCATAGAGGATCTGTACCGCACTGCTCGTACAGCCTGAGCAGAAAATGGGCATCAGGAATCCTGACACCTTTTTCATAATTAAAAATTGTTGTTTTTGAAAACCCTAGCTTGTCAGAGAACTCAGCTTGCGTATAACTCCCTCTGATTTGCTTGAGGCGCTCACCAATTTTGTCTGTTTCAAGAGTCATAAAAAACCTCAATCGTGATATTGACAGTACAACAAATGGAAACTATGCTACAAAAACAACGAGTGTTGTATTCACAGTATCACAATCAGAGGATAAAACCTATGAGCCGCACACCGCAAGAAGCTAAGGACTGGCTCAAGCATGAGCTACGCACACCCATTTCATGGTGGGCGCGTCAAAACGGCTATACCTATTACGCGGTCAACCGTGTGCTAAATGGTGAAAGCAAGTGCTTATATGGCGAAGGTCGCGAAATCGCTAAAAAACTGGGCATGAAAGTGCCTGATGTGGAATAAAAAAACGCCAGCCTAAGCTGACGTTTTCACTCAACGAGTCATAACAAACTTTCTCAGGGCGCGTTATGACGTATCAAACAGAGGAAACTTTACGATGAAATCTAACGCTATTGCAAGTCCTTCTGCGCCTAATCAGGTGGAACTGGTTTGCCTTAAAGATGGTCAACCTGTCACGACTTCTTTGGTGATGGCTACACGTTTTGGCAAGCGTCATGCTGATGTTTTGCGATCTATAGAATCTTTGCTGCTCATTGCCCCTGAAACAAAACGCAATTTTGCGCTTTGCTATAAAAACAGTGAGTTACAGAACGGAAAGCCACAACCATTCTATGAAATCACACGCGACGGCTTTACCTTGCTGGCAATGGGCTTTACAGGCCGCGAAGCTCTTCGCTTCAAACTGGACTACATCGCCGCATTTAACCAGCTTGAAAAACACGCCCTCGCCCATGTTGCCCAGCGCGAAACCCTCGTCACTGACCTTAAAGAGATGTTGATTCAGCGTACCTTGCGTTATCAGCAAATGTACCGCTACCTCAACAAAGGGCTAAATAATCACGAAATCGCACGCTGTATGGATGTCTCAACCCGTATGGTGCGCAAGATCAGGGAAGAGATGCGCCGCCTAGAGCTTCTGCCTGACCAAGAAGTGTTTGTATTTGCGCATACAGGGCGTATTGCTCGCCATGTCCCTCACCAGTTGAATCTGTTGGGAGATTGATCATGTCACCTGAGCAAGTTATGGATATCGTTGCTTTCGCCCTCAAATGCCTAGAAGAGTCGGATATCAACTCGGCAGTGATTGCCCTAACAGTCATTCAAGTGATTGCCAAACAAAGCCAAGAGCCACCAAAGCCCTGTAAACTGAGGGTTATTTAGGAATCACTTCCGCCTGATCTTTAGCCCCTCCAAATCCGACAATGGGTGCAAACTGGACTAGGTTTGCACCCACATGGCAAAGCGTAAAAAGATCCCCGCCGCACCCTCACGCCAAGCGTTAGATGGTGCGCAATCGGCTGAAGTCGGCTGGCTGCAACATCAGTTTGCAGAACACCCCGCCCGTGGCTTAACCCCTGCCCGACTCCACCAACTGCTGACCAACGCCGAACAAGGCGACCTCATGGCACAGGCTGACCTGTTTTGTGACATGGAAGAACGCGACGGCCACTTATTTAGTGATATGTCCAAACGTAAGCGTGCCGTGACAGGGCTGACGTGGGGCGTTAAACCCTGCCGCAATGCCAGCCCTGCTGACAAAAAACTAGCCGAAGAAGTACTGGAGTGGCTAGAAGACATTGACGGCCTAGAACAAGTCTTTTTTGATGCCTTAGACGCGATTGGCCACGGCTACTCGGTGCAAGAGATCACATGGGGTCGCGCCGGTGCATTGTGGATTCCTGAGTCGCTTGAGTACCAGCCCCCACGCAAATTCCAAACACCACATCTTGCACCCAATGAGTTGCGGTGGCGGGATGGCAGTGTTGATGGTGCTGAGTTTTGGCCGTTTGGTTGTCTGGTGCATCAGCACTCGGCCAAGTCGGGCTATATCGCACGCAGTGGCTTGCACCGTGTCCTGTCGTGGCCATTTTTATTTAAGCACTACGGCGTGCGTGATCTGATGGAGTTTTTAGAAATTTACGGCTTGCCCATGCGGCTGGGTAAATACCCGACCGGTGCAACCGACGACGAAAAAGGTAAGCTGCTACGGGCTGTGATGTCAATTGGCCATAATGCAGCGGGCATTATTCCGCAAGGCATGAGCATTGATTTTGAAGAAGCGGCCAAAGGCACGGCTGACCCGCACATGGCCTTAATTGAATGGTGTGAAAAGACCCAATCTAAAGCAATTCTCGGCGGCACACTCACCAGCTCAGAGGGCAGCCACGGCACGCAGGCGCTGGGCAATGTCCACAACGAAGTGCGGCGAGAACTGACAGAATCAGATGCGCTACAACTGGCACGAACGATCAATCAGCAGTTGATTGTGCCGATGCTGCAACTGAATACGCCAAACGTTGATCCGGCCTGTTATCCAAAGTTTTATTTTGACCTGTCACAACCTGAAGACATTGAAGTGTATTCGGATGCCCTACCAAAGTTAGTTGGGATTGGCATGAAAATACCGCAACAGTGGGCACATGAAAAGCTGGGTATCCCACAGCCTGAAGATGACAGTGTGGCCGTACTGGGGACACCTGCGTTGGCTGTGGCCGCGAATGGACAGCAGATCAATGGGTTGAAGTTGGCCGCACTATCACAGCAAACACTTTCTGAAGTTGCTCAGTTAGAACAGCAAGCAGCACAAGATCAGTTAGCCCTTGAAACCGCCTTGACTGAGCAGCTCACACCCCAACGTCTACAAGCACAAGCTGAACACCTGTTGCCCACTTTACTGGCAAAGCTGAATCAGGCGGGTGGCATTGAACAAGCGTTAGAGATGTTGACACAAATGCAGCCAGATCAAGATCTACAAGCCTTGCAAGATGATCTAACTCAATTAATGTTTGCTGCTGAAGTCTGGGGACGCATCAGTGATGCAGGGCAAACCAATGGATAACACATTGCATGCCCTATTTGGGCAACCACCCAAGGCGGCCATTGAATACTTGCAATCCAAGCAAGTCATGCCATCAATGGATTGGCCCGACGTACTGGGCAATACCCACAACCGTGCGTTTGTGGTGGCTCAAATGGTGCAGCTTGATTTGCTGGAGGACGTTAGAAATTCGCTGGTTGGTGCATTAGAAAAAGGCTTGACGTTTGAGCAATGGCAAAAGCAAATCACGCCGACTATGCAAGCCCGTGGCTGGTGGGGTAAACAGGTGATGATTGATGGTCAAGGTAACGAACGCACCGTGCAGCTCGGTAGCCCACAACGCTTACGTACCATTTATGAGACCAATATTGCCAATGCCTATGAGCGTGGACGAAACCCACCACCCACACCGGATGAACTAGCCCGTCGGCCTTTTGTGATGTACAGCGCGATTTTGGACAAACGTACCCGTCCACAACATGCAGCACTGCATGGTCGAGTGTTCCGACGGGATGATCCGATGTGGTCAAGTATTGCGCCCAAAAATGGCTACCGCTGTCGCTGCACGGCCATCAATTTGACCCAAGGGCAGTTTGAGCGTGGTGGCTACCCGCTGACCCCTGATCTGGCTCCACACACCAGCATTGAACAGGTTGAGGTGGGTCAACGGAGTGGGCAGCCACGTCTGGTTGATCGTACAGTCGTACAGTTGCCAAACCATCCAGTGTTTAAAACCGATGCTGGCTGGGGTGGTGGTCATAAGCTGTCAGTCGGTCAACAGGTGTTAAATAAAGCAGCAGTGGCTGACCCAGCGATTGCGGCGCGAATTATCCACAATGTCACCCAGTCGCCGACCGCACTGCAAAACCTGACGGATGATTTTAAGCAGTTTGCCCAGCCGATCATTGATAAAATCCCTGCGGCTGGACAGCCTGCGGTGCGGATGCAAATGACTGGTGACCTCATGCACGTTGGGGCTGTACCACCGCTCGTGGTGCAAAGCCTCGGCAATATGGGCAAGCCGCTGAAAAGTGCTGTCATTAGTGTGCGTGATGAAGACGTGGTGCATGCGCTGCGTCCTGCCAAGCATAACCCTGTCGATGCATCATGGTAT
>JBEANQ010000172.1:0-4876 GCA_041165345.1 Pseudomonadota bacterium
CCTGCGTGCTGGTACAGAAATTTTTCATAGCTTAAAAAGCGTGCTAAAAAAACAAGGTCTAAACACCGCTGTAGGTGACGAAGGCGGTTTTGCACCCAACCTGCGCAGCAATGAAGAAGCCATTACCGTCATTCTGCAAGCCATTGAGCAAACAGGGTACAAAGCGGGCAGCGACATCATGTTGGCCTTGGACTGCGCATCAAGCGAGTTCTACAAAAATGGTCAATATGTATTGGCCGGTGAAGGCAACAAAGCCTTTAGCAGTCAACAATTCTCGGATTATTTGGCCGGTCTGGCGCGTCAATATCCGATCATCTCGATTGAAGATGGTCTAGACGAATCGGACTGGGATGGTTGGGCGTATTTGACCAGCATCTTGGGTGACAAAATTCAGTTGGTGGGTGATGACCTGTTCGTGACCAACCCCGAGATTTTGCAAAAAGGCATTGATCAAAAGGTCGCTAACTCGATTTTGATCAAGTTCAACCAAATTGGCACCTTGTCTGAAACCTTAGATGCAATCTACTTGGCAAAAGCCAATGGCTATAGCACAGTGATTTCGCATCGTTCAGGCGAAACCGAAGACTCGACCATTGCCGACTTGGCCGTGGGAACAGCCGCAGGTCAAATTAAAACCGGTTCGTTGTGCCGTTCAGACCGCGTTGCCAAGTACAACCAACTGCTTCGCATTGAAGAAATGGTTGATGCCGTCTACCGTGGTCGTGCCGAGTTTAAGGGTCTAAACTAAGATGTTTTCCACCCTGTCGGGTCGTATTGCCTTTGGTTTGGGGCTGGTGGTGATTGCCCTCTTGCAAAGCAAACTCTGGCTGGGGGAAAGCGGCTATCGTGATCGGCAAGCGCTGATCGCGATGGTCAACACACAAGATGCCGAAAACGCCAAACTGACCGAGCGCAACCGTGTGTTGCGTGCCGAGGTCAATGACCTCAAGCAAGGGTTAGAAGCCGTAGAAGAACATGCTCGTCTGGATTTGGGTCTGATTAAGTCCAACGAGACGTTTGTTCAAATGAGTACCTTGCCGGTGGCTGAGGTGGCTCTGGCACAACCCACACCATGAGTGCCAATCAATGACGCAATACTGGGCGGTGGTGCCTGCTGCGGGACAGGGTCGCCGATTTGGCGGCTCAACGCCCAAGCAATATTTAAGGATTCACGGACAGCCGGTCATACTACATAGCATTGACCGGCTGTGTCGTTTTTTGCCGTTGTCGGCTTGTGTGGTGGCAATCTCTGCCGGTGATACGGATGCGCCGCAGTTGCCATATGAGCAGCCCACGCAGGTTCGTTTTGTGACCGGTGGTGCCGAGCGGATGGACTCCGTGCTGGCGGGTTTGCGCGCGTTACAGTGCTGTGCAGACCCGATGGACTGGGTGCTGGTGCATGACGTGGCACGGCCTTGTATTACCCAGCAAAGCCTTCGCCAGTTGGTCGCACAGTTGCATGACGACCCTGTGGGTGGCTTGCTGGCCGTTCCCGTGCGTGACACGCTCAAGCGGGGCAAGGCGGGCGTGGTGACAGAGACCGTCTCGCGTGATGAACTGTGGCAGTGTCAAACGCCCCAAATGTTTCGTTATGGCCTGTTATTGGCTGCGCTTGAAGACGCCGTGGCCGAGCAACATCTAGTGACCGATGAAGCCGGTGCGATGGAGCGGGCTGGGCACACCGTCCGATTGATCGAAGGCCGTAGTGATAATATTAAAATTACCTATACTGATGACTTAGCACTGGCCGAAGCAATTTTGTCGAGCCAGCCGCTGCGTTAAGACCAACACGGAGAACAACATGTTAGACGGTGGCTGTTTATGTGGTGCAGTGCGTTATCGTTATCATGGCGCATTGAGTGACGTGATGGCGTGTCATTGTTTGGAGTGCCGTAAGGCGCAAGGCACGCCCTTTGTGACCAATATGGCGATTGATGCCACGCAGTTTGAGCTGGTGTCTGGTGCAGATGCGCTGAAATCATATGAGTCGAGCGCGGGCAAGCATCGGGTGTTTTGTGGCAATTGCGGCAGCCCGCTGTATAGCCGCCTAGACAGTTTGCCCGACGTGGTGCGTTTACGGCTGGGCAGTGTGGAAACGCCATTACCCGTTCAAGGGATTGCGACGCATATTTTTGTGGAAGACAAAGCCAACTGGTGGCACATCAATGACACTGCGCCACAATATGCGCGGTGGAAAGTTTAAACCCTTCTCACTCTAGCCCTCTTTGACAAGGAAGAGGGCTTTGCACAAGGTTGCCGTATGAATCCTTTTGATTTACGGATTGGTCAAGGTATTGATGTCCATGCGTTTGGTGACGGCACGTTTGTGACCTTGGCAGGGGTGCAAATTCCCCATACGCATGGCTTGATCGCGCATTCAGATGGTGACGTGCTGCTGCATGCCTTGTCGGATGCCTTGCTGGGTGCGTTGGCCTTGGGAGATATTGGCAGACACTTTCCAGATACCGACGCCACCTATAAAGGCGCAGATAGCCGTGTGTTATTGCGTCATGTGTATGCGTTGATTCAGGCCAAAGGCTTTGCGTTAGTGAATGCCGATATTACCGTGGCGTGCGAACGCCCCAAGCTCGCCCAATACAACGAACCGATGCGGCACAATATTGCCAATGATCTCGGCGTGAGTATGGATCAGGTGAGTGTCAAAGCCACCACCACTGAAAAACTCGGCTTTACCGGACGGCAAGAAGGAATTTTGGTAACAGCAGTGGTGTTGTTGGCGAAAATTTAATAAAGCGAAGTCATTCCCGCGAAGGCGGGAATCCATTCAAATTTGAATTAAATATATGTTTTTATTGTTTGCTGGATGAATTGGTTTTTTGATTTTCTTCAAAGGTTTGTATTAAAAAAAGTGCCATTGTGCCAGCTAGGTTTACAGCTAGTTCAGCATGTCGGTTTTTGGGTTTAATATTGACAACTCCCTGACCGTGTGCGTCGCCCAATTTGTTTCTTAAGCTTCCTAACCCATTGACGATTCCGGAACATCCACCAAGAATTTGTTTGAGAATTTTCTCGCCATGTTGCTCAGGTGCGAGATTCAGTTCTTGGGCGGTTAGTTTGTAAAGCTCTGATAAATCAATGCTAACAGTGTCATAAGTAATGTTTTTTCGATCTAGAATATGTTTGCATACACTTTCTAAAATCGTTCTCGCTATGGTGATTGCACCATCAGGATCTTGGTTTTTTCGTTCTAAAGCCTTTGACCAAGCATAGTGGATACCATCAGAGTCAAACTTACTCAGGTAATCACTAATTGTTTTTTCAGGTGGGAAGCTTTGCTTGGATTCTAGAAAATCTAGCAAAGGTTTAAGTTCATTCCAGATAAAATCTCGCCGCTCTTTATAGGAGGGAAATTTTTCTTTGATAAACTGCCAAAATTGTGGAAGATCTCGATTGGTTTTAAGCCAAGTAGGCAAAAGACTTTCATAAACAGGAATTTCAAATAAATACTGCCGTATGATTTTGTAATGTCCATTGTCAGCGTCATTACCTGTGGCACGAGCAATCAAGAGATTTTGAAGATATTCGGCTTTTTCAAAATCGGATTTGAGATCTTTCAGACTATCCATCAAACGGTTCAACCTCACCTATATAGAAGTGCAAGAAGTTATTCCAATTAAATCATTTAGGCAACCGCAATAACACCCGCCCAATCACCGCTTGCCACACCGCATCAGGTGTCCAGACTTGCTCAAGCAATGCCCGTGCGTCTACTTGATCCATCCCCAAATACAGCACCCGATACAGATAAACCACACTCGAAACCCGATAGTTCAACGCGCAATGCAACCAGATTTTTTGATCACGCCATTCATGCAGCAAATGCAAGACCCGCTGTATTTGCCGTGCGCTGGGTTGGTCAAACAATAGCGGCAGGTTGACATAGTCCATGCCCAGTAACAGCACGTTGCGATCTTCGCCGTGCAGGGCATTGCTGGCATCGGTTAATGCAAGGTTGATCACCACCTCTACGCCTGCGGCGGCGATCAATTCCAGTTGTTCACGGGTTGGTTGGCCGGATGTTACGAGGTTGGGCTGAACCGGCACGACGGTTAAAATCTGTTGTAGGTCGGGGCTAAGATTGATCATGGTTTTTTCTGCAAATAACGGTTGGTTTTGTCCAATAAAACCGGTGCTGCACCAACACTCGGTAAAAAATCAGAATAGGGCATGGCCTTGCTCATACGCAATAAGAACGGTGCATGGTCACCAATCTTGCCTGCACTGGTCATAATAATGCGGGTTTTTTGTGGGCTGAGTGCATCAAACTGCATGCGGCCTTGCATAAATTCGACATCTCCGCCATTCGCCCAATAGCGGATAGATTGATCAGTCTGTGCTTGGTAGCGCATATTGAGTGTAAAGGGAATGGTGATAATCCCAAGGCTTAAACCGACGTGGATGTTGGCGGCTTGACCTTGTCCGTTGGGTAGATCTGTAGTGTCAACGCGCTGGACTTGACGCATGAGCTTGGCGTAGTTGCTCGGGTTGGCCAACAGCGGTTTGGCTTGGGCAACGGGGGCATTGAGATTGCCAATGGAGGTGACAAAATGCAGTTGCTCAGGCTTGGTGCGGGTGGCGAGCCAAACCGGACGATGGGCAAACAGGACGGGAGTGGTCGATTGATCAACCAAGCGTTGTATGGTGTCCAGCTGTGCGTCCGTGAACCGAAGCGTGGGCACGATGTTTTGCACACTGAGCGCAGGCTGATTGCTGGTATCTGGGGCAAATCGTCGCCGGAGTGATTCCAACACAAAGCCATTGACCCCTTGTGGAATGCCCAGTTTGACCTCGGGCATGGCACGCAGCATGGTACTGACCAAAAAGCCTTTCGGTTGATCCAGATCACCCCATTGGG
>JBEANQ010000173.1:0-4870 GCA_041165345.1 Pseudomonadota bacterium
CAACACCTCTGGTGCTTGTGATGACAGCACGGCCAGCACAGATGACGCATGACCAATAGAAACGGTACAGACCAAACCCACCAAACAGGCCATACGACCCAGAGTGCGGTTATGAACCCGTAAATCATGATAAACATAATGCAAGAGAGGGACTTCGCTCAACACAAGAACAGTTGATCATACCGGTTCATTGTCGAGTCATGATGAACGATACGACCAATATCTTACGAACTGCTGGGAATTTAATCATCTTTAGTGCATTGCCGACGATATTGACTCGGCGACATTCCATATTGCCGCTTAAACGCCTGACTAAAGGCTGTCTCTGAGCCATAACCAACCAACTCACTGATTCGACTAATACTGTATTGATGCTCGCGCAAGTTCCACGCGGCCAGCCGCAAGCGATGGCCTGATAAATACGACAATGGCGGTTGACCCATCACTTCACTAAAACGCTCGGCAAAACCAGAGCGTGACATACAAGCAAGGCTGGCGAGTTCGGCCACTGTCCATGAGGTGGCGGGTTTGGCATGAATAGCATTTAACACGGGTGCAAGCTGAGGGTCACACAGCGCTGTCAGCCAACTGTCTGAGCCTTGCGGCAGTTGCTCAACATAATCACGCACGCACTCAATGAGTAACATGCCACCGAGCCGGTTGATTAACGTATCACGACCGGGTCGGGTACGAACCGACTCTAGCGCCAAAAATTGTAAGCCCACTTGCAGCCAATCCGGCGCACCCTGTCCGGTCATCCCGCGAATACAAATTAAATGCGGTAGCGCGGTCAGTAGTGGTTTTGCCATGTCGACATCCATTAAACAGCGGATGGTTAAAATAAGCGTTTCGCTGCGGCCTTGTTGCAGCCGAACAGGATCATTTCGATGGCCTCTAAATTCATGAATCAGCGGATAAGCAATATTTTGGCGTGCCGATTCATGGCTAAACGTATGATGCGCTTGGCCGCTCGCCACCATTGCCATGTCACCAGCCGTGAGCAACTGAACCGGCTCACCGGTAATGGCAATGTGCATTTGTCCGGTTAACACAATATAAAACACCGATACGCCGCGGGTATCGAGTTCAAAGTGCCAATCTCGATTGCCCATGACATACAGGTATTCCGCACCGCGCAGATGAATATCATCCAAGATTTGGCTTAAGGCATCCATCAAATTTCACACCATCCAACAATCAAATCATTGTGACAAGCTTTGTGAAGACACGCAAAGGGATGAATGATCGCTCAGGGGTTTCACATTGCTTTTATGGACGGCACCCTCTAGTGCCGACCTCGCCATTGAACAATGATAAGATCACACCCACGCAGAGTAGGCAACATGAATGCACAAACCCTCACGCCCATGCTGACGCAGGCTGATGCACCCGATTGGACCGATGCGAAACGTTATTTGTGGCTGTTAAGCCCTGCTATTCCAGCAATAGGCGCTGGTGCATTACTGATTTATAAAGCAAATCCAAAACAAATGCGGGCATTGGCATGGGTGGGGCCACTACTGGTACATGCCATTATTCCGGCGCTTGACCGCATGTTTGGCACTGACGACAGCAATGCGCCTGACGAGATGATTGCCAAACTGGAAAAAGATCCGTATTACGCGTATCTGGTGAAAATGTTTATTCCGCTACAAATGGCCGCCAATTATGTGGCCTTAGATATTGCGTCGAATCGTGAGTTGCCACTGTTGGATCGCATCGGGGCAACCATGACGCTGGGTGTGCTCAATGCGATTGGTTTTAATACCTCGCATGAGCTAAGCCACAAGCACAATAAACTCGACCGTTTTTTGTCGATGTTTACACTCGCACCGACGGGCTATACCCATTTTACCGTTGAACATCCGATGGGGCATCATCGCCGTGTTTCCACGCCAGAAGACCCTGCCAGTTCACGCATGGGCGAAAGCTACTGGGAGTTTTTGCCGCGTACCGTGGTGGGGGGATTTAAGTCGGCGTTAGACATCGAAACTCGGCGGCTAGCGCGGCGCGGCGAGTCATTTTGGTCAGTCAATAACGAACTGCTGCAAGGTTGGAGCATGTCGGCGGCATTTTGGACGGCGGCCGTGGCAAAGTTTGGGGTCGGCGCATTGCCTGCTTTGGCAGGGCAGGCGATTTATTCATCAAGCTTGTTTGAGGTGATTAACTATGTGGAGCATTACGGCTTAAAACGGCAGAAAAAATCCGATGGCCGCTATGAGCGCACCATGCCCGAACATAGCTGGAACAGTAATCAGATTGTGACCAATTTGGTGCTGTATCAACTACAACGGCATTCTGATCACCATGCGTATCCAACGCGGAGTTATCAAGCGCTTCGGCATTTTGACAACACCCCGCAATTGCCAAGCGGTTATGCGTCTATGCTGTTGCCTGCTTATATTCCCTCATTGTGGTTTAAAATCATGGATAAACGCGTATATGACCATTATCAAGGTGATTTAAGCCGCGCCAATATCAGTCCAAAACGCCGCGCTCAGTTGTATCAAAAATTTGGCTTTGTTGAAAAACCCGCAGAGAGCGTGGTGGAGAAAATAGAGTCCGCAGCATCCTAAAATAAGCACGCGCACGGCCAGCCAAAAAACAAAAGACCTGCATGATTGAGTATTGAGTAATGCTAGTCAGTTAAAAAAAGCTCCATGGCGCAGATTGCCGTGGAGCTTTTTTCTTGAGCGTAAATCGCAAGATTTCTTACTTTTGATGCACCAAAAGTAAGCAAAAGTGCTTTTTCGTGCAAAACTCGCCATCCATGGCTCGAACAATTGCACTCAAGCATCCCTGCAAAGCGCAGGTGATTATTTCAACTCGCTGGATGATTTACCCAGCAAACGCCGCGCCACAATCAATAATTGAATTTGCTGTGTGCCTTCAAAAATATCTAAAATTTTCGAATCACGCGCCCATTTTTCCAATAGCTCAGTTTCGGCATAGCCCACCGCACCGCACAACTCGACACATTTGAGGGTGACTTCATTGGCCACTCGACCGGCTTTGGCTTTGGCAATCGAGGCTTCTTTGGAGTTTGGCTGTTTGTTGTCGGCCATCCATGCGGCTTTAAGCGTGAGCAAACGAGCGGCTTCCCATTCGGCTTCTAGACGGTCAAGCGTGGCTTCAACGTAGGACGCATTTTGGGGCAGGTCAGCATAGTCTTCCGACAGGTGGTCTTTGAGCAGTTCGCGGGTTTTATCCAACGAGGCCTTTGCTACACCAACCGCCATTGCTGCGACCAAGGGGCGTGTGTTGTCAAAGGTTTGCATGACGCCAGCAAAGCCTTTATGCACATCGATCTCGGGTGTGCCGAGTAGATTTTCGGCAGGAACGCGGCAATCCGTAAAGGTAATGGCGGCGGTGTCAGAGGCTTTAATGCCCAGTTTATGCTCTAGACGGGTGACTTCCATCCCCGCTGTGCCATGTTCAACCACAAATGACTTAATCGCTGCGCGACCAATGTTTTTGTCAAGGGTTGCCCAGACCACCACCGCGTCTGCACGTTGGCCGCTGGTGACGTAGATTTTTTCACCATTTAACACATAGTGATCGCCATCTTTAACCGCTGTAGTGCGAATGGCCGCCGAGTCTGAACCGACGTTGGGTTCGGTAATAGCCATGGCCGCCCATTTGCCTTTAAAGCGTGCCAGTTGTTCTTCATTGGCCACGGCGGCAATCGCGGCATTGCCCAAGCCTTGACGGGGCATGGCCAGCAATAGGCCAACATCACCCCAGCACATTTCCATAATGCCCAATGCTGCCGACATGTTAGAGCCGTTTTTGACCCCCGTGCTGGTGCTGCTGGTGCTGCCCGAGCCGGTACTGCTGGCACCAACGGACTCGGGTGCGCCGTCGTTCATGCCGTCAAGCAATGAGGCCAGCATGTTGAGTTCGACCGGTTTGGCGTGTTCGGCCTTGTCATATTTGCGCGAGATGGGGCGCAGGACATTGGCGGCCACTTGGTGAGCTTGCTCGACCAGCATAGCGAATTTTTTGGGGTTTTCTAAGTTCATGATGATCGTTCCTTATAGGCTCAAGGCGCTGTGCATGATGGCAAGGCTACGCAGGTCGCGGTACCAGCGTTCGACCGGATGCTCTTTGGTAAAGCCATGACCACCCAACAATTGCACGCTATCCGTGCCCAATTTCATGGCTTTGTCGGCACATAAAGTGCGTGCCAAATGGGCTTCGCGGTGAAATGGTTTGCCGCTTTCGGCCAACGCACAGGCGCGCCATGTCAACATGCGCATGGATTCAAGCTCAATGGCAAGGTCAGCGACCATAAACGCCACACCTTGACGGTGGCTGATGGGTTCACCAAAGGCTTCGCGGTCATTCACATACGGGACGACATAATCCAAAATGGCATTGCCCACACCCAAGGCCATCGCACAAAACGCCAAATGGCCCAAATCCAAGAAGGTTTGGTAGTCGGCATCGAGTAAGTTTGCAGCGGGGACATGCACATTTTTTAAGCATAAACGGATCGTTTGGGCGGCTTTTAAGCCCATTGCCGGTTCTGCTTGTATGCTCAGACCCACCGATCCGCCTTCCACAATAAACAGAGCAGGCGTGCCGTTGACATCTGCCGAGACAATAAACAGTTCGGCTTTTTGTCCCATCAATACCAGTGATTTTTCGCCATTTAAAATAAACGCATTGCCGTCTTGTTTGGCTTGGGTGCGCAATTTTTTGGGGTTAAACATGGCGGTTGGTTCGGTACAGGCCAACGATGCGGGCAGGCTGTTGCTGTCCATAAAGGCAGGCAAATAGCGGGCTTGCTGGTCTGCGTCACCAAAACGGGTCAGCACATTTGCCACCGACACTGACGAAAACATCGCCGCAGCAATTGAAAAATCGC
>JBEANQ010000174.1:0-4834 GCA_041165345.1 Pseudomonadota bacterium
AATCGCGCTGATCACCGCAAACAACAGCAGCACCAGCCAACGCTGCTGAATCGAGAGTTGAACCATCCGGTCAAACATGCTGATCATCCTTAATGGTCATGCGATGCACCGGCTTTGCCGAGCTCTGCTTTAAGAAGAAAAGAATTGCCAGCGGCATACACTTGACCGGCCTGAAGACCCGACAGCACCTCGACAAAACCATCCGCACGTTGCCCCAACTCGACCGGTCTGACCTCAAATTGATCACCCACTCGCACAAACACCACCGTCCAATCACGGAAGGTTTGCAGCGCGTCTTCTCGTACCGCAACAGCAGCATTGACCTGACCGTCCACAATATTGGCACGAACCTGTTGTCCGACCCGCCAGCCTTGACTGACATTATTGAAGCGCACATGCGCGGCCACAGTACGGGTCGCCTCATCCACGGTGGACGCCAGATAGGTGATGTCGCCTTGTGCGGTCTGTTCGCCCTGTTGGGCTTGAATCTGAACGGGTAAACCCAGCCGAGCTTGTGCGGCTTGTGCTTCAGGGATTTTAATCACTGCCAATAATTGCGACAGATCGGCGATTTCAAACAGCACCGACTCATTACCCACAGCCTGTCCCACCACCGCCGCACGGCTCAACACCACGCCACTAATCGGCGCACGAATCGCAAAGCGACCATCCGCATGTGCGCCAACAGAAGCGCCTAAACCGGCCAGTACCTGATTGGCTTCGTCGAGCCGAATCATGGCCTCGCTGTATTGGGTCTTGGCGTGCAGGTAGTCGTTTTCTGGCGAGACTTTTTCGCGCCATAAGCGTTCTTCGCGGCTTAATGTGGTTTTGGCCAATGCAAGCTGTTGTTGCGCACTGCGTTGGGTGGCGCGCAGATTGACCAGCTCACGGCTTTCGATCACCGCCAGCACATCGCCTGCCCGAACAGTCGCGCCCAATGACGGATGAACCGTCAGCACCACACCAGCAGAACGTGCCGTCACCGCCACATGTTGCTCAGGCTGCAGTTGTAGCTCACCCGTCACACGGTTTTGACTGGCAAACTGCCGTGGTTGCGCGGTCAGCAACGTCAAGCCACTGCTGTTGAGTGCCACATCGGCCAACATGACGCGGCCTTCTTGCTGCGACCATGCAAACGTATAGGGTGTGTTGGCATGTTTGACCTGTACCGAAACGTCAAATGAATGCGGCTCGTAGATGACCTGATCACCCAGCAAATAGTCAGCCTCTGGTTTAAAGCTAATCTGCTGCTGGGCATCTAGACGGTGAATCAGCACATTGGCTTGCACGATTTTGGGATCAAGCGCTTGGCCGTTTTGGTAGGCATACAGGCGCAATTGTGGCTCAACACCCTGCTCAAAAATTTTAACCTCAAGCGAAAAGCCACCTTGTTTAAACAGCCGTCCACCGTGCGGGCCTTTGGCGGGAGTGGCTTCTTCTTCAGCATGTTCGCCGGTTTTTTCTTCAACATGTTCAGCGTGTTCACTGGAGCGGTTTGGCGTGCTGGTTTTCCACCACGCATAGCCCATGATGCTGCTGATCAGCGCCAAAATCAGCACCATGATGCCGATGTTTTTGAGAGATTTTTTGGGCGTCATCATGGCTGTGATCCTAAAATAGCGGCAGCGGCTGGGGCAAACTCACGTTCAAGGTCGGCAAGCGCCTGTTGCAGGGCAAATGTGCTGTTGACTTGTCGTTCGCGGGCGGCACGCCACACTTGGCGAGCTTCTAACCACTCCAACAGGCCGGTTTTACCGGCCTGATAGGCCATTTCTGCAATCCGTAGGCTGTTTTGGGTGGCGGGCAACACCTGTTGTTGCAACACGTCCAATTGCTGCTGCGCGGCCAAGCGCTGTGCCTGTGCCTGCTCAACCCGCAATAGCGCACGCTGGCGAGTTAATGTGGCTACCGCAACAGCCTGATCCAACTGCTGTTGTGACACCGCACGGGCCACGGTATTGGGGTCAAACACGGTCAGTGGCACGGTCGCGCCCACCAACCACACCTGATCTGAGCGCTGCTGACTGCGCCGTGTGCCAATACTCATGGTCACATCGGGGCGACGCTCTGCTGTGGTCAATGCCAGACGGGCGCGAGCATGGGCAATATCCAGCTCGGTTTGTTGCTCACTGAGCAAAACCTGTGGCGTCAACACTGGTTGATCATCACTGAGCGGGATCGGCTGTTCAGGCAACACTGCGCCCACCAGCACCTCACAGGCAGCCCGTAGACTATGGGTCAGGCGCTGCTGTGCCAGACGTTGGACGTCGGCTTCTTGTGCCAGTGCGACAGCACGTTGATGGTCGGATGGAATGATTTTACCGGCATGCAGTCGCTCACCCAGTAATCGAGCCTGCGCCTGTGCCACCGACTGTTCATCTGTCAACAGCCCCACTTGTGCGTCGGCCATGGCCCAGCGCGCCAAGCACACCCGCACATCAGCAGCCAGCGCCGCCCTGCGGGTTTGAATGGCCAATTGAGTATTGAGCGGCTCGATATGCGCCAGATTCACACGCAACGCCCGCTTGTTGTTGAGCGCGAAGGCTTGGCTATAACGCCACTCCAGACTCGCGCCTTCATTGGTTGTACCGGATGTACCGCCAAGGTTATCCAGCTCAACGGTGACTTCTGGATTAGGCAAACGACCGGCTTGCGCAATCCGCAACGGGTCAATTGACTGGCGCTGACTCAGCGCTTGTAGCTCGGGATCACGCGTATAGGCTTGCTGTCTGGCCTGTTCAAGGCTCAGATCGGCATACGCAAAGGATGTGTGCAATAGCCCCAAACAGGCCAGCACAAAAGAGGAACGCATAAGGCAATATCCTGATGTCAATACGAGAACATCCCATGCAGATCAACCGCATAGAGAGAGCAAGACTGAACAACAGAATAGGCTAGTGACGCAGCACAACCGTACGGGAGAGTTGTGCAAAACGATTTTGACAGGGGCTTAAAAATACTGGAAGACGCCCCAAATGCCGAGGCCACACATAACGCCACAAGGCCAAAAATGCCTGTAATAACGCCACAATCAGCGTTAAAAAAATAAGGGATTTAAAATCGAGTAATTTAAACAAGATAGGGTGCTGGTCAACATGGCTGACCTTAAACTGATGGTCAGGCTCATCATGCGGATGATCAAGGGCATGAACCACATGGTGTTCATGCAACCCTAATGGATCGTGTTGATCGACTGTCCCCACATGATGCAACACCCACGACACCACATTGCCCTGCTCGATGACATACACCTGATGCGTCTGATCTGCCTGAAACACAAGAGCAGGCAACCACGAAAACACACCGACCGCCACCAACACGTACGCAGCCAGCCATAACCGTAATACCAGTGGCGCACGGATCAAACAACGGCGTAATCGAGTAAGCAAGGGCATGAGCGACCTAAACCAAATGAGCAACACACAACAGCAAAGCGGGCACAGCATAGCAGCAACCATCAAAAGTACAGCAAAAAAATCACGCCTTGGCCAAAAACATCAACTCCATACAAAAAATATGGCATTTCTATAAAAAATGTATATGAGAGTGCCATTGTATGTTCCCATACCGCCCACCATCATGACCCACCCTTAACGGTGTGAACCGCTGTGATGAGATGCTAACCATGCGTTATCCCGCTTTTTATTTATCGCCATTATTGGCATTAGTGGCAGCACATAAAGGAAAAAACTCAACAACCTATCAATCACTCATTGATCTAGAGGCGCAATTGTCCACCACGCAAGGTGACATGACGTTTGATGACTTTAAATATGCCTTAGACATCAGCATTGATAGCCTAGATCACCATCGACCTTATTTCTTGCAAGCCCTACCTTATGTCTCCATTACCTCACACGGTTGGTTGGGTATGGCAGCGCTAGCCTGTCCTAATCTAAAGGCATCGGCACAACTGCTAGCAGACTTTTTGCCAGTCATCACCCCCTACTTTGCGGCACGGAAAGAAGAAAATATTTTTGAAACCACGATTTATCTAGAGCACACCGTCGATTTCGGTCGAAAAATAAATATGTTTCTAGCAGAGCTCACCATTGCCATTATTTTAGATTTTGGACGCTATGCACTCACACATCATAGTAATTACTCACAACCTATTATTGCTAAAACTTATTTTAAACATCACACACTATTTTCAACACACGACTACGGTCATTTTTTTGGCGCTCAACCTATTTTCGGAGAAAAACAACATAAAATCATTATTTCTAATCATATTATGAATACTAATATTCAAACGTATAACAAACATACCTATGAAATGTTATTGGCCATATTACAACAACAATTACACCACTTTCACCAAGAAAAGACGATTCGTTATCGCGTTGAACATTATATCAAAGACATGATTCAAAAAGGCCATAAGGTTTCCATTGAAACGGCATGCGTTGATTTAGCAATGTCTGAGCGAACCCTGAGACGCCGCCTGAATGACGAGAGCACTTCATTTAGCGATATATTGAGTGATGTTCGTATTCAAGTTGCAAAAACATTGTTACTGACGACGCCATACTCTATCGAGAAAATTGCCATGATGGTTGGATTTGGTAATTCATCCACCTTTTCTAGGGCGTTTAAACAGATTGAAAAAATAAGTCCGTCACAGTTTAGGATACACATCAATTTGCAATAGATACACCTAATCACTGAAGGATTATTCATTCCTTTACTCAATGGCCGATTTTGTCAAATATTGGCCTCATACTGGTGAATAACTTTGTTTGACTAGAAACTCGTCCACAGTTTGGCAGTTAATCTATAAATGTCTGTTCTCATCACAACTCAGGTGGTGCAGCTTGGAATTGGGCTGTTG
>JBEANQ010000175.1:0-4826 GCA_041165345.1 Pseudomonadota bacterium
TACTCAAAATCACCTTGAGGTTGAATCACCAAAATGCCATTGCCACCTTCGTTATAGGCATCAATCACTTTGATTGGCGTCGCAAAATCATTGACATCTAATCGACGACGTAGACGCTCAGGCACTGGAGTCCCTAAAAAGCGTGCAATGATTTTATTGCCTTGCTGCTGAACATCGACAGGAATACTCGAGTCACTGAGTGAAACCAATACTTGACCATCTCCACCACTGCCACGGCGGAAATCAACGTCAGCAATTTCAAGCCCGCTCCGTCGACCGGCCATAGTGGCCGCAGCTTGTTGCACTGTGCTTGCAGGCACTTGTGTTGCTGTTGCCACACTGACAGCTGAACCCAAGTTTGCTTGACCAATTTTTAAAATCATGGTGTTGCCTTCAACGCGGGTGGTATATCCCCCTACTTGACTCAGGCTAATCACCAAGCGGGTCAACTCTTGGTTATCAATGACGGTCATGCTACGTGCAGTACCAGTAGTCAGATTTTGATAACGAGATGCTAAAGTGCTTTGTGTTTGGGGTAAATCCACAACTAAACGTGCTGGGCGCTCAATTTGATACGCCTGTGGCACAGGAGGTGTGCCATTAAAGACCAACCGCAATTCCATTTCATTGTTTGGCAGTTCAACGGGTACTACCGTCTGTAACTGTACGCGTTCAGCAGCAAACGCAACTTGAGCAACCAGTGTGCATGCTGCCACCAGTGCTAGCCTGTTCATCTCAGACATCCCCATTGCCCCTATTCGCTGGCCGACCCGTGCCTTAAAAATCCGATTCATCATGTTGTTATCCTCAAGATTGCCTTATGCGCCTACATCGACCATGACAAGGCTGCGGGGCCGCTCAACGAAGCCGTTGCGTCCATCCGGAACGATCTCTATCACATTGATCTGACTTGGCGTGATCCCTACGATGCGACCATCATTTTTGCCCATGTAATTGCCCAATTGAATCCGTACAACACTACCATCAGGGCTTTCGACCAGACCAAATAACGGTCCTTTAGGATGTCGAATAGTGCCACGCATACGTAGTGACTCAATTGGAAAGCTTTCAAGTTGTTGACGTGGGCGACTCAAATCAGGCATGACCCGACGACCGGCCATGACTTTTAACTCTTGTGCAAGGCTTGGTGGCATAAATGGACTACGCAACTGTTGTGCTGAGTAGCTAAAAGTAGGAATAGGCAAAAAGACAGGTGGCGGCTCAATTCCTTTGGGAGGCTCTGCGTGAATCTGCTGCATTTTAGCATTCACTTCATCAATGCGTGATTCACAGCCGCTCAATCCCACTGCGAGTATTGACACCAAGATGGCCAGAAGCTTCATCTTCATTTTGCGCCTCCTTGGTTGGCTTGCTGAGCAGATTGAGCCTTGTCAGTGGCTGATTTGGCATCCACCTGATCATTATAGCGATAGGTGCGAGCCTGCAATGTCATGTTTAACACTGGAACTTCGACTGCATCCTTACCACCCTTATTGACAGGAACAATATCAAAATTATGAACCGTCACAATTCGAGGCAAAGCGGCCAAACCACTAATAAAACCGCCAAATGAATGAAAGTCCCCTTGGCCTTTGATACTAATTGGAAGTTCAACAAAGAACTCTCGAGCGAGCTCAGGCTCAACTTTAATATCATTAAATTGCATACCACTGCCAATACCAGTGAAGTTGATATCTTCAATGAGGCCAGGAATTTCATTTTCCTTGGGCAGCTGACGAAGCAACTGACCAAAGGTGTCTTCCATTTGATTCACCTGAATTTCATAGAGCTGCAGGTTACGCAATTTGGAATCTTTGTCGCGGTATTCTGTGAGTAACGTTTCCTCTTGGCTTTGAGCCCCACTGATTTGATCCATCACAGGCCGAATCATAAGAAAGTAAGCCAAGGCTAAGGTCATCAACATCAAGAAAATACACAACGTCACTTTCACTGGAACAGGCCAGTTCCCCATATTTTGAGGGTCGAGTGAGTTGAAACTATTGGTAAAATCTTGAAGGGTGTATTGCTTTTTCTTCGCAACCGGCACATTTAGGTCGGTCTTCGATAGCGAAATCTTGTCCTGACTCATGGTGTGCTCCCCGTCGTTGATGCGGGTGGTTGCCCAGCAGTCGCTTCAGTTCCAACAGGTTCTGGCTCTTCTAGATCAACAGACACCACAAAACTGCCATAACTGTCTTCAGGACGAGGTAAAACACCACCCGTTGACTGTGCTTCTTGTTTGGGGTCAATCACAACACCCTGAAATGCGTTCATGAAGGCATTTCGGAACCATGGTGATGCTTCGAGACTACGCAGCAACTCTGATACTGTATTTGGACTTTCTGCTTTTCCTTCGATGGTAAATTTATCCCCATCACGTTTGAAGCGAGTCAAATACATGTTGACGGGCATCATGCGTGTCAACTCATCAAACAAACGCACCACAACTGGACGCTTGCCTTGCAAGTCTTGAATGACTTTCATGCGTGCCACAATCGCATCACGACGATCTTGCAACCCATCCAGACTTTTCAGTTTGCTATCAAGCTGGCTATTAGCAGCAACCACCTGTTGATTGGCCTGCTCTTGGTCACTTAAACGATTATTAAAAAATGCCCATGTTAGACCGGCGATCACCAGCGCCAACATAAATGCAGCAGCCATGATGACTAAAAATTCTTTTTTACGCTGCTCGCGGAGCTCTTCGCGCCACGGCAGCAGATTGATCTTTGCCATTTAGTCGAAACTCCTCAAGGCCAGACCACATGCAATCATGAGTGCAGGGGAATCATTTTCGATGGCGCTGGCATCAATTTGACTGGCAAAGTTCATTTGCATGAACGGATTTGCAACAGTCACACGATTACCAAGCTTTTCTTGAACCATACGTGCTAACCCAGGAATACTAGCACTACCGCCCGCCAACAAAATGTGATCAACATCATTGTATTGGCTAGAGGAGAAGAAAAACTGTAATGAGCGTGTCACTTGCTGAGCCACTGACTCCATAAAAGGCTGAAGCACTTCAGGTTCATAATCATCAGGAAGATTACCCTCTCGCTTGGAGCGACTGGCTTCATCAAAGGACAAACCATAACGACGTTGCACATCTTCAGTGAGCTGTTTGCCACCAAAGAGCTGCTCACGCGTATAAATAATTTGTTCATCCCGTAAGACATTCAAGGTCGTCATCGTATGACCAATATCGACAATAGCGACCCGGCAAGGTATCCACAATCAATGAAAATGCTCGCTCAATCGCATAGGCCTCAACATCAACAACACGAGCCTTTAAGCCACCAATTTCTAGCACATCCACGCGTTGCTCAATATTTTCTGAGCGAGAGGCAGCCAGTAGCACACTGACACGATTCGGCCCAGCTGTTGACGGTCCAACCACCTCAAAATCTAAATTCACTTCCGCTAATGGGTAGGGAATATATTGATCAGCATCGAGTTTAATCTGCGTCTCACGTTCGTCGTCATCGAGGTTTGCCTCCATGTCGATTAATTTTGTGATGACTGCTGAGCCAGACACAGCAACAGCAGCATGACGCGCACTGGGACGTGAACGATTGACAAGACGTTCGATCGCCTCGCCTACTCCCTCGACGTCGGCAATGTTTTTTTCGACCACTGCATTGGCTGGCAGTGGCTCCACCCCGTAGCTCTCAACTCGGTAACGGCCATCTTGGATACTCAGTTCCAGAAGCTTGACCGACGTCGAGCTGATGTCCAGTCCGACCAGACTGGCGCTGTTTTTACGTCGAAAGGAAAGCACGTTTTTTCCCTTTTATTTTTCTCATAGAAAATACGAAGTGCCGTTTACCCCAGCCCCCGTCGCCCGCCTGTAGTCTTATCAGAGTTGCTTCTGACACACAAGCGATCTTACGGGTATACTGCAGCAACACTCCGGTCCCACTTGGTATTAAAGCTCACTTGCAATGAAAAAGCTATCTTGTGCAGGCTCTCTTCACCCCGTGTTGGCATTTGTCTTGGTCATGATCCTTGCACTGCCCCTCGGTTTCTATGGGACTTATTTATATTTGGTACCCAGCCTACCTGATATGGAGATTCTTAAACGCGCCCAAATCGAAATGCCCATGCAGGTCTACACCCGTGATGAGAAGCTCTTGGGTGAGTTTGGTGAGAAACTCTCAGATCCTGTACGATATAAAGATATCCCACCGCAAATGGTTCATGCATTTTTAGCTGCTGAAGATGCATCCTTTTTTACCCATAGCGGTATTAGCTTTAAAGGATTAGGCCGTGCGCTGACAGAGGCTGTACAAAGTGGATCGGCTCAATCTGGAGGGTCGACAATCACGATGCAGGTCGCAAAAAACTATTATTTAAGCCCCGAACGAACCATTCGAAGAAAATTGACTGAGATTTTTTTGGCTCGAAAAATCGAACAAAATTTATCTAAACCAGAAATTTTGACCCTGTATGTCAATAAGATTTTTTTAGGTCAACATGCTTACGGCATCAGTGCTGCTGCACGCGTTTATTTTAATAAACCATTACAGCAATTATCGATTGCTGAAATGGCTATGATTGCAGGACTACCCAAAGCACCTTCGAAATACAACCCTGTTGCTAATCCAGAGCGTGCCTTAGAGCGTCGCAATTGGATTATTGGACGAATGCTGCAATTAGGCTACATTAGCCAATCTCAATATCAACATGAGATCAAAGCGCCTGTTGGTCTTAATATGCCTGAACGCAAACTCGATTTTCAGGCGCCGTATATTGCTGAGATGGTACGCGCAGAGATGGTTCATCAATTTGGTGCCAATGTTTTAAATTATGGTTGGCGCATCCAT
>JBEANQ010000176.1:0-4804 GCA_041165345.1 Pseudomonadota bacterium
TCATGCCGCCGTGCGTTATGTCTGCTTATTTTTCATCTTTAGTAGCATATTTGTGGTGATGCTAGACCTATTTGTTCCTTATAGCACTTTAATTCGATTGTCTACCCTAGCCAGTGTGGTAGAAGCGATTGGCGCGATGGGATTGGGGCTATATTTATGGGCCAAAGGCAACCCACAAGCTAAATTTTATACTGTGGCATGGGGTTCATTTTTGCTGAGCACCATTATTTTAGTACTTAGTAAATGGGGAATTCTACCTAGTAATATTTGGACAGAAAACGCACTACAAGTCGGTTATGTGGCTGAAGGTTTTTTACTGTCTTTTGCGCTAGCCTATCGCATGAACATTGAACGCGCTCAACGTGACCAAGCACGGCAAGATATTTTAGACATGCAACGTGAGGCCAATGAAATCCTTGAGCTAAAAGTGCAAGAACGCACCATTGAACTTGAGCATCTTAATCGCTCGTTACGAGAAATCAGTACGCACGACGGCTTGACAGGTGTCTATAACCGAATCTTTTTTGAAGAAAAAATGCGCAGCGAATGGCATCGTGGCACACGCGCCGCTGACCCCATTTGCTTACTGATGATTGATGGCGATTACTTTAAAAAAATTAATGATCAATACGGTCATTTATGTGGTGACGAATGCCTCAAACACATCGCCCAACAATGTGAAAAGACCGTCAACCGTGCAGGCGATTTTGTGGCACGTTATGGGGGTGAAGAATTTGTGGTGTTGCTGTCATCCACCAGCCTGACCGGCGCGAGCCTGATTGCCGAAAAAATTCGGCGAGCCATTCAGCAGCACCCGTTTATTTGGAATGATCGAGTGATTGAGCTGAGTGTCAGTATTGGGGTGTCTAGCATTTTGCCCATGCCTTATACAGACGCCAAAACATTGATCAGTCAGGCCGATCAAGCCTGTTATGCGGCCAAGGCTGCTGGTCGCAATGCGGTCTATGTCTTTAGGCATGACAATCAAACCATGATCGCGCTACACGATTTGCTCAAAGATCGAGCCTTGCCAGAAGACGTTCAGCACATCGATATTTTCTTGTCCTAAACACCACATCAGTATCCTCATCAAACACCATGCCACCCGCAGACCCAGTGGCATGAGTGCCTTAATATATGGAATTTTGATTCTTTTTGTAGGTGATCACATGGCCTAAATGGCCATACAGATGGCTTAAAAAGACAATAAAAACCACTAAAATAATGTTTATTAATCGTTTTTTAATGATCAGAAAGCAGTTGACAACCCGCCTATTAATTGGAATTATGATTCCAATTACTACCAACCAGACACCCCATGATGGCACGCCGAACTCAAGCACAGCTCGCACAAACACGGCAAGACCTGATTGACTCGGCCACCCGTTGTTTTGCAGCCAAAGGATTCTCACAGACCCAAGTGGCCGAAATTGCGGCAGGAGCTGGCATTGGGATCAGTGCATTTTACGGCCAATTTAAAGGTGGCAAAGAAGAACTCTTTTTGCTGATCATTCGCCAAATGTTTGATGAACTACATGCAGGGGTGGTGACGATTCGGCAGGGTCTGCGGATTCAATCGCCATTAGACACCCTGCTGTTGACCCAACACATTTATGAGATGGTGTTTCAAACCCTCAATCGTCATCGACACATTACCTTGTCGGCGTTTCGGTCGGGGTTTGGCAGTCTCCCCGCACTTGAAAACCTGTACTGGGATATTTGTGATGCCGTAGCGGCGCAAATGTCGCTTGAGCTACAACGCAGCAACGCCGCTGGTTTGCTCAACATCACTCGCCCAACTGACCTGTCAGATGCCACCGTTGGCATGGTACATCAGTTGGCACACCGCATGGTGGCACAAGGTTCACCCACACCCACACAAGCGGCGCGCATGTGTACGCAGTTCACGGTCGGGGCGTTTTTGCTCAATATGCCACGCCCCATGCTGCAACAGTTATTGCCACTGTTGACCGCCTTGCCGGATGTTTCAACTGACCCTTCTGACGCGACGACTGCGTCATCAACCCTGTGAGAACTGCGATGAATGCTCCTTTGCACGCGTCAGCCCCTGCTGACCTCAATGATCTTGAATTACTAGAAGTAGCTGTGGTCGGCACAGGATGTTCTGGCTTGGGCATGGGTATTCGGCTCAAAAAAGCAGGTCTGACCCATTTTCGTATTTTTGAAAAAGCCAGTGATGTGGGCGGCACATGGCGAGACAATACCTATCCTGGTTGTGGCTGTGACATTAAATCGCAGTTGTATTCATACTCCTATGAGCCTTACGCCGACTGGTCACATGTCTACGCCACCCAAGGTGAAATTCACCAATACATCCGCCATTGCGCGCGCAAATATGGCATGTATCCGTATATTGCCTTTAATTCAGGCATTGTTGGTGCAAGCTATGACGAGACACGCGGAGAATGGCTGCTTGAAATCGAAGGCGGACGCTTTGTGCGGGCTAAAAATGTGGTGGCTGCACCCGGTCCATTCTCTGCCCCCGCAGACCCCAACATTGCAGGCACTGCATCGTTTTTGGGTGAACGTATTCAAACGGCCAACTGGCGGCATGATGTAGATCTAACCGGCAAACGCGTCGGACTGATTGGAACCGGCGCAACTGCTGTGCAAGTGGGGCCGGCTATTGTGGATCAAGTCGCACATTTAACGGTGTTTCAGCGCACGCCCAATTGGATCATGCCCCGCATGGACCGAGAAATTTCCCCGCGTGAAAAATCATTGATGGCCAAAGTACCGATGGCCATGAAAGCCGCCCGCCTGAGCAACTACTGGCTTAATGAACTCACCGCACCGTTTTTGATTTTAAAATACGATGCGTTTAAACAACATCCTGAAGGCATTACGCGGCGTTATCTTGCACGTAAAGTCAAAGATCCAGTATTGCGCCAAAAGCTCACGCCCAGCTACAAGTTTGGTTGCAAACGCGTCTTGGTCTCTAGTGATTGGTTTCCTACCCTGCAACGCCCTGATGTGAGCCTCGTGACCGATGGCATCCAATGCATTACTCCCAACGGTATTGTCACCACCGACGGCACCGCCCATGACCTTGATGTGATCATTTTTGCAACGGGTTATCAGGTTCGCCATACCGGCGCGCCGTTTGATATTCGGGGTAAGCATGGCCTCTTGCTCAACGACAAATGGAAAGACGGCGCCGAAGCCTACAATGGCATCACCACCAGCGATTTTCCCAATTTGTACTTTTTGGTCGGACCGTTCACAGGACCGGGCCATACGTCGGTCATCGCGTATGCCGAGGCGCAAATTGACTACGTCTGGCAAGCCATTGCATTCCGACAAGCCAAAAACTTAAAAGAAATGGTGGTCAAACCAGAGGTTGAGCGTCGGTTTGTACGCCTGATGGATCAACGCAGCGAACACACCGTGTGGAAATCGGGTTGCTCAAATTGGTATCTCAGCCCCAATGGGCGCAATAACACTTTATACCCTGGTTTTAATGCCGAGTATCGGATGCGCATCATGCGATTTAATCCATCAGATTACCAACTGACAGCCTACAATGGAGCCACAGTCAAGCCACGGCTCCAAGATCAAATTCGCACTGGAATCATGGCTATTCAAGCCATATAAAGTTGTGTCATGTGCCACACTCGCCCTGTGTGGGTGTGTCCACTATACTTGCGCGTCAGTCATGACTCATACATCACGTTTTTATTTCCTCAGCTCGCACATGATGTTGCAATTTGTTACTTTTGCTTAACGAAAACCTCATCTTTGAATACAATGAATTTCTATTCTTAGCCTGTCGTGCAGGTAAACGTAGCCTCCAGCCATCAATAAATAGGAGCTCAAGGATGACCATAGTCGAGCGACTCTATCAATCATTACATATCGCCCAAATTAGCTTCTCGGTCATGTACGCGCTCGCTAGCTTCTTTTTTTTGCTCACTCGACCTGATGACTCCTTACTTGATGCAGGCGCATTGGGGCTGTGCCTTACGCTTTGGATCATTTGGTTGTTACTGTCTAAAACATGTGTTATGTGGTCATTCACTCGTGCAGGTGCAGATGAAGCAGCACTCATCAAAACTCAAAGACAATTATGGAGCATGGTTTGCTTGCTCGGACTGAGCTGTGTGATTGGATCATGGATCTGTTCTTGCAGTATTTATCGTTAATTCAGATGACACAACCTCAATATGTTGCGTCACTCTTGTGTACATGGCCTGCTTCGAACAATTGATGTCAATTTTATGACAACGATGATCACAGAGCGTTTTTATTCAAAGAATATATTAAACAATACCCAAAACAGGGTAATGATTAGCGTTATTTGCATACGTTATGGTATATATCAACACCATGAATCGGCTGCTCCGACTAAAATATAAGCAGTGTTAAGATTCTGATAAAACCAATCCATCCACAGCCCATTTGATCTATTGTAAACACTAGGAATCATCATGATGGCTCACAGTCAGCAACAGCACATGCCCTCCTTTTTTTTCACACATTGACATCATGACCATCGACTAAAATACTGATCTAGAACGTAGTAGATCCGAGAAGCAACGATCTTCAGATGAGAATCGACAGGACAGAGCAGCGCTCTTTGATGCAGAAAATGAGTTACTCATCACATGTTTTGCCAGATCAGTCAGCACAAATCAGCAGAGATTAATGATCGAAATATATATTTCCATCATAGGCTTCAGATTATTATTTTTAAAATAAATATAATTAAATCCAAAAACATATTAACTGCACATATTTTTAGATCGCAGCAATACCACCACTTCCAATCAGACATCGTGAATTG
>JBEANQ010000177.1:0-4774 GCA_041165345.1 Pseudomonadota bacterium
GAGTTATTGCCGGCTGAAAATTGTATAGATTTTTATCCAACGGTCTCTATACCTAATGGTGGTTGGCAAAATGGCTGTCTTCAATATAGTCAAGCGCCTTTAAAAGGGGTGCAAACGTTTGTTGATGACCATACCGTTTCTTATACACCCACCTATAATTTTCATGGTTCTGACATTTATCAATACAATGTTGTGACCACGATGAGCCGTTTTTCGGATGCTGAGAAGACAAAAACAGTCAAGATACAAACGACCATTGTTCAAGATCCACCCGACACGTTTGAAAACAAAAAAGCCAATCTATCCGGCGGCAGTACAAGTGTATTGGGACTGTTTGGTTTGATGGGATTGGCATGGATGCGTCGCCGCACTAAAGGAGTTCGCCCACTATGATGATTCGTCGCACACTTTTATCCGCGATTATACTGGGCTGTATGGCGCCTGCGTATGCGGTGACCATTAATGTCACAACTTTTGCTGATGAGAATGGTGAGAACTCGGCTGCATGTTCTTTGCGTGAGGCTATTCAAGCTTCCAATACCAGTGCCGCTTATGGAGGCTGTATTGCAGGGAAGCGAGATGTTCCTAGTGAGATTCAACTGAAAGCGGGACAGTATGTACTGACCCGTGGTGAATTGACCCCTAACGTGTCTGTAGGGATGTCGATTGTTGGTGCACTACGGACAGACACGACCAAACGTGATGCTGTGACAGGTATTTACCCTGCATTGTTGCCGATTAAAACCACGATCACTGCTGCTGCCAATTCACGCATTTTTAATACTGCGGTAACGGCTGCTGATTTTTCATTATCCGCAGTCATTTTGGATGGTGGCCATGCCACAAATGGAGGCGCAATTCGTGCTGGTGCAAGTGTCAACCTAAATCAGGTCGGCATTCAAAATTCAACAGCAACAGGTAGTGGCGGCGCGATATATTTAGAGGGTGTGGGCAGCGACCTGACAGTTAAAGATAGTTTATTTGAGGGCAATGTGGCGGGTTCTGGTGCTGCGGTGATCGGGATGAGTTGTTTTGACCCACTCACTTTAACCAAACGCACATTAACTGTTGAGCGCAGCAGCATTGTGCAAAATGGCTCAAACACTAGCCAATCTATTGTTGATTTGTGTGGTATTCCAACGGTTGATTTTTCAGGTTTAACCCTGTCTAAAAACACCACGTCAACAGCCAGTGATGCAGCCGTGTTAAGAATGCGAGACACCGGCAATGGCAGTCGATTATCGACAGCGAGCAAGGTAGCATTGCTCGGTGTGACCATGGTTGAAAACACGTCACCAAGCGCCTTGCTCTATGATGATCAAGTCAGTATGGTGATGTTAAATGCGATTGTTGCATTTAATAGCGGGCTTAATTGCCATTATATGGGCAATAATGCGATTGCAGATATAGATAATATTGCAATTGGTAGTACGTTGATTGGTGGGACATCTGCCAGTGAAAGCTGCCAAATCGCACCCTTATCTTCTTCTACGACCAATACCAATAAATACACAGGAACAGCAGGATTAAGTGATGTTCTGTATGGTTTGGCAGATTATGGTTCGTATCTAAAGGGCTATTTGCCAAAAATTAGCGCAGCTTCGGCGTTAACCGTTGTAGATGCGGGTGCGAGTGTCACCCTATGTGGCAGCACTGATCAGCGGGGCGTTAGTCGCTCTAGTGGTTTTAAAAACACGGTGACCAACAATAGCCAGTCTCCACGTTGTGATATGGGAGCGTTAGAGTTAAGTCAGCTCACTGCAAACGATGATGACCCCCAAGCCAATGAGTCTTATCGGGCTGTTTTAAAAAAGAAAGTGACCGAATTAACGACCGCTGAGCGAGCAAAATTATCAACCGAAGATCAGGCCACACTCAAGCGTTTAGAGGCTGAGCTGGCTGAGTATCAAACGGAATTTAAAAAGGTCTTCAAATATCGGACGTCGTATGTTCCTGTTTGGGACAATGACATTTCTTATGAGTATTGGACAGGCGCTGTCAGTGGTACAACCTTGGAAAGTTCGATCGTTCCATTGTTAGGTACCAATTATACGGTTGATGTAGAGTCATTAGGGACTGGCTCAGAAGTGACAGCCACAAGTGGAAATTTGACGCCCACAGCGAATGCCAATAGCATTTTATGCACATGGAATCCTGTATTGCGAAGTGTGGGGGTTTTTCGTAAGAACTTTGATCAAACACCATCTGGCTTAGTAGAACGTTGTAAATACACCATTAAGTCTAAGGCTGATAACACCGTACTGTCTTCAGGGGTCGTGCAGGCCACCATCGGCAACATGGCACCGATTGCAGAGGCTGATCAGTATATTTTGCCTTATGGTACTAAAACGTTATCGCTTGATTTGCTGGCCAATGACTCTGACGAAGGAGATGGTCCTCAAGGTGTTCCTTTGGATGATGCGGGAAAACCAGTAACAGGCTATAGTCAGTTTTATAATGGTCGTACTTCTGCGGGACTCAAACCGTTAAATATTCGATTGGTGACGAAGCCTACTCAAGGCGTGTTAAAATTTGAGTATGAAGGGTACTGCCCTGATAACTCAGCGGGTCAGGTTGAAAACTTCTGTTATGGCGGAAAGGCAACCTATACGTCTAATAATTTATTTTCGACGTTTAATGATTCGTTCACTTATGTGGTGTTAGATAACGAGTTGTTGTCCTCAAATGTGGCAGATGTCACCATTACCAATACTGCCACCACCACTGAAGACACGCGTACTAGTGGTGGATCAATGGGTGTTTTAGGTGTATTGGGTCTGATGGGGGTTGCTGCGTATCGTCGTCGAATCAAACGGGTAGGTTAATCATTGAAGCGGATCAATGCGGCTGTGCTGTTGAGTGTGTGCGCGTTGCTGAGTGGTATGGCCTCTGCGGATGCCACGCTTGAACTTGGTGATGGGGTAGTGGTAACGGCGATTGACGGCCAAGCATTAAACCTTGGGTTGTTTTCGCCGACCAAAACCCGCTATGTGCTGGCTGCAGGATCGCATGTGTTGAGTGTGCGCTTTGAAAAGTTGTATGACTTAAACGCAGATGAGCATGATGTGGTGAAGTCGGCATCAGTCAATTTGCCTGCCGTGGCGTTGGTTGACCAGCAAGCGTATCAATTGCGCTTGGTCAACCCGCCCAACAGCCATCACCGTGCGCAGCAATATGCGCGTGAGCCGATTTTTGTGTTGCAAGATGCACAGGGTCAAACCGTGCTGCAACAGCAAGGCAAACGGGGTCAAGCATCTGCTTCTGTGTTGTCCGGTGTCAACCAAATGCTCGGCCGTGTGGCAGATGGGGTGTCTGGTGCTGCGGTGATTGACGAACCTACCGCCATGCAGCAATTTAAAGCCTTGTGGCAGGCCGCCTCAGTGACCGAGCGTAAAGCGATGCTGTCATATGCTCAAGGACATGTAAAAGACTAAGCTGTTTGATAGACCGCAAAAAAAGACCGCATTGAATGCGGTCTTTTTTTTGGATGTATGGGTCAGTGCTTCAACCGATTTACAGCCGTTGTCTCACCATCTCAAACAGACAGACTGCGCCTGCAATGGCTACATTGAGTGACTCTTGTCCACCCGGTTGAGGAATGGTGACGCCAGTGGCATGTGCCAAGGCGAGGTCGCTAGCACCTTGGCCTTCATTGCCCATTAACCATGCCACAGCACCCGATAAATCTTGTTGATACAGTGATGTGCTGACATGCGAGCTGGTGGCATACAAGGGGGTGCTGAGGCGCGGTAACACGTCGGCTAGTGTGAGCTGCTCATAGATGTTTAGGCCAAACTGTGCGCCCATGCCTGCCCTTAATACCCGTGGCGACCATGCCGATGCTGTGCCAGTGATGCACACCACATCCACAATACCTGCCGCTGCTGCCGTGCGCAGCAAGGTGCCAACATTACCTGCATCTTGCACACTTTCTAAAATCAGCAGATCCCGTTCAAAGTGCGCAGGTAGCGGGTGTTGCGGTTGGGCAATCACGCCCATGATGTCGATACCCGGCCCGAGCGTGCGCATGTCTTGGTACAGCGCGTCGGGCAGTTGCAGGGTCAAGACCGCAGGCCAGCGGTTGCGCAGGGCAATCACTTCAGGATGTGCCAACGCGGTTTCAGTCAACCACAGGGTGTCTGGGGTAAAACCGGCTTTTTGGTAGGCATCTAGCAGATGAATGCCTTCGAGCACCGTTTGACCCGATTTTTTGCGGGCGCTGGCTTGCTCGAGCAGTCCGCGAACCTGACGTAGGCGCGGATTGTCTCGAGACACAATGCTAAGCGGATCGTTCACGTGGGATCAGCCTTGTGTGTCGTATTCGTGATGGTAGTTCACCACGCGGTTGACTTCGTTAGCCGACCCCAAAACAACCGGTACACGCTGATGCAGGTCATGCGGGGCAACGTCTAAAATGCGACCGCGTCCAGTGCTGGCCGCCCCACCGGCTTGTTCCATGATGAGGCTCATGGGGTTGGCTTCATACATCAGGCGCAGGCGACCGGCTTTGCTGGGGTCTTTTAAGTCGTAGGGATACATAAAAATCCCGCCACGGGTCAAGATGCGATGAACATCACCCACCATAGAGGCGACCCAACGCATATTAAAGTCTTTGCCACGAACGCTGGTTTTGCCAGCCAAGCATTCGTCAATGTATCGTTTAACGGGTGTTTCCCAATGGCGTTGGTTGGACATGTTAATGGCAAATTCTTGTGTGTCGGCAGGCACGCTCAGTTGTTGGGCGGTGAGCACAAACACGCCTTGCCCAACGTCA
>JBEANQ010000178.1:0-4773 GCA_041165345.1 Pseudomonadota bacterium
AACCCGCCGACGCTAAAGAACAAGCTTAAACGCCCACGACATCTGCTGTGTCATCACACGCCCAAGCATAGACTTGGGCGTTTTTGTATCGATCACGCCGTGTGTATACACGCCAGCAATGCCGCCTCTCGCACCGTCCAATCAGCATTGGGGGCATTAATGATTTCTAAGCGGTTATCAGCGCCTCCACGGTGACTGGTCAAACCCATCTGCTGCGGAATCAGATTAATCGACAACCAACCGTGCTGGGTCTGTATCACCCCTTTAATGCGCAGCCAATCTGACAACGACATCAACCACAACAGCAACGCATCTCGATCAAACACCCACTCCGCAGGCAGCCGCCAGCCGCCAACCTCTTGCCCCATGCCTTGCTCGACATAGTGATAGGGCAATGCCTGCCCCACCGCCATGTCAGACACCACAGGCACCCCACCGGTAGGCATACGATGCAGCAACGAGCGACGGGTTTCTCGAGCTGCCCGACGCGGCACATCAATCGCTGACAACGCCAATACGCCTTGATCAATCGTATAAATCACTCGCTCAGGGGCAGGCAATGACGCACATAAAGTTGTCCATTGGTGCCAATCTACCGTGGTCATGTCGGCCTGATGCGACAGCACCAACACATCAGCAATCTGAGTTTGTGCCACAAAACTCTCATGATCAGTCAAACGCACGTCATGCAAACGCGTGCCATCAACCACCGTGACCACCGCCCGCAGGGCTAATGACTGCTGCCAGTGGGGTTCAGTCAGTTGCTCAACCAATTGCAACGGATGCCCCAAGCCGGTCGGCTCAATAAACAAACGCTGCGGTTTGGCTTGGCTCAATAAGCGTGACAGCCCCACTTGCATGGGCAATTGACTGGTACAACACAAACAACCGCCGGACACCTCACGAATCGCAATGCCACTGTCGGCGTCCACATCTAGCAAAACGCCATCAAGGCCAATTTGGCCAAACTCATTGACCAGTACCGCCCACACTTCATCGGCGGGTTTTTGCGCCAGTAAGTGACGGAGCAATGTGGTTTTTCCTGCGCCCAAAAATCCAGTCAAGATATGAGTGGGGATTCGGTCAGCAATCAAGGGTTGTAACATGGTTGAGGTCTTCAACAATCGCGCAGCCTTGAGTGTAGCGGGTCTGTGGGTTGTGCCAAGACTGTTCGTTGGATTATGAAGATTAGGTTAATTTAAAAATCAAAGACTGATGATTTCTGATGCAATAAAACCCCGCATACTGGCTTTATCTTCTGTACATGCGATGACTGATCATGATTCCTGTCCTGCATAAAAATGAGCAACGCGGCCACGTTCAACTGGGCTGGTTAGATACGCGGCATAGTTTTTCGTTTGGCAGCTGGCAAGACCCACGGTATATGGGCGTCTCGGCCTTGCGGGTCATCAATGATGATCGGATCGCGGCTCATCGTGGCTTTGGTCGGCATGGTCATGACAACATGGAAATTTTAACCTATGTCTTGTCTGGTCAACTGACCCACAGTGACAGCATGGGCAATACCGGCCAAATCAATGCAGGTGATTGGCAACTGATGAGCGCAGGCACCGGCGTTGAACACAGCGAGATCAACCATGCCGACACGCCGGTTCATTTACTGCAAATTTGGTTGTATCCCAATCAAAAAAACGCAGAGCCGACTTATCAGCAAATCCACCTTGACCCCAAAGACGCACCCAATCAATGGCATGTGGTGGTGTCAAACACAGCTGAGACTCCGCTGTATATTCGGCAACAGGCGCGTATTTTGGGTGCATGGATCACCGCAGACCAACAGTTACCTATTCAACCCGAGCAAGCCGTGAGCTATCTACATGTGATTGAAGGTCGTGCGCGGATCAATGACCACGTGGTTGAAACAGGTGACGCCCTGATTTTTGATGGTTTGACACACATCACCGCAGATACCGATACGCATGTCATCTGGTTTGATCTGCCTGCGCACGCGTAAATGTGCTGACCTACCTCTTTTATCCATCATACGGAGTGACCCCATGAATACCCTCAACCAAAAAACCGCTGCATTCGTGCAACAGCCCGTCGTCGCCAATGTCTTATCGATTGCCATGCGGCTGTCGTTGTCACTGATTTTTATTCTGGCGGGGTTTCAAAAACTCACCGGTTACGCAGGCACAGAACAATACATGCACGCCATGGGTGTACCCGCAGCGCTGCTCCCACTGGTGATTTTGACTGAACTGGGCGGCGGGCTGGCCATCTTGCTGGGCTTTCAAACCCGTTTGGTGGCATTTGCATTGGCTGGTTTTTGCGTGATCAGCGGCCTGATTTTTCATACCGGTTCAGATCAAATGCAGCAGATTATGCTGATGAAAAACATCTCGATGGCGGGTGGTTTCTTGGCACTGGTGTTGTTTGGTGCAGGGCGTTTAAGCCTTGATGCCCGTCACGCTTAAGGCGCAAGCGGTGCTTGACCTCAAAAAACGCCGCAACTCCCGCAGAGTGACGGCGTTCTTTTTGATTGCTGGGACTTAAGCAGACAGCCAATTGGCAGCAATGACTGCATCGAGTTGGCTGTGCTGTGTGGCAGATAGCTCGGTTTGACCCAAGGCAGGTGGTGTAAGACCAGCCATGGCACTCACCAGATTTTGCACCCGTGTATCTGTTAGGGTGAGTGCGTTACCACTGATCAGGGCTTCAACATGATATGCCGTACCCAAAAACCAATCTTTCATCGACATTTGGTCGGTTGTGCCAATCACACTCACTTGTAAATCATTGCCCACTTGCGTGAGCCACAATTGATTGGCAGCAATATCACTGCCAAACGTCAAGACATCGCGGTTGGCCACAGTACTGTCGTTTTCAACAAGGGTATCTGCGCCTTCAGTCCGGCGCAGCCAGTAGGTGTCGTTGCCCAATCCACCAATGATGGTGTCACTACCACTACCGCCCACCATCGTATCATTGCCGCTGGCTCCTTCTAACCGATCTGCACCACTGCCCCCTTCTAGCCAATCCTGACCACTCCCGCCCAGCAATTTATCATTGCCCGATCCACCATACAGCCAGTCATTACCACTACCACCCGACAGCGTATCATTGCCAGAACCACCATATAGCCTGTTGGTTGCACTGTTGCCAGTTAACGTATTGGCAAGGCTATTGCCCGTACCATTGATCGACGCTGTCCCCGTCAATTGTAGTTTTTCAAGATTGGCTGCGAGGGTATAGGTCACACTACTTTTGACCAGATCGGTTCCTGCATTCATCGCTTCAGTGACCATATCAGCCGTATTGTCGACCACGTAGGTGTCATCACCTAGTCCACCAATCAGGGTGTCGACACCGGCACGTCCATCCATCACGTTGGCGGCAGCATTGCCCGTCAGGGTGTCATTGCCTGTGGTGCCATTGAGGTTTTCAATGGTCATGCCATAGGCCATCGAAATCACACCCGCGCCACTGCTGTCATGATTGATAGCCACCTGTGCAAGGCTAAAGGTCGCACCATTGCCAGTCAGGTTAATGGTGTCTGTGCCACCGCCATCCCACAGGGTCTCATAATGGGTTTGCGTTAAATCAATACTATAGGTGTCATGACCACTGGCGGTACTGGTATTGGCACCATATAAATATTGCAGGGCTTGGACATCAAGCACCGAGTATGTGCGGGCATTTAAAACATCCCAGTTATAAGTCATCACCGTGTTGGCCACATTGTCTTGCACATCAGGTAACGCTGCAAAAGCACCTTCAACCTCAAACGTATGTTTTAAGCCCAATTTATGCCCAATTTCGTGTAACAACACTTGAAAGTATTCAGCACCCACCGAAAAATTGCTCTCGGCGTCATCTTTCAACACGATGGTCGAGGCACCAGGGTAATACGCGTATCCTGCCAATCCTGAGGACGGATCCACTGTCATGCCCGCAAATGCAATATCTGCCAAGCGTGCTGCATTTGCGTCAGTCACTTCTACAAACTGTACATTAATCAAAGACGAGATTGCTTGTAATTGCTGTACCACCGCCTGACGATACGCTGCACTGGCGGTCAACAGAACCGTGCTGCCATCTGTTTCGTTATGGCCTGTATAGTCTGGAAAACCATAGGTCAATACCAATGGCTGGCCATTACCAGACACATAGCGATTGCCACCCAACAGACCATCAATGGCAATATTACCCGTCGTGGCCACATGGTAATCAGTTTCGGCATTTTGACTGACTTGCAACGTCACAGCATTTGAAAACTGAACTTGGCGAATTCCACCCGCCCCCATAATCGCCACTTGGCCACCAGTATACGTCGCTTGAATCGTTGAGGTGGCGGTGCGTCTAAAAGTCACTTGGGTTGACGTTTGATTAGTAAATTGCAGGACATCTGCGCCAGAAAAACCGTAGTTACCTTCGTAGGTATATAATGTATCTGTGCCATCACCACTGGCAAATTGGTAGGTATCATTACCGCCCATGCCCCACAAAATATCGTTCCCTAATCCACCATTAAGGATGTCATTACCCGCATCACCATACAGTGTATCGGCCCCTGCTAATCCGTTTAGCGTATCTGCACCGCTGGTGCCGGACAGTGTGTTGGCTGCACTGTCGCCATTGATGATCGCCATGTTACTCCCCTTCCTCATGATGAAAAACGGCGCTGATCCTAAGGCCGATTCTGTTCTCGCATCTAGTCATTCTAGCGCCGCATTCACAGCAGCGCACATGAGTTTTTAAAGCTTTTTTGGCCGGTCTTTTCCTTCCGTTGGACATCAAAAAAGACCGGCT
>JBEANQ010000179.1:0-4701 GCA_041165345.1 Pseudomonadota bacterium
TCATGGCCACGGTCGATAACGTATGAGTCTGGAAAGCCTTGTGCGCGGTACAGTTCACGCGGATTAAGCATCCGCAATTTGATATCCACGATCACCCACGGTTCACCCTTGATCCACACAGTGACCAGTGCCAACTTGTCCTTGGTTGTGACGGTATCCATTGGCGCGTCTATATCGCGTGCGTCGCCGTTGCCGTAATAATTCACCAAGAAAGCAGCAACACGCAGCGCGCCGTCCAAGTGGTCTTTGCTCAAAGTCGCACTGACCAAGCCATGACGGTTTTCAGTGGTGATGGTGCGCAGTGGGGACTTGAGTGCAGCAGCTCTACATTCGTTTTGGGTCTTTTGGCCGTAGAAAGCCTGAGTAAATACGGCTGTGACCAGTTGCTGTTGACTGCCAGTGTTGGTGATTGTCGTGAGCGGGTCGCGTAGGTCTTTGCCGACCGTTGCATTGAATCCACCGTTGCACTGCATCATGTAGGCTGATGCAACACCCAAGGCATGTGGCGCACCGGCGGGACGTTGGCTGTTGCCACCGGCTGTAATGGTTGGCAGTGGGTCAGTGACGGACTGGCCAATGCTGTCATGACGGAATTTCACGATAACGGGTGCAACCAATGACCGCCCGCCGCCACCTGATGCGGTGATGGTGCCTAAGGGCGAATTGATGTCATTGATACCGTGACTCCAGCGCGGCTTGTCAGGCGTGCCTTCACCATGACCGGCTTGAATCAATAGGGGCGTGATCAAACTGGAATGACCGCCACCGGCTGAGGCTGTGACCGTGGCCAACGGCTCAGTGACTGAATGGCCAACACCCGTGCGAAAATCACGGCCAACGAACGGGGCGAGTATTGGTGTTGCGACCGCATGCTTGCCCGCTCCAACAATCGTCCCCAGTGGCTTTTGAATATCGAGCGTGCGGGTGTCTTGGCCAGTTCGTTCGCCATAACCTACTTGCACCATAATCGGCGTTGCCAGTATCTGATTGCCAGCCGCCGTGACAGTTGCCAATGGATCGGTTACAGGCTTTGGGTTGCTGCCAGTTGTATTTGTGACGATGTAGGGCTGTGCCGCATCGAGTACAAACCGCTTTAAACCCTTGGCGATTCGGCGTTGTGTGGCGTCGGCCAATGGTTTTTTACGACCAAAAATGGATTGGCCAAGGTCTGAAAAGTCGATACATTCAGCAGCAGTGCGCCACTTCTTTTGGCCTTTCTGTGGATTTTGGGCATGTGTTGGCTCAGGCCAAACAATCGGTTGACCATCGCAACGTGCGACCATAAACAAGCGTTCGCGTGTGGTTGGTGCGCCGTAGTCACAAGCGCGTAGTACCCGCCATTCGACAACATAGCCCAGTGACTCTAATGAGCTGACAAAGTGCGCCCATGTTTGTCCTTTGCGTGTTGGGTCGGGTACCAAGAATTGATCATGGCGTGAGGTGTGTTCACCGGGTGCGGCCATGGTGCCGTCCAGTCGCATGACGCGGCCTGTCTTTTTGCAGCGTTTGGCAACCAATGGCCCCCAATTTAAAATCTGTTTGACGTTTTCAAGGCTGATGACTCGTGGCCGTACTTTGCCCGCAAACTTGACCGCCACCCAGCTAAGATCACGGATTTCTTTTGACCGTGGTTGACCGCCTGCGGCCTGTGAGTGGTGCGTACAGTCGGGGCTTGCGTGCATCCATCCAACGGGTTGGCCGCCTGTTGCATCAAGCGGGTCAACAGCAAACACGTCTTGCACAAAATGGCGTGTGTGGGGGTGATTGGCCGTGTGCATTGAGATGGCTTTGGGATTGTGGTTAATCGCTGCATAAACCGTGCGATTTAAGCCAATTTCTAGGCCGGTACTTGCCCCGCCGCCACCGGCAAACAAATCAATGATGATGTCATTGGTAAAGTTTAGGCCGTACTGGATTTTGAACGAGCGTGAAGGGTCGATAGTTTGACGTTTCATAGCGGACATAGGGCACTCTTTAAAATTTGTTCCGCCACACGAACAGGACTCATGGGGATTCCATCAAGTGACTCACCGACCAAATCTTTCAGCTTTTTGATGGAGTCGGATAAATCCTCATATTCGTCGTCACCCATGACAGCAACGCCCTCCAGATCATCCAAGTCGGTTAAAACCGATTCACAGGCGTCTTGGCCGCGAAAGGCGACTTCAATAACCAGATCAAGAAGGGCTTTAATGTCGATTTGCTGGTTTTTCATCTCACCGGTCATACCGCGCTCCAGATTTCAGCGTGCATGTACAGGGTGTTGACCACCACGGTACCCGCCGACAACATGCCCATGAGTTGCGACTGAATATCGGCTGGTGACAGGCCGGTGGCTTTGGCTAGTTGCGCGATAGTGCCGCCTTGGCGCAAGGCTTGGGTGAGGCTCATGCTGTCACCACAAAATTGATGTGATGGATGCCGTTCATGCGCGTGCCGAACGGGGGTTTTTCATCATCAAAGCCTTCTGGCCACACGTCTGGGTCTTGATCGAGCATGAATAGCCAGTCGTTCCAATCCCCACGGTGTTTGGTTGGGATCATGTACCAATGACAGTTGCTGTCTTGGTCAAAGAAATGCGGTTCGGCTGCTGGAGTGTTGGTTTTAGACATGATCGGCAACCAGCGTTAAACCGTGTTTTTGCAGCGCGTCGATAATTGATGGGATGGTTTTTGTGCCAATGCCCTTGATCTGTGACAGTTGCGCTTTGGTCATCGCTGCAATCTGTGAGGCATGCGACACACCGGCTTTGTTGAGCGCATCCATTGCACGCACACTGAGTCCCATGAGGTCGATATGGATGTCGTCTGCAGGTAGATCCTGATCAAATGCCTTTGGTTTTCGTTGAATTTCCCTTTCAAATTTTTTTTTGAATTGACGATAAAGCTGATCAACTTGTTCTGCTGTTGGATTTAAAACTGTGTTGGCATCGCTGGCAATTTGAATGCTGATCGGCTTTTTCAGCACCGATGCCAGCATGGCTTCTATGCTGTCGATCAATGTCACCACGTCTTGATCTGTTGCGGTGCCAAGGCGCACAAAGTGGTTTGCCTGCTTTAAAAAAGCGGCCTTGGCCTTGGTTTTGTTGGCGGGTTGTTCGTTGGCCATTCTGATTCCTCGGTGTTGTTCGGTGTGGTGCTGCATTGGACATAGATCGCAGGCAATCCCTGTCCAATGCAGCCCTATCGGTAGGGCTGCATGGGTAGGTCGTTAGGGTTGGAAACTGCCAAGCAAAAACACGCCGGTACCCGATAAGTCAGTCACCAAGCGGTCTTTGAAGTCTTGACCGACTTGTTCCATGAAGGCTTGTTGGCCAACAAAGTGCATGGAGAAAAACGGGGTGCTGTCGCCAGTGTTGATGCTGATACGCAGTTGGATTTCGCGTATTGGCATGTCTGGGTAGGCGGTTGTTTTGATTTTCAAATGCGAGGGCAGAGAGTTTTCTTTTGACTTCGCTTCGATGTTTTCCATCGCGCTACGCGTATAGCTCACATCGGTTACTTTTGATTCGACTTCGGTGCTTGAGCTGATGGTCACACTGCGAATCGCTGTGATGGCCTTGCCGATGGTGATCTCTGTTGACCCAGCGTCTGGGTCATGTGGGTCAGACACATGGGCGGTAACACAATGACGCCAATCTTCCAAAAATGTGGCCAAGGTCTTTTGGGATAGCTTATTACCCAGCAATGCGACGGCGGCGGCAAATTCAGGGGTTTTTTCCAGCAGCAAGACGGCTTTGTCATCAGCGTGACCAGCATCAATTTCATTGCCCAAGTTGAAGATGGCTTCACAGGACAACTGGTCTTTGGTTTGGATAAAACCACGGACGTCTTTTTTATTGCGTGACAGGATGTTGGCCACAAAGTCGGTCAGCGAGCTGGTGCGAAACAGGCCACGGAAACGCAAGCGGTTGGGCAAGTGTTTTTCAATGTCATGCAGCTTAATGCTGTCATGCCCCGCTACGACGGAGTGTGCGCCAGCCAGTTCAATGGCTTCTTGCAATGCTGCTTGTGCGGCGGCAATGGTTGTTTCTTTTTGCTCGGTCATGTCGGTCTTCTCGGTTGGTGATCGGTTGTGTGTGAAGAACGCTTATGAGCGTTCTTTGAACAGTTGCTGGGTGTGGTTTGGAAACATGGTGACTTCGCCACCGCTGTTGACGTGCATCGGTGTTTCGCTGCTAATCGATTCAGATTTGATGCCACGGCTGGTTGGGGTCTTGTGTGACAGTTCAGCTTTGACGCTGATCTGAGTGCTGCCTTCATCACCAATTTGCTTGATTTTGAATTTCAGTACGACTTCACCGGCCTTGCTGTTTGTGGTGACACCCGACGCTACATCTGACAGCAAAAATGCCAGTTGGTCTTTCAAGTTGCCGCCGTTCAAATCTTCAAGAAACTTTTCAACATCAGTTGGCTTTGCCATGGTGCATGTCCTGTTTGGTTTGGAGTTTCAATGAAGGCATCGGGTAAATGCCTTCAGTCAAATTCCAAAAAAATACCCATGCCGCTTGAGGTCGGCATGGGCGAAAGGGTTACTCGTCTTGGTCGTCGTCGATCAGCCCTTGCACTTCAAGCTCACGCCGTGCCGCGATTGCGGTAATGACGTCTTGCTGGGCTGTAGGTAGGTACTGGATCAGGGCTTGTACGGTGCGGACGCACTCATAATTGAATGCGTCCGATAGCATGAGGGTCAGTTGATTAA
>JBEANQ010000180.1:0-4640 GCA_041165345.1 Pseudomonadota bacterium
ATAAAATAGCATTAAAAATTCAGAAGAACCGAACCGCTCTGGCACTTTTAAATCCAGATGCAAGTCCTATTCTGACACCAGAAGATCGATGGTTAGAAACCATTAATAGCCTAACTGGATTAAGCGAGTACACAGGCCCCCAACCGGGGCTTAATGGGACGGCACCCCAAACAAATATGACCGTCAGTGTTAATTATTTTGGCACATCTCCAACTACACAGCAGACAACAGAAGTTCGTCAATCTAGTGATACGGATTCAACCGTCACGACCGGACAAAACCATAACAACAATATTGGACGACATTATATTCCACGTGCTGATGCTGGAGACGTCCCTGTCAGCCCAGTCTCTGATGCGACTCATGAAACCACTATAGACCCAACCACATTGCTTCCCAGTGGTCCCATGCGGATTACCCCCGATGATCGTGCTGATCTTTCTAGTTCATCGGCTCAACCGCAACTAGATCCTCAACATCGTAGCGCATTGAGCGTGGCAACAGCATTACAAGCGATTCAGCCACTTCCTGTTCAACCATTGGTTTTGACAACCGCATCCATCAAAAAGACTACTCCCCGAAGCAAGCTACGCCCACGCTCTGCATCTACGCTACCACTACCTAGTGCTGCGATTAAAAATAGTCCTGTACAACCACTAATGAGTGAAGAAATACCTCATTCCAATCAAGACAGCCTAAACGGACTAAACAAGCTTGAGACTTCTGAGATTGTTTTAGATGATGCTCTATTACAAAATATCAGCCTGACAGCATGGCGATATTTTGAAAATAATCGCCAACCCCAAACAGGGCTTTATAATAGTAAACAAGGCTATGCGTTCGCTACTCCATGGGAAATGGGGCATATGTTGGCAGGGTTAATTAGCGCACAACAGCTTGGTCTCATTGATCGGGATGCTTTTTTGGCTGACACCCAAACTTTGTTAGCAACACTCAAAGACTTACCCTTGTACGACCAACGACTACCCAACCGTGAATATAGTACTCGAACCGGCCAAATGATTGATCTAACGAATCAAATTAGCGATATCGGTAGTGGGTGGTCAGCCGTTGGAATTGGTCGCCTCATGCTATGGTTAGAGTTGACCGCACGATATTACCCAGAGCTTGAAGAAGCTGCACATGCGGTCAGCATGGGGTGGAATATTGCATCATTGGCAGACAATGGGCATTTGCGTGGCATGTTAAGGTCACCGAACCAAGACGAGCAAGCCATTACCGAAGGGCGATTGGGATACGAACAATATGGTGCCGCAGGATTGGCTGTGCAGGGTAATTTTTTAAAAAATGCCATGACCTATCAGCATTTAGCAACGACGGTCATTGATGGGGTTACCGTCTGGGTTGACGACCGACCTGACAGCAAAACCACCAGTGAACCCTTATATTTGGGCATGATGGAACTCGGCGGGATTGATGGGTGCTTTCGACAAGTTGCTGACTCTCAACTCAAAGCACAACTCACCCATGCAAAACGACAAAAAACTGTTGTTGCGATCAGCGAAGAGTTTTTACCCAAAGCCCCATGGTTTGTCTTTAACAGTGTGTATGCCGGTGGACAAGCATGGAAAACCAGCAGCCATGATGGCATTGCTCGACCACAGCTCAGCACCTATAGCCTTAAAAGTGTGTTGGCTTGGCATGCGATTGCCCCCAAAGGTATGACCCAATGGCCGCAAGATTTGATTAGTCGTCTGACCACACCAAACGGCTTTAGAGCTGGTTTTTTTCTAGATGGCAGCACCAACACCGCGACCAGCTTGGCGACCAACGCCATTATTTTAGAAAGCCTCTGGTATCTCAACCGCGCACAACAACCCTTTATGGTGTTTAGCGACTCCACCGTCGCAGGCTGCCCCATTGGCACTCCCTCTCTTGATGACAGCAACCCACAGGACGTCCCATGACCCCTTCTCTACGCGTATTGCTGCTCGGAAGCGAACTTTTTCCACTGGTTAAAACAGGTGGGCTCGGTGATGTGTTAGCGGCGGTTCCTGTGGCATTACAGCGTGTGGGTGTTGATGCACGTCTTCTGCTGCCCGCGTATCCCGCCTTGGTGTCGGGTCTGTTGGGTGTGCATTATCTCACCACGGTCAACACCCCTTGGCCAATCGAAGTACATTTGCTCAAGGCATACAATGACGACGGCATCGTGGTCTATCTGATTGATGCCCCTGCACTGTATCAACGTGAAGGCTCTCCTTATCAACAGCCAGATGGTCAAGATTGGCCTGATAACGTCATCCGTTTTGCACTACTGGGTTGGATGGGTGCACATTTTTCAGACTACATCCCTGAATTTAGCCCTGACGTGTTGCATGGGCATGACTGGCATGCTGGTCTCATGGCACCTTGGCTCAAAGAGCGTGCAACTTACACCACCGCGCCTGTTTCTGTGATGACCATTCATAACTTGGCGTATGCGGGCAGTTTTCCACTGGATCAATTTGAACAAACCCGCTTGCCTGCCCACTATGCCAGCAACGAGGGTCTAGAATTTTATGGCAAATTCTCATTTTTAAAAGGCGGCTTACAACTGGCTGATGCCCTCACCGCAGTCAGCCCAAACTATGCCCACGAAATTTGTCAATCGAGTCAAGGCATGGGGTTTGAAGGCTTACTCAGCTACCGAAAAGCCAGCCTCCACGGCATTCTCAATGGCATGGACAATCGCATTTGGGGGCCACAAACCGGTCGTGGGGGCGTGCCATTGTTTGACGCCGACCACCCCGAAAACAAAACCCTTGCCCGCCAACAACTACAAGCCCGAGAAGGACTACCCCAAGACCCCAATGCACTGCTATGCGTGGTGGTCAGCCGGTTGGTTCACCAAAAAGGTCTAGATCTGGTGTTAGATGCCTTGCCCGACCTCATGCAGCACAATATTCAATTGATTGTGCTGGGCCGTGGCGATGCACTGCTCTCAGAACGCTTTTGTCAGGCCGCACAACAATGGCCCGACCGCATCAAAGCTCGCATTGGCTATACCGAAGATTGGGCGCATCAAACCTTTGCAGGGGGCGACCTCATGATCATGCCATCGCGGCATGAACCCTGCGGTTTAACCCAATTATATGCTTTACGTTATGGCACGCTGCCGCTGGTCAATCCAGTGGGTGGATTGGTCGATACCGTCCGACCCATCACGCTTAATGACCATGAGCGCCATAGCGACCACTGTCCAACCGGTACAGGATTCTATTTGCCCTATTTATCGGCATCGGCCTTAGTGGATCGGGTGGCACAAATTGTGGCATGGCGGCAACACCGACCTGATTGCTGGGCGCAATGGCGCTATGATGCAATGTCGGCCTGTTTTGATTGGTCACATGCCGCCCGTGAGTATCTATCACTTTATCAACAACTTTTACAACAACGTAATGCACATTTACCGCCTCATACGGATCATTACAACGCATGCACATCAATCGCCTGACCCTGCCCGATATTGATCAATGGTTACTGGCCGAAGGCCGGCATCATCACCCAGAACGTTGGTTTGGCGCTCATCTGCAAACCAACAGCACAACAAAAACGCAGTGGGTGCGGTTTTTAGTGTTTGCACCCCATGCGCGTTCAGTCTGTGTGGTGGGTGACTTTAATGCGTGGCAAGTGGGGCAAACACCCATGCAGCCGTTGCAAGGGGGGTTATGGATCGCGGTTGATGACCACGCGGTGATCGGCCAGCATTATCAATATGCCATTGAAGACGCCGACGGCTTTGCCTTGCCATGGAAAGCCGATCCCTACGCCCAAGCAATGGAAAAAAAAGCCGGTTGTACCACCCCCATTACTGCTGGTTTTGCACCCTCTACATGGCAACGCCCACCCCATAGCAGCGCCGATCCTGTCTCCATTTATGAAGTGCATCTGCCTTCTTGGCGACGAGACAGCAACGGCGACACGCTGTCATGGCAAGCGCTGGCCGAGTGTTTGCCCCAATATGTCCATGACTTGGGTTTTACCCATATTCAAATGATGCCCTTATGCGCTCATCCGTTTGCAGGCTCATGGGGCTATCAACCGATTGGCCTATACGCACCATTGCCCGACCTAGGTGATGCCATCGGCCTACAACAACTGGTAGACGCCTGCCATGCTTATGGCTTGGGCGTGTTGTTAGACTGGGTACCCGCTCACTTTCCAACCGATCCGCATGGCTTGGCCTGCTTTGATGGCACGGCTCTATATGAAAGTGCCGACCCCTTGCTCGCCCCCTTAATGGGTTGGAACACCCTGCGTTATGACTATGGCAGTCCACAAGTCCAACAATATTTAATTGGTAGCGCCTGCTATTGGTTAGAACAATTTGGTTTTGACGGCCTACGCATCGACGCCGTCTCCGCCATGCTGTACCGCGATTATGGCCGCTCACATTTAGCATGGTCTAAAAATCCGCAAGGGGGGCGTGAACACCTAGAGGCCATCGAATTTTTACAGCAACTGTGTCATCAGCTTCATCAGCGTGTGCCTCACTGCCTGCTCATTGCCGAAGAATCGACCTGCTGGCAAGGCATTAGTCGACCCGTAGGGACAACAGGGGCGGCGCGCTGGCATTTGGGATTTGACTATAAATGGAACATGGGCTGGATGAACGACACCCTGCGTTATATGTCACG
>JBEANQ010000181.1:0-4592 GCA_041165345.1 Pseudomonadota bacterium
CCAAGCGTGGAAACGGATGGGCGGGATCAAGGCTGATGGGCGTGAGAACCGGCAGCACTTGCTCACGAAAATATTGCTTAACCCACGTATTTTGCTCAGGCGTGAGTTCGTCACGGCGCAAAAACCGAATGTTTTCACGCGCCAATGCGGGCAAGACATCGTCGTTTAAAATGCGATATTGGCGCTCAATGGCGGCATGAGCGAGTTCGCCAATTTTGGCTAAAATATCGGACGGCCGCAGGCCATCTGGTGCCATGCCTTCGTCACTAAACGAGAGCTTTTGTAATAATCCCGCCACACGAATTTCAAAAAATTCGTCCATATTGCGCGAAAAAATCAGCAAGAAATTCAGCCGCTCTAACAGCGGATGTAAAGGATCAACCGCCTGTTCAAGAACCCGCAGATGAAAATCTAACAGCGACAGCTCACGGTTAATATATCGCTCGGCCAGTGCATAGGTGGGCAGTACTACAGGCATTGCATCAGAGGAGTCTTGCCCCTGCGCTAAGATTACATCGATATCGGTCATTCACATGTCTCTCTATTCACAAATCTGTCATTCAATTATGCGCGGCTTGCATGACGAAACCGTAACACACCCCATGATCCACAGCGTTTGAGCATGAGGTTACAGGACATTTGCTGACTATTGCTGCGTCGAACTCGCCGGAATCCGTGCATAACGCTGGTAACGCTGAATCAGCCGTACCCGCTGACGGTAGCGCCGATTGCTTGGATTGGCCTGATAGCGTACCGGACTCGGCACTAAACCCGCCAAACGTGCAGACTCATTGGCACTTAAGCGCTTTGCGGACTTGCCATAGTAATGCTGTGCGGCGGCTTCTGCGCCATAGATCCCTTGACCAAACTCAATCGAGTTGAGGTACACAGTCAAAATACGATCTTTAGACCAGAGATGCTCGATCATCCATGTGATGATAAATTCTTCAGCTTTACGAATATACGAGCGCTCGTTCCATAAGAACAGATTTTTGGATAACTGCTGGGTAATGGTTGAGCCACCAGCCACCACATGACCTTTGGCTTCATTTTTAGTCAGTGCAGCTTGGATACCGACCCAATCGAACCCCCAATGCTCCATAAACCGTGCGTCTTCGCCCGCCACCAATGCTCGCTTGAGCGAAGGATGAATGGCCTGACTGTCGACCCATTGATGTTGCAGTGCAGGTGATTGACCCGACCATTCATAGCGATGCATAAACATGCTGCGCTCAACCGGCTGGTACTTCCACCAGACCAAATGGGCAAAGACCCAAAGCTGAATCAATAAAAACAGCGAAATCAATAACAATGCGGTACGAACCAAAACGGCTTTGATCAACACACGATAACCCGCAATCTGAGTGATAGGCCAAATCGTATCACAGCACATGCCTACTTGCCGGATTGCACGGCGGCTGGGACAATCTAAATGTTTTTTGTGAATGACCAAGAGATCATGATGGCCGATGCAATCGCTTCACCGTGGTTATTGTATGGCACGCTGGGGTGTCATCTGTGCGAAAACGCCGAGGCATTGTTAACCCAGTTGCACGATGCACGACCGATGACATGGCAAACGGTTGATATTGCCGACTTACCCGCACATGAACGCGACGATTTGGCACTGCGAATTCCGGTGCTGTGTGCAGGCGCGCAGACGCTAGACTGGCCGTTTGGCTTGGCTGATTTGATGCGCTTACCATGAACGCCCATACACTGGGGCGTCCTGTCCGTCACTGGTGGATGACCGCCGTGTTGATTGGCCTAAATGTCTTCGCTTTTGTGGTGCAAACACTACAGGGTACAGATGTGTTTAGCCCCACAACGGCACAAATGATTGCTGTAGGCAGTAACGCAACGCCCCTAACCCTGACCGGTGATGATTGGCGATTATTAAGCAGCATGTTTTTACATGTTGGCCTGACCCATTTGGTGTTGAACATGTGGGCGCTATATCTGTTAGGCACATATGCTGAACTGTATTTTGGGCGCTGGTTTTATGTGGGGCTATATCTGTTGTCTGGATTGGTGGGCAATATTGCCTTTTGTGCATGGCATATGCCCAATCTCACTGGTGATGCGCCATTAGCCGCCCTGCATGTGGCGGCAAGTGCGGGAGCATCGGGGGCGATTTTGGGTCTCAATGGGGCGTTAATTATGGCCGCATGGCGACCCCGCTCCACTCTGCCCGTGCATTTGCATATTCCCGTTAAAGGCATGATCGCCATCTTGGGCATGAGCCTTGCGTTTGGGGTGGTGATTCCCAATATGGACAATACCGCACATTTGGCAGGGGCAAGTACGGGGCTATTGTTGGGCTGGCTGTTTGTGTTTAGCCAACCCATCACCGATGGGATTCGCGGGGTGTTTCGCACCAGTGGTGTGCTATTGGTACTGGCAGCGGCGATGTATTGCTTTAATGTGTTGCATGATCGAGCCAGTGTGTTGCAACCCCTGCGGCACGTGTTGTTGATGGCGCTAGGGCAGCCTTAAAATCACCCCTGATGGCGGACTCGCCCTTAGCCGCGTGTCCGCTGATCGTGGCTTAACGGGGAGAACACACCACATCAAGTTGCTTAAACAACCGTTTGGCACGGTCGTAGGTCTGAATGTCAATAGACGTCATACCCGCCATTTGATTGTATACCCCCATCCCGCGACCTATCACAATGGGCGTTGCGGTGGTCAGGGTGACTTCTTTTTGAATCGTATCCGTGTGCTGAACGCGAATACGCACCTGCTCCACAGGCAAATGCAGCTGAGCCGCACAGGCGGTGGTGACTTTTTGAGTGACCGAAGGCCATGGCAAATCATCGGTCTCGCTATAGCGTAACTGGATGCTTTTGCCCTCTTGCGCCAGCACTTGATAGCCAACAAATCCATTATAGGGAGCAGATCTCATCATCTGACACGCCGACAAACTTGCCATCAATCCGACCCATACTGCGATATTTCGTTTAAACATATAGCGCCTCTCAACCCAAACACTGATGTCGTGGGCATTGCATTAATTTTCATGATTCAATCATTGTATCAACATATTGAAGCCGCTCACTCTGCGCCAACAGGCCATCAAAATAAGTCCGCACACACGCCGCCTGACCCACAGTAGATTCCTCGGTATACATGGCCTGCCGAAACGCATTGCTCCCCTGTAAGCCATTGCTATACCACGCAATATGCTTACGCGCAATGCGGCAACCCGAATACTCGCCATAAAACGCGTAGAGTTCATCGAGATGCCCCAACAGCACTTCACGCACCTCAGCAACTTCTGGCGCGGGCAACAACGCGCCGGTCTGCAAAAAATGAGCGATTTCTCTAAAAATCCACGGCCGCCCCTGCGCTGCACGGCCAATCATCACCGCATCCGCACCGGTCTCACGCAACACCTGCGCGGCTTTGTATGGATGATCAATATCGCCATTGGCAATAATGGGCATACTGACCTGTGCCTTGACCGCCCGAATCAATTCATAGCGAGCATGGCCGGTATACATGTCCTCACGGGTACGGCCATGAATCGCCAAGGCTGCGATGCCCGCTTGCTCGGCACGCGCCGCCACCCGCAAAATATTTTCTTGACCGTTGGCAAAGCCTAAACGGGTCTTTAACGTCACGGGCACATCGACCGCCGAGACCACTGCATCTAAAATACGCGCAACCAAGTCTTCATCTTGCAGCAACGCCGATCCAGCCAATTTGTTGCAGACTTTTTTGACTGGGCAGCCCATGTTGATGTCGACAATTTGCGCACCATTGGCCACTTGATAACGCGCCGCAGCGGCCATTTTTTGTGGGTCAGACCCTGCAATTTGCGCCGAAATAGGCACGAGTTCGCCATCAAAGTTGGCTCGATACAGCGATTTTTTTTTGGCAAATAGCGCAGCATCGGCGGTCATCATTTCGCTGACCGCATGGCCTGCGCCAAAGTGTTTGCATAAGGTACGAAACGGCCGATCCGTCACTCCTGCCATGGGGGCAACGATCAAGTTATTGCTCAATTGATAAGGGCCTATCCGCATCACACATGCCAACCAAGGGTCAAAAGAGCCGCTATTTTAACGGCAAAGCCCCCACAAACACGACCCAAAAGCGCAGATCTCGCCTTTCATGGCTGAGTGGCAACGCCTAACGCGGCTAACAGCTCTAGGTCTGGAAAGCCATCCGCGATCATTTTGCGGTCAAACTGAAACTGCGCAATGGCCGAGCGCGTACCCGAACCAAACACGCCATCCACCGTGCCAATGTCATACCCCAACCCTTTAAGGGTCTGCTGCATTTGACTGACTTGGCGCATGGATAATGCTGGTGCAGGCACAAACGGCTTGCTGGGCGGTGCGATACCGGAGATTTGATCGGCCAATAGCCCAACCGACAGTGCATAAGACTCCGAACGGTTCCAGTTCATGATCAAGTGAAAATTGTCATACACCAAAAAGGCAGGGCCTTCATAGCCGGTTGGCACTAACAGCGCGGCTTGCATGTCTTCATGGGGCAAGGGTTGACCGTCGACTGTTTTGACACCTTTACTGGCCCAATCGTTGAGGCTTAGGCGGTTTTTGATGGATGCCAAACGATAGTCAAAA
>JBEANQ010000182.1:0-4535 GCA_041165345.1 Pseudomonadota bacterium
GCAATGAGAGACGCGAGATAATCGCCAATATGCCACATCGTGGTGGTGGGATAGCGATCAATCGCATTGACCAGCCCTGTTTCTGGTGAGGTGTTATTGACCACATAACGCCATGCTGTTTTTGCCCATACTTTCTCTTCGTCTGTGAGTGGACCCAGCCGTCCTTGGTAGCGCAAGCTTCCTGCTTGCACCTGTTGTACAACGTTGGTTGCTTGGCGTACAACCACTCCACAGCTTTGTAGGCTTAAGGAGAGGACGACCAAGCTGGCAACGTAACCGGTGTATCGTCTTGACAGACGGTGCATGGCTTGCATGTCGGGCAATTCTCGGCTGATGGTGCACGTTTTGAAAAATCAGGAGTCAGTTGGGGACAACTTTTGGAGGTGCTGCTGTTCAGTCGAAAAGCGGGGCCGGTTTGAGTGCTAGGGGCAGATCCTTTAAATGTTTGAGGATCTGTTAATACAAACGGACGTTTTTTCCGTTGATTACTAATTTCAAAAGGGTCGGTTAATGTACGATCCCATAACGATGGCGCTGTTTTCTTGTACTGTGGATCAGATTCATTAAATTTAAGAAGTTTACCTTCTGATTTAAATAATAGGCTTTCTAACATGATGCCATTATTGTTGGCAGTGAACGTTTTAATAGGCCCCATACCATTTTCATAGATACCTTCGTAATAGCCTTTGTCAGGTACAAATTGATGCCAAATTGCATCCCCGAGTAGATCGGTATAAGGTGATTTCCAAAGCGCCCACATGCCAAGTGCTGCTTTTAGTGAAATAGCTGAGTATTCAGGGACATATTTTCCCGTATCCGTGATGGTATTCCATGTATAGCCATCACTATAAATCGTGTCATACACAAAATATGGGGCGCGATCAAGTTGGTGTTCTGAGCGAGCGGTTAATATTCCTGTTGCTTTATAGCGATTTTCTTGTGCCTGATAAACACGCTGAGCAAAGTTTTCCATTAAGGCATCAGAATGGCGATGTGCATTTTTGTTGGTGTCACGTGGATCATCCCATCCTAGCTCGACACCATCGAGTACATAAGATTCTGACACCACATAGTTGTGTTGAGTCAGTTTACGAGGGTCTCTAATATCATACGGTACGTCCACACCATAAATTGGAATCATGGCATAAGGGTCAGCTTTACTGGCCAAACAAGATGAAAACCCCCAAAGTCTAAAGCCTTTTGCAGCATATTCTTCATAGCCAAGGCGGCCTTCTTGCACATATTGGGTGCTTTTGTCACTGGTCAGCATTGCACCATATAAGGTGCCACAGGGGTCAACAACGTTCGAAAAGTCCCAGCGCAGCACGAACTGATCAATAGCACCAGCATGTTCAGGATAGCGTTCTTTAATAATTTTAAACCAGATGAGAAGTCTGCCAAGATCTAAGGCTGAATAGCCAATTTCACCAGGTTTGTTGCCATAGTTCACTTTGGCCGCAGATTGTGTGTGATACACTTTGTTCGGAAGCTCTTTTCTAAAAAAATCAAGCTCATATAGGGTTTTTAGAATTTGAGTGAGTCGTTGGTCAAAGGTTGCTTTATCAATCAATCCAAAGCGCTCGGCAGCGGTTAAAGCGGCTAAATACGATGCAGTGTCCCACATGGTGGTGGATGGATAGCCATCAACTGCATTTACAAGCCCTGTTTTTTCTTGATAGTTGTTTTCAAAATATGTCCATGCAATGCGTGCCATTTGCATTTCTTCATCAGTGAGTGTACCGCTACGATGTGGCCATTTAACCGGCGAATCAGTGACGGTCGCTGCCTGACTGAGCGTTCCACTCATCAGCCCAATCACCAGCACGGATAAGCGTGTGATGCGTTGGAGACGCTCAGTATAGGTCATGCGTTTTCGTCCTAATCATGTTGTTCTAACAAAAGGGTCATCCTGACCTCGTTTTAGAACGGTAACATTTTTCCAGTTTGAATATAAGACAAACTTTCTAAAACAATACCATTGGTATTGGCATTGAGCGAGCCATTCACTTTGCCTGTGGATTCATATTTTCCGGTATACCAGCCTTTTTTGGCATCACCAAGTGGGGTAATGGCTTTGAGCATTTTTGCGCCATATGCATCTCGATACAAGGCATACCACGAGAAAACGGCTTTTGTTGAGAGCATCCGGAAGGCTGTTGCATCTTTGCCATTTTCGGTGATCACGTTCCATGGCTTGCCATCAGAGTAAATGGTGCTATAAACGAAATAGGGAGCGCCATCGAGGTGGTCTTCACTGACAGCCGTTAGGATCCCTTTATCTTTGTAGCGGGCAGCCTGTGCCTGATAAATGCGCCATGCATACTCACGCGAGGTACTATCAAAGCCAAATTCTAGACCGTCAAGCATATAGTTTTCGATAACGACAAAATTTTGCGCACCAAAGCGTTTAGCGTCTCGCTTATCGGTTGGAATTTTTAGACCATAAACATCAACATATTGCAGTTGAGCGTTCCAGTTGAGTGCGCGGCTCATGTCTAGACCCAATAATGCCAATGACTTCGCGGCATATTGTTCATAACCAACCCGCCCTTCTTGCACATAGCGGGTTTTATTGTCTTTACCCCGTACAGCACCAATCATTTCGCCGTTGTTGGCAATGGCTTTAAAGTCCCATCGCGCAATCACTCGACGTGTTTGTTCGGTTAATTCGGGGTATTGCCATGCCAGTGCATTCATGGGAACCAAGGTACGGCCAATATCAATTGCTGACCAGCCAATACCATCAGCGGTTTCTTTGTTGGTGTAGGTCACCATTTTACCATTGACCGTACTATATGATTTGTTGGGCAGTTTGCCCTCAAATAATGGCATAGTTTCAAGCGTTTTAAGGATTTTACGCATCCGTTGAAGCAGTTCAGGTCTGGAGATGATGCCCAAGCGTTCCGCTGAAATCGCGCCAAGCATGTATGAAGCGGTGTCCCACATGGTAGAGGCGGTGTAGTTTTGTACTGAGTTGGACATGCCTGTTTCGGGGCGTGTGTTGTTTTTAAAGTAAGCCCATGCAACACGTGCTAAACGCATTTCTTCAGCGGTCAGTTTTCGGGCAGCAGGCATCACAGGCCGGTTCGCACTGTTTTCTAAGGTGTGGTCATCTACAGCTTTAAACTGGTAGACGGTCTGTGTACGATCAGCCAGCTTTTTTGCGATTTTATCATCGCAATCAGAGGGAGCCGGTTTACCTAGTTTTGCGTTTTTTTCCACGGTATAAACCAAGCTAAACGCCACGAGTAGACCCGTAATAAAGACGATATAGCTACGAGCTTTAATCAGATCATCCCTAAATGCCATGATGTGCGTCCTGAGTGGTTGAAATATGAGACGGGTTGACGAGGGTGGGTTCTGTGTCTTCAGGTTCTGGGTCTGGTTGCCATACAGCAGAATAAATCATGGGCAACATCAGGGCGATATTATTAATACCCCAAAAGATATTAATCATGAAGCCACTGACATCAATCGGTAGGCCTAATAAAATACGTCCTAGTCCCCAAAGTAACCCAACCACTGTTAAAATGACGATACCAATTTGTGGGTAAACCAGATGCAAAAATCGCCCTTCTTGCCGGTCTTTTGGGGTGACAGGAAATTTGACTTTTTCTCCTCTTAACACTTGTGCAAGCGCTTTAAAATTAATTGGGAAAAATGACATGAAGGATGCTTTACCACTCCATGATTCAACCCCCCATGTGGCAAACATAAATGCTAATTCTGTTGAAATAATAAAGGGTAAAAAATGCCAATAAAACGGTGTTGAGTAGGTGCTGACAGGGGAGATACCGGTCACCAAATAGATTGAAGGTGAAATAAGAAAAACAAAATTCCATATGCAGCCAAAATATGACCAGAATGTGGTCATATACATGATGCGTTGAGACCACGTCATTTTTCCAGAAAAAACAGGGTTATCGCGTAGAGCGATATCGAGTGATCCGCCTGCATATTTATAGCGCTGTACCATCCATGATTGCAGGTCTTGAGGAGACAGCATTTTGGACTGTACGCGTGGATGTAATACCGACTTCCAACGTCGTGTGGGGTCTGAGTGCAGTTCAATCGAGGTATAAATGTCTTCTGACACATGAAATTTATAGGGCGTAAATTCAGTTTCTAAGGCGACTTGGCTGCGAATCGCGTCTTCTAAGTCGGCTCGAATGGCGGGGTCGTCAATTTCGCGGCTATGTTGAGCGACTTCACGTTCAATGGAATGGGCATATTCACGTAGTGCTGCTTGCATGACCGCTTCACGCCGATGAACCGAGCCTGCACCACAGCAAAAAGAGGCATTGACTGCGTTCCGTCGCCGTTGGATCACGTCATAAAACATTTGTGGGTCGTTCACAAACGGGTCTTTACCCAATTGAATGGGCCCTACGATGCGCTCAATGGCTTTACCAATGTGTTGGCCGGTTTGACCTAATTTTTTTTGTAAAACAACAGGTAAAGGTTTACCCTCAGGCAAGTCATAAAACCATTGTGGAGTTTGTACCCATGCCACATCAGGGTCACGGAAATAACCT
>JBEANQ010000183.1:0-4523 GCA_041165345.1 Pseudomonadota bacterium
TCAGGTGCTTGGCTGCTTGAATATATTCGCCCCGAATAAAGATATAACCACAGGTCGCGCCAATGGCGTAGCCCGAGGTGATCATGCCTTCAATCAGTTGATGGGGCAGTTTTTCCATCAGTAACCGGTCTTTAAACGTACCCGGTTCCATTTCGTCGGCGTTACAGACCAAATAGCGTGGACCGCCATCGGGCTTTGGCAACAACGACCATTTAATGCCTGCCGGAAAACCCGCACCCCCACGCCCGCGCAAGGTGGCGTCTTTCACCACGCCTTGCACCGCATCAGGGGTCATGCCGAGGGCTTTTTTCATGCCCGCGTAGCCTTCTAGCGACTCATACAAGTCAATGTCTAGCACTTGATCGGCACGGCTTAAACGCCATGTCAGTGGCTTGGTTTCTGGGCTAGCGGTGGCTTTGTCGCCATAAATCGCAATGCGTTCGGTATTCATACATAACGCTCCAGCAACGTTGCAATGCCAGCGACAGAGGCCAAATCATGGGTGTCTTCGTCAATCATCAGCGTTGGTGCTTTATCGCAATTCCCCAAGCAACAAATGGGCAATAAGGTAAACCGACCGTCGGCGGTGGTTTGACCATATTGAATGCCCAAATGCTGCTTAAAGCCATCAGCCAGCGACTCCGCACCCATTAAGAAGCAGGCAATCGAGTCACACAGCAAAATCACATGACGACCGACCGGCTGACGGTAGATGCGGTTGTAAAACGTCGCCACCCCTTCAATGTCGGTGGCGGCAATGCCCAGCATTTGTGCAATGGCGGTGACTTGGGCGTCGTTTACCCAGCCATTGCGTTTTTGTACGATCTTCAGCGCATCCAATGAGGCAGCGCGTGGATCAGGATAGTGGTGCATGTAGTGTTCGATGTCATGACGTTCCTGTTCGGTCAGGATCGTTGCCACATCAACACGCGGTTGTTTGTCAGTCAGAATCAGCATGATCTATAAATTCCTTAGCGATCCACGTCGGCCATCACAAAGTCGATTGAGGCCAAATAGGCGATCAAATCGGGAATCATGCTGCCATTGATGACAGACGGCATCTGTTGAAGATGCGCGAAGCTAGGCGTGCGAATCCGCGTCCGATAGCTCATGGTGCTGTGATCAGAAGTGAGGTAGTAGCTGTTGATGCCTTTGGTGGCTTCAACCATCATGCTGGACTCACCTGCAGGCATGACCGGCCCCCATGACACCGACAAGAAGTGGGTGATCAGGGTTTCAATGTCATGCAGCGTTTTGTCTTTGGGTGGTGGAACCGCCAATGGATGGTCGGCTTTGTACGGCCCTGCGGGCATGTTGTCCAAACACTGACGAATAATCCGCAGTGATTGACGCATTTCTTCAACACGGACCATGCAGCGGTCGTAGGCATCGCCGTTGTGACCCAACGGCACTTCAAAGTCGAAGTTTTCATAGCCGCAATAGGGACGTGCTTTGCGCAAGTCAAAATCCACACCGGTGGCGCGCAGGCTTGGGCCAGTCACACCCCATGCCAAGGCTTGGCGGGCATCATATTGCGCAACGTCTTTGGTACGGCCTTTCATGACGCTGTTCATCATGGCGGCCTTGACGTATTCATCCAGACGTTTGGGCATCCAGTCGAGGAATTCGCGCACCAGTTTGTCCCAGCCTTTGGGCAGGTCGTGCGCCACGCCACCAATCCGGAACCACGCCGGATGCATCCGGAAACCGGTAATGGCTTCGATCACGTCATAGGCTTTTTGACGGTCGGTAAACATAAAGAAGATGGGGGTCATACCGCCCATGTCTTGAATGAATGTACCGAAAAACAGCAAATGCGAGGTAATACGGAAAAACTCGGTCAACATAATCCGAATGGTATTGACCCGATCCGGCACGGTAATACCAGCCAGTTTTTCGACTGCCATCACATACGGCAGGTTATTCATCACGCCGCCCAGATAATCGATCCGGTCGGTGTAGGGAATATACGAGTGCCATGTCTGACGCTCGGCCATTTTTTCAGCACCGCGATGGTGATAGCCGATGTCGGGAATACAGTCGAGAATCTCTTCGCCGTCCAACTGCAACACAATACGGAACGCGCCGTGTGCGGACGGATGGTTGGGGCCTAGGTTCAAAAACATAAAGTCTTCGTCGCGGCCGCTGCGCTTCATGCCCCATTCTTCAGGGTTAAAACGCAGTTGCTCTTGCTCAAAGTCTTGCTTAGCGGCGTTTAAGCGATACGGGTCAAATTCGGTGGCACGCGCCGAGTATTCTTTACGCAGCGGGTGGCCTTCCCAGTAGCGCGGCAACAAAATGCGCTGCAAGTGCGGATGACCGGCAAAGTCGATACCGAACATGTCCCACACTTCCCGCTCGTACCAGTTGGCGTTAGGCCAAATACGCGTGGCGGTTGGGCAACTGAGATCGGTCTCGTTGAGTGCCACTTTGATCCGAATATCGCTGTTTCGTTCAATCGACATCAGATGATAAAACACCGTGAAATCGGCAGGAGGCAAGCCGTCACGGTGTTTGCGCAGACGCTCATCCACTGCGGATAAGTCGTACAGCATCACATAGGGTTTGGGCAAGGTGCGCAGAAACATCAGCACATCAAGCACCTGTGAGCGCTCAACCCATAAGGTTGGCACATCATCAAGGGTCGGTTGCAGATACAGTGAGTCACCGAAACGGCCACGCAGTTCCTCAACCACAGCAAAAGCTGGGCGCGGATCTGCCGGAACGGTTGGCTCCTGCAACGCAGTCTGGGTTTCAGCCATGAGAGCAGGCTTCCTGTTTTGGGTGTATTACGAATTCGGTCGGCTGCCGTAGACGCCATCGCCCACGGCAGGCCGGATTAAATCTCGTCAGGCGAGCGCAAGTTTTTGACAGCAATCCGCTCGGCTTGCTTGCGATCACGCTCGGGCTGCATCACCGGACGGTAGAGATTCTGATCTCCGACCACCGACGACAGCGGACGACGCTCTTTGCCAATCGATTCTTGCAGCAACATGAGGGCTTGCAAGAAGGCTTCTGGACGTGGCGGACAACCGGGCACATAGACGTCCACAGGGATAAATTTATCCACGCCTTGCACCACAGAATAGATGTCGTACATGCCGCCAGAGTTGGCACATGCACCCATCGAAATGACCCATTTGGGTTCTAGCATTTGTTCGTACAGGCGTTGCACCACGGGTGCCATTTTGACAAAGCACGTCCCCGCAACCACCATTAAGTCGGCCTGACGCGGTGACGCCCGAATAACCTCAGCACCAAAACGCGCCAAGTCATGCGGGGCGGTAAAGGCGGTCGCCATTTCAACATAGCAGCAGGACAAGCCGAAGTTATACGGCCACAACGAGTTTTTACGACCCCAGTTCACGGCCAAATGCGCCATGTCTTCTAAACGAGTCATGAAGATGTTTTTGCTTACTTCGTCTTCGGTGGGATCACTCACCACTTGACGGTCTTGGGCAGGATATTGTGGCGCATCTAAATTAGCGCGAGTCAGCGTGTATTTCATGGCGGTCATTCCTTGTCTAAACGCGGGGACTGTTTCATACGACCCGACAACTGCGCAGGCACTTTGCCTGTTGGGTCGCGCTCTAGCTCATCAATGCCCGTAAAACGGGTGACTTCGGCCAGATCCAATACCCCACCAAAGGGACTCCCACTGCGTGCGGCTTGCTCACGCTTGGTTTTGATGATGGTTTTTTCGGGTGCCCAATCCAGCCCGCCAATGCGCCAGATATACACCAAACCCACCAACAACACCGTAATAAACACGGTCATTTCAATAAAACCAGCCCAACCCGTTTCGCGGACAGACACTGACCATGCATACAAAAACAAGGCTTCAATATCAAACAATACAAAAAACATGGCGACCAAATAAAACTTGGCCGATAGGCGCATCCGCGCACCACCCACACCCACCACGCCAGATTCGAACGGCTCATTTTTGGCACGTCCTTTGGTGCGGCCACCCAACAGTTGGGGCACCGTCAGCATAAAGACACACAGAAAAACGACACCGATCACGAACGCCACTAAGGACCAATCGTGTGCAGTAAGGGCACTCATGCGGGGGGACTCCTAGCAAGCCGAGGTTCAGGACATTGAGCCAAATTCTCTCAATGATGAACAGATACAATTGGCGCGAACTATACCCGATTTTATGGCGTTTTTTCTATACAAGCTCAGAACGAAGCATCATGAAAAGACAAACGTTTTGATAAATGAGCCTTTACAGCATTTATAAAATAAATATTAAATAATAATCAATATGATAAAACACCAAAAATGCAATTTTCCGAAGAAAATATTGTCATCTAATCGACAAACGCCATGCCAGCTTCATGCAGCAATGCGTCTGTCCACCCTCACCATCAGTCAGGGTCTAACGTTTCAAGCCATGTGCATACATGGTCAGATAAATACCTGTATGCCCAGCTCATTGGCTGTACCGACTTAGCCTGATTTAAGACCCATGGCGGTCAACCATTAAACCGCTCATGAACCAATACACCATTGGCCGG
>JBEANQ010000184.1:0-4521 GCA_041165345.1 Pseudomonadota bacterium
GATCCAACTGATCTTCAAAACTTTGATAATCAAGGACTTGATACAGATCTTTTCGGGTTTGCATCAGGCCTAGCACACCTGTTTGTGTGCCGTGTTCACGGACACTTTTCATCACATCAAGTGCGGCTTTTTGCATGGCACGTGTAGGAGAGAGTGGATACAGCACCATCGCAATGCCCTGCTCGCCCAATTCTTGTGCGGTGTAATACGGCGTAGTACCAAACTCGGTGATGTTTGCCAAAACCGGCACACCGACGGCATCACAGACTTGCTTGTACATGGACAGGTCGGTCATGGCTTCTGCAAAAATAGCATCAGCACCCGCCTCAACATAGGCGCATGCACGATCAATCACGCCTTGCAGACCTTCGCTTTGCAGCGAGTCGGTACGCGCCATCAACACAAAATCAGGGTCAGTTTTGGCATCGACGGCCGCGCGAACGCGATCGACCATTTCTTGGGTGCTAACGATTTCTTTGTTGGGACGATGACCACAACGCTTTTGCGCCACTTGGTCTTCAATATGTACGGCTGCTGCACCCGCACGAATCATTTCTTTGACGGTACGGGCAATGTTAAATGCACCGCCCCAGCCGGTATCAATGTCGACCAATAAAGGGCGTGTCGACACGAGCGGTGATCCGCCGCACGTCAATCAGCACTTCGTCCAAGCTGGTCATGGCCAGATCAGGTAAACCGTACGAGTAGTTGGCAACCCCTGCGCCAGACAGATAAATGGCGTTATAGCCGACGTCACGCGCCATCATGGCGGCATAGGCGTTGACGGTGCCAATAATTTGCAGCGGGGATTCTTTGACCAGTGCATCACGGAAGCGACGACCAGCAGAGGTTTGAACGGACATTCTGATTTTTCCATCACTGCGATGGTGTGCGAGTATACAAAGGACTGTCGACTGATGCACGGATCGAATCATGCCATTTTATCTGCATGATCTGTCTAATCCGGCCAATCTGAACAAAAACGATGGTTTAATGCGCAGCCCCTCCACCTGACAGGCTTGGTGGACGCTTGAGGGTAAATACCAAAAAGGCCATCACGGCCATTAATATGGATAACCCTCGCAACAGATCATTAAAACTTAAGGTCAAGGCTTGAACATGGACGGCATGCGACAACTGCGCCAACATGCCCTGATAGGCTGCATCACCCATACTGCCCGACAGCCGTTGAACCATGCCATTGATGTGGTCAATCACTTCAGGCCGATTGGGGGTGATTTGGCTGGCAATCGAGGTCAGATGGACCGCCATGCGCTGATCCAACAAGGTGTTGATCAATGCCAAACCAATCGCCCCGCCCATATTGCGCGTTAAGTTATACACCCCGCTGGCGCTTTTAATACGTGACAACGGTAAGGTGGCCATCGCTAATTGTGACATCACCACCAGACACATCATCATGCCGACACCACGGATGATTTGTGACACAAACAGGTCGTCATAGTCACTTTGGCTGGTCAGGCTGGCGTCCATCCACACGCCCCATGCGCCCAACATCATGCCCAGAAAAATGGTTTTGCGCGGGTCAAAACGTGACAATACAGCACCGACAAACGGTGCAGCCAAAAACATTGCGCCGCCTTGCACCATCATAATGCTGCCAATTTGGCTGCTGTTCATGCCGCGCACTTGCCCCAAAAATACCGGCAAAATGTACACCATGCCATACAACGCCATGCCCAACACAAAGGTCATGAGGGCGCTGGTAGCAAAATTGCGGTCGGCAAACACGCGCAGGTCAATAATGGGTTCTTTGACCGTGAGACTACGCCAAAAAAACACCATCGCCGCCACAACAAATACCGCCGCCGCCAACACAATGTCGTGATCAGCAAACCAATCTTTGCGTGGACCTTCATCTAACACGTATTCCATACAGCCCAAAAACAACGCCATACCCGTTAGGCCAGCCCAGTCAATACGCTTGTATAAGGCGGGTTCTGCTTGGTCAATATCTAGACCCGCATAAACATGTGCGGCAACCATCAAACCCGGTGCAAGGTTGATAAAAAACATCCAATGCCACGAAAAATGACTGGTTAACCAACCGCCCAGCGTCGGGCCAATGGCGGGGCCTAGCGTCGACACCATGCCCACCAACACCATTGGTGCGGCTTGCTGACGTTGTGGAAACAACACAAACAAAGCGGCCATGGTGGTTGGAATCATTCCGCCCCCCAAAAACCCTTGGATCGCCCGAAACACCAGCATCGACTCGATGTTCCATGCCAAGCCACACAACAACGAAGCAACCGAAAAACCCAAGGCACAACAGGCAAAATAAACCCGCGTCGAAAACAAGCGTGACAAAAACCCCGATAACGGAATGGCAATCACTTCAGCAATCAGATACGCGGTTTGCACCCACGTGACTTCACTTTGGGTCGCGCCTAAACCGGCCTGAATTTCATTGAGTGAACTGGCCACGATTTGGATATCCAAAATCGCCATAAAATTGCCAAACACCATCGCCCCAAAAAACGCCCATGCCATCGCTGGGCTCATCTGTGGCTGATTCATCGTCCGTGCCATGCGGGTGCAGTGCCGCTGCGCAGATCAACCCGTACACTGGCCGATAAACCCGCCCGTAGGGACTCACGTTGATTGAGGTTGTCAATCTCGATTCGAACCGGCAGGCGCTGTACTACTTTGTTAAAATTACCCGTGGCATTGTCCGGTGGCATGAGCGAAAACTCTGCCCCTGATGCCGGTGAAAAACTGGCGATATGGCCTTGAAAGACTTGATCGGGATAGGCATCAACATGCACCTCAACCTGTTGGCCGACGCGCATTTTGGCAATTTGGGTTTCTTTGAAGTTGGCTTCAATGTACGCGCTTTGCAACGGCACAATCGCCAAAATACGCGTTTGTGGGGTCACACGGCTGCCCAACCGCACAGCTAAACTGCCCACCGTCCCCGCAACAGGCGCGACCACGTCCGCCGAGGTGGCATCGACATTCACCAAAGCCACATTGGCTGTTGCGCTGTCTAGATCGGCGTGCAATTGCTGACGAGCTGCCAATACCGCTTGGTACTGTGCTTGTGCAGCCGCAATGGCTGCTTGTGCCTGCACCACGGCTGCTTGTGCAGATAAATATTGTGACACCACGGTTTCAACCCGTTGCCGAGTGGTCACGCCGTCCGCCAATAGACTCTGATAGCGTTGATGCTCTTTGCTCAGGCGGTCGCTTTCGGCTTGTGCTGCGGTTAAACGTGCTTGGGCTTCGCGTATGGCCGCCTGTTGTGATTGCTCATTTTGGTGTTGTACCGCCAGTGTGGCTTGTTTGAGCTGTACCATTGCTTGTGCTTGTGCGACCCGTGCTTGAGTGTCACGGTCATCCAAATGCAGTAGGGATTGCCCCACCGTGACGTGCTGATTTTCCTCAACGTGCAGCGCAGTGACTTCACCGGCAACCCGAGGCATTACCCATGTCACATTGGCTTTGACATAGGCGTTATCGGTCGATTCAATATATTGAAACACCAGCCAATAATAGGCAACGCCAACCCCTAATGCCACCAACATCAACAGCAACACCAGACGTGGCAACAAGCGACGTTGGGCGGCAGTGGGCGCAACAGGGCTGGAGGGCACAGTGGCCGCAGCATCTGGCGTGGGTTCTACCGACATAACCTGCTCCTTGCACAGAGAAATGGTGAGTGTTATTGTACTGTACCGGACAGTACAGTTTTTTTTCAAGCGTCCGCAGACTTTTTTTATTGCCATCGCATTCCGCTATTTTACCCATAAGGCCGTGAGCATGACTGACCTCCCAACGCCCGATGCCGCCTCTGTCGAAGGACGTGCGCCCCAAACCCGACGCGGTGCAGAGCGTCGAGCGGCGCTATTGGCAGCGGCTGATGAGTTATTTTTGCAACGGGGCTATGATGCGGTCAGTTTGGATGACTTGGTGGCGCAAGTAGGCGGATCAAAAGCCGCTATTTATCAATATTTTGGCAACAAACAAGGGTTGCTCATTGCCTTAGTCAGCTTTCGTTGTCAGCGTTTTTTTGAAGAAAACGAGCTGCCCAAACAGCTCGGGCAGCGTCAGGTGCGTGATGTGCTACACCTACTGGCACGCAAGTTATATGACGCGTTTTGCCGCCCTGACAATGTGGCGTTTATGCGCCTGATTATGCAAGAGTCGCAACGCGACCCCGAAATGGCACAATTGGCCTATAACGCAGGGCCGTTGCGTGGGCTAAACGATACCGCAGGCATTTTGCGCGAGGCGCAAGCCCAAGGCCAAATCGACTGCCCACTGCCCTTTGAATCAGCCATTTTGTTTTTGGGCATCTTGCGTCACTCGCAATGGCGGCTCTTGGTGGGGCTATCTCCGCTAGAACCCGACCTCGACGCCGACACACATATTGCCTACTGTATTGACCGTTTCTTGGCGGCACATCGGGTGAATCCATGAGTCGCCTCTGGCGGGTTTTACCCTGCACCCTCCTGTTATGGTCAGTTACTGCGCAAAGCCAAACCCTTCAAGACACGT
>JBEANQ010000185.1:0-4502 GCA_041165345.1 Pseudomonadota bacterium
CTCCCTATGGGAGCCATTTTGAGGCTAAATCAGGTGTATTGGCTTACGCGCTATACACACGATATTGGGCGCAAATCGCAGCAACCTTTGCAGCGGTTTGGGCTATCACAGTCTCGTCACCACGGCTGTCGAGTACGTCGGCAATCCAACCAGCCAAGTTACGGCTGTCGCTTTCACCAAAACCACGGGTGGTGATGGCAGGTGTACCAATCCGAATCCCTGAGGTCACAAATGGTGAGCGCGGGTCGTTCGGGACGGCGTTTTTGTTGACGGTGATACCGGCTTGACCCAGCCACGCATCGGCTTCTTTGCCGGTCAGGTCTTGCTTGATCAACGACAACAAGAACAAATGGTTGTCGGTGCCATTTGACACGATGTCATAGCCACGCTCAATCAACACAGCCGCCATCGCTTGCGCGTTTTTGACCACTTGTTGTTGATACACCTTAAAGCTAGGATCCATCGCTTCTTTAAAGCACACCGCTTTAGCGGCAATCGCATGAACCAACGGACCGCCCTGATTACCGGGGAAAACCGCCGAGTTGAGTTTTTTCTCAATTTCTTCGTTGGCTTTGGCCAAGATCAAGCCAGCACGCGGACCGCGCAAGGTTTTGTGGGTAGTGGTGGTAACCACGTCGGCAAACGGCACAGGGTTCGGATAAACACCCGCTGCGACCAGACCCGCCACGTGTGCCATGTCCACCATGAAATACGCGCCCACCATGTCGGCAATTTGACGGAAACGCGCCCAGTCCACAATACGGCTATACGCAGAAAAGCCTGCGATGATCATGCGGGGTTTGTGCTCTAGCGCCAAACGCTCCACTTCGTCATAGTCGATTTCGCCGGTTTCAACATTCAAGCCGTATTGAACGGCGTTGTAGTTCTTGCCAGAAAAATTGACTTTAGCACCATGGGTCAAATGACCGCCATGCGCCAAGCTCATTCCTAGTACCGTGTCACCGGCTTGCAGCAAGGCCAAAAACACTGCGCTGTTGGCTTGTGAGCCTGCATGAGGTTGAACGTTGGCATAGTCAGCACCAAACAATTGCTTGGCACGGTCAATGGCCAGTTGCTCGATCACGTCAACATGTTCGCAGCCACCGTAGTAACGCTTACCAGGGTAGCCTTCGGCGTATTTGTTGGTCAGGCCAGAACCTTGAGCTTCCATGACGGCTTTTGAGCAATAGTTTTCGGAGGCAATCAGCTCGATGTGTGCTTCTTGGCGCTGGTCTTCAGCATCCATCGCAGCAGCGAGTTCTGGATCAAATTCATGGATAGAAATGTTGGCAAACATGGCAGCACCCTTTAGGCAAGGACCATCAGCAGGCGAATGGATGGTCAGGCAATCAAGCGGCGCATTCTATCATGAACACAAACTTTTGGCAGGACGTGTGCCATGAACAGAATGTCGCACGGCCTGAATCTGCTTCATGGCAGGGCGTCAGCGCAAAATTAGTCACCCCGTCAACGCAACAATGCCCACAAACGCCAACCGACCGACCCAACGATTATGCAAAAACGCCGCAAAACAATGCGCCGGAATACGGTCTCGACAGACGTGGTATTGCCACGCAAACAGGCCACATAACAACAATAACAGCAGGCCAATTAATCCACTGGTCGGGATCAACAGTGAGCGCGCCAACACCACCCCCAACAGTCCTAAAAATCCGGCCTGAAGCAGCGCAATGATCGACAAGTCAAACCGACCAAACAAAATGGCCGTGGACTTAATACCTGCATTGACATCATCAGGGCGGTCGGTCATGGCATATTGCGTGTCATATGCCACCGTCCAACACAAATTGGCGGCATACAACAGCCAACACTCCAACGTTGGAGTCTGGCCTTGCGCCACATAAGCCATTGGAATAGCCCACGAAAACGCCGCCCCCAACACAAATTGCGGCAAATAGGTAAAGCGTTTCATAAAGGGATACAGCGTCGCCAATCCCAATGCACCTAACGACCACCAAAACACCGCCAAGGGCAAAAATAACAACAGCGACGCACTGGCCAGCACCAACACCGCAAACACCGCCAAGGCTTCCCATGCCGCAATCCGGCCACTGGCCAAAGGCCGATGCTGGGTACGCGCCACTTGGCCGTCAACCTTGCGGTCGGCAAAGTCATTAATGGCACAGCCTGCCGCTCGCATCAGCACTGCACCAAGGGTAAAAATCAGCACGATTACCCCCGCCGGATGCCCACCATCCGCCAACCACACCGCCCACAAGGTCGGCCACAACAACAGTTCAATGCCCACAGGACGGTCAAAACGCGTCAACTGCACATACGCCCACATGCGATCACGCCAAGTGACCACCGTCCCTGTGGGTAAAGAATAAGCCATGATTAACGCTCCAACGATGCGACAAACATCGGCAGAAAGCACTCCTGAACCAAGAGCGGTTGTCCATGCCAATCGTAACGACTGCGGCGCGCCCATCCTTCAGACAAGCACGCGACTTGACGACAACAACGGGGTGGATGACGCGCAAACAGCAATGACCCTAACGACCGTGATCCTAAATGACGTAAGCGGCGACCTTGGCCACGCAGCGCACGGATCGGCATCACACTACGCGCCAACACCCATGCCTCATCGTCACGGCCATGCAATCGCACCACCCGAATCCACGCATACTGATGCGCAGGCACGCCCAACAGCCGCGCTTCATGCAACAACGGACGGCCAAAATGCTCGACAATCGGTTCAACCCGAAACCGCCCTGCCCCATGCGCACGCAACTGACGAGTCAACGACCCCTGAGCCAACAACCATGGTCTCAATGGACGAGGCATGACCGCGACACAACGACGGGGTGATTGCCAGTAAACAATGGGTGGCATAGATCACCTCAGTTCAAAACACGGTGGCCCACCAAACATTAACGTTTTGCAGTTTTGACCGCAGTAGCAGGGATTTTACTAAATTGCTGAACAAACACCGTCACAGACTGCTCACCCAACACCCGACCATTCTGATTGGTGACACGTGCTTGCACCACATGCGCGCCACGATCTAAACGCTCTGTCGGCACAGAAGCACTATTGCTACCACTTAAGGGCACACCATCAATCATTAGGTTTAATTGATCACTACTGGCCAATGCCGGATCTGTATTAACCGCGATCTCGAGCGTATCGCTTGGTTTACGCAAATTAAGGTTGGCGGCTGGCGCACTAAAGCTAATCCGATAGCTGGTGGGACGGCTTGCAGCGCGCGGACTGTCATTGCTGCCATTTGCACGCGCCATGTCTTCTGGGCTCATGCCCGGAATAATCGACAAGGGCGGCAAACGCACACGCTCGGCTTTAGGTGCGGGAACATCTGAGAACAGCACGTTGCCTTTGGCATCCACACTGCGATAAATCTCCGCCTGTGCTGCCATTGCAGGCAACAACAAGATCAGACCCAGAATTTTCCAGCGCAACATGAGCGTACTCCCTGATCACTTTCAAATGGCTACCAGATTAAAAATCCACAGCCGTGACAATATGCAGTCATCATAATGCATTCACGCGTGCTTTGACTGTAGGTTTTTAACGTCTCACCCTCCTCATTTACGTCACATTTTTGCGACATCACATGTTGCCTGCACATCATGCAGACGTGGTGTAGACAGCGCTGAGCAAACCCATGCCAAGCGTTAGCACGACAATCACAGTCGCCCCAATCAATCTGTGAGCTAGACAACCGACTCGCGTTGTTTACACTCATCGCATCAAGGACAGTTTAAGTCGGAATGACAACCCCATGAACCCCATTCAACATGCGCGTCTTTCTGCCCGTAAACGTGGCGGCGAACCTGAAGACTATGTGGATATTCATGCGCTGATCGACAGCACCAAGATGCTATGCAGCGACAACCGGCATCGGATTTTGCATACGTTTTGGGCGGTGCAGGAGATTGTGATTCCGGTGTTTGGGCATACCATCACCAATAGCGCCGGTCAGACGGTCGACGTGAAAGATCTGTGCGAAAAAGATCATTTATTGCCGGATTTTCAGCATCGGTTTATTCCGACGCTTGGCGATTTTGTGGCGGCGATGGGTGATCTGCCGCCCAATTTGCTGGGGCAAAGCTTGGCGCAGCGTTTAGAGCGTTTTCATGCGGATGTGATTCAGGATGACGCTATTTCGGCGCGGATGCTCTCGCCGCTTGCGGTGACGGGTCAGCTCAAGTCATTATTGATTACGCATAACAGTTGGTTTGTGAATACCATTTTGCCGATGATGCAGCAAGGCCAGCCAAAGCTGATTGAGTTTGATCTAGCGCCGGAGCTGATTTTTAACCCGATGCGCTTTGAGCTATGGATGGATAATGGTAGCGATGTGCCGCCGAGTGCGAAGCAGTTGCAACGCTTAAAGAAACTAGAAGTTTAGGGGGGAAATATGGCTACAACTACAAAGTATGTGATTCGGAAATATGATTTTTGGTTTGACGATGATAGCCATTATGTATCTTCTGAAGCTGGCGGAGATATTGGTAGGG
>JBEANQ010000186.1:0-4473 GCA_041165345.1 Pseudomonadota bacterium
AAAGGGCTTTGGCTTGTCTTGTATGGATGCCGCCCATAGCTTGCGCACCTTAACCATTCTTTTTACTCGTTGATGTCATCAGGTCACTTGTAGCTTCATTTGCTCGGGCGCTGCCGTCCAAGTTCCAACGCTGCGGTCCCATGCAGCCGCAATGATTGGCTTCTGGTTCCCATGACCACCCATACAGATACTGAGCATTTGTGATGGGGTCACGACGGATTTCTAAACCTGTGACTGCATGACCGGCAACCGTCTGGGCTTTGCGCTGATTAAGCGCTTGATTGGCGTCAAAAATACGGGTCATTGCGCACCACCACTGCGAAGAATCAAGCTGTGCTGCCAATTATCCGCGTCGTACTCACCGTCAACACAAGCCGCCTGTACACCATCGCCAAACGTGTAAAAACATTTCAGGTTAGAGTCGGTTTTTGATTTTCCCAATCGTGGTTTTTTACTTGTGACCCATACAACGCCAGATTCATTTACAAAAGCCCATTTCATACATTCTGGCTGCCCGTTAAATACTGATTGATCTAGCTTTTTCATGGCTTGGCCGCCTTGCACTCAAATGCCTTGCTGTCCAAAACAATCAGACTGATTTCTTGGCAGTTTTTTAAAATATGTGTCTCTTTGCCGTAGGCACCAAAAAAAAGCCCAATCATCAAACCAATTGCAAGGCTCAAAACATAATCCGTGCTATCCCATTCGCTCGCATTTTTCGTATCTGTCATTTGGATATTGCTCCTACGTGATCAACAGAATTTTGGTTTTGGCCATACGTCGATGTGGGCTTAGTCAGTGAGTACGTCACACTCACAATCGTTTGCAGCGCATCCACGTCGGGGTTTGATTCGATTAGCTTGTCTAGGGCAATACGCAGCTCAGGCACCACGCCTTTGGGTGTTGTGAGCACTGGGACGCGGTCGTTTGCATTGACGTTGACCGGCTTCAACTCACCGTCCACGCCATATGTTTTGAATGTGAATGACCACCATCCGGTTAAGCCCCACAACCACGCACATATCCCAACGTATGACCCGACGGCGATGTCCCAGAATGGTTTTTGGCTATCTGCCAACTGCTCGATCGAATACGCAAAGTTGAAGTGTTTTTGACCACGGCGTTTTGCCGCACCGAGCTGGGCAGCAAACTTTGGTTCGTTTAAAAAAGTGCTCATTTACGCCACTCCTTTGAGCATGTTTTGCATCAAAACCAGCACGTCACAGCCACTTTCGGCGGCCTGTTGTGTGATCTGTGCTTGTGTGATGTCAGGCATCCGCGCCTTGAGCTTTTTGAACGTGATCAGGTCTAAGCCGCTAAACGCCGCTATGGCGTTGCTAAGCGCTGGTTGTGGGGATTCGGTCATACGGTCTGTTTGCGCGTCGCTATGGCCGTTAAAAGCTGGTTTTGACGGCCAATTGACTGGTTTTCTGGGTGCGGATACTGAGTCTCTGCTCACATAAGACTCAAAAACCATGTACCAGTCGGCTTTTTGCTCGTGTGGGTAGTCGTTGGTGTGACGGGATGCAATGGCCGAAAACTTGGCCTTGCACAGGTCAACCGTGGCATGAGGAAATTTAGCCATGACCCGCTGTATCCAATCTTCTGGGCAGTCGGTCAGACCCAGTTGTTCCCACGTCTTGCGCTGGCGGCTGTCTGGTGTTGGTGGGGTGTATTCGGGTAGGTCTGGCAAATCGTCCAGATTGTCCGGTTCAGTCGTTTTTTCGTCGCTCGCTAAAGAGAGAGATTTATTTAGTAATTCATTACTTGGTAAATCATTAATTAGTAGTTGCGGGTTTACCGCTGCGGTTAAGCCGCTACGGTAAACCCGTTGCGGTGCCGTAACGGATTTTCCGTCACGGTGGTTTTGGTCGCTTTCTTCAAGGTTTTCACTGTCCGCTGGAGGCGGTGTGACGTCTATAGGGGTCTCGCATACGGTGTATTCATACCCGCTAAAACGCCCCACTTCACGCGGTAACTCAGTCTTGATCAAGTACCCATTAGCCGCCAATTCTTTGATGCCGGTATTGACCGAATCGCGGCCATCAAGACCCACGGTGGTCAGGTGTGCGACGTTGATGACCCAGTCATCTGGCAGCGACAGCAGGTAGCTTAAAAGCCCCTTGCCTTTGAAGCTCAGGCGCTTGTCATGCAGCAAGGCACGCGCAAGCATGACATATGGGTTTTCACGGCTCTTGGCGGTGCGAATAATTGACTTATCCATGACTTAATTCCTTTTTGAATAAGTGGGGGCATAGCTTGCTGGGGCAGATACCGGTGATGTCTGCAATCGGGTCGAGCAATTCGGTCGGGCACTTGCCAGCGGTGACCATGCGAATCAGGTCATTGCAGGTGTAGTCATCAAGCCTGTTGATATGGTTGGGACGGACGTCCGCCATTTTTTCGAGAAAAAAAGCGACGTTTGAATGGGTAGATGCCCATGTGGCAAGTGCGTTTTTCATGCGGCACCGCCAAGATCTAAAAAAGCGCCACCGTTACGCTTATTGATCAGCGTGATAGCTGCATTGCGCTTGTGGTGGTCGGCGTCATAAAGCAAATGGCATTGCTGGCACAACGCACGTAGGTTGCTTGGGTCGCAGTTTTCGGGCGTATGGTCTAAATGTGCTGTGGTCAGCACAATCACGACGTGTTTGACGCCAGTTGATGCGGTCAATTGGACGGCCAGTGGTTTGGCTTGGCTGTGTGACGCGTGTATTAAGCTATGGCGCTGATACGCGATAAACTCACCGGCATTGTTGCGGTAGCCCACGGCATAGTTGGGCACATGGCACCACTCGCATTGATGCGCAGCGCGTACACGGGCGGCATAACTGATGGCTTTCCAGTCTTTTGGGTAACGGATTCTGTTTTCTGGCTTGATTGGCATTAGGCGGCACTCACCCACTTCACGATTTGCACCGTGTAATCTGGTTCAATGCCGGTCAGTTCTGGCAGGGACTTCATGCTGCTGTGCATCGTGTAGCCGGTGTGGCGCTCTAACGCGCAGTATTCGGCATACAATTCGGGGTTTTGTGTTGCGCCAATACGCAGGTCATTGACACTGGCCATGATGCAAAACACACAGCTCAGCCGTTCGTTGCCCTGTAGATACGCCCAGTGTGGCTTTTGTCCAGCGGCGGCAATCGTGGCGAATACATCAACGGTGCTGATGCTATGAATAGGCAACCAGTCATACCAGCTACGACCGGCCACGCCGTGATTAACGCTTTCTTTCCAGACCGCCTTTTTGGCACGGGCGCTGGACTCCTCGGCACGCATCCCCATGCAGTTGACGATGCGGTTAAAACCGTTGGTATCAGCCCACCGGCGCACTTCGCGGGTAATTGGTCCCCGCTTTAGATCAGACGTGCATTGGCGATGTTTAGCTGATGGCCAGCTTGGCGCATCTGGACGTGTAGCAAAGCGGTTCGCCACCATGCCCAAAAACGACTTGGCGGCACGCGCTACGATAAACGGCACACCGGCGTCTTCGGCTTGCTGTTGTGCCAGCTCCAATGCACCGGGCCACTCCATCCAGCCTAGTGACGCATGGACAACCAGCATTTGGCTCACTGGCACAATCTCAAGCAGCTTGATCATCATGGCTTGGCTGTCTTTGCCGCCACTGTGGTTAATGACAAACAACGCACCGGCATCAATTTCAGCGGCACACAATGCAGTTGGGTCAACCGCATCATCAAATAACGATAGGTTGCTCATGCTGCACCATCCAACAGATATAACGCGGCCGCCGACACCAACAGCAACACGGACAACAGCACGGTCATTTTGATGCCGCTGTAAAAGTCTTGTTTCAGGCTAGGTGTGGTCATGCTTTACCGCCTTTGGCTGCCACATAACCCAAACGGGTCACGCCTTTGGCGGTGATGCGCAACTGACTGAATACTTTTTCTTCGCCATTTGCTTGTTTGACGGGCGCAGTTATCACAGTGGTGACATAGCCCGCCTCAATTTTCTCAGCGTATGGTTGCAGTACGTCTCGCTTGTCGCGGTACACCCATCCACGGCGCAACAACTCATTGACCAATACGCGTTCTTTCGACTTGATCATCTTTGCAGTTTGGCGAATGGTGAATAGACTGGTCGTATCAGCGATTTGGTCGAGTGCGATTGCTTTAGGTGCTGCGATTGCCAACCGTTGCTCAACCACTGCTTTTTGTTCAGCAAGGTCAGCAGCAAGCCGTAGTGCTGTTGGCAGGTCTTGTGGGATAGCGGGGGCCTGATTTTTGTTTGCAAGCCAATAATCGACCAGTTTCGCGGTTTCAATCGGACAGAGCTGGGCAACTACGACATATGAATCACGCTCGTTGATCACGTAAACGGACTCGGTTCGACTCCGACCCATTGAGTCGATAAATTGTTCATCCACCAATGGTGGTTGGACAATTGCAGCCTGATTTTTGACACTGCCATCAGTATTGAATTGGGCAGTGGCCAAACGTTCGATGGTGC
>JBEANQ010000187.1:0-4427 GCA_041165345.1 Pseudomonadota bacterium
CAAAGCCAACTGGATCAACATCCCCCTGAGCTGTATCCCATCCCCGACCCCTGCCCGCTGCATGGCCTGCACCCAGCGGCCATTCCCACCCATGTAGCGGGTTTTGACCCTATTGACAAAGCACGCCAAGCCTTATGGCCTGCGGGCAGCACCGTCGCCCTAGATCGACTTGAGCAGTTTATTGAACACGGATTGTGGCAATACAACAGCCGACGCAATCGGCCAGACCTTGAAGACGGTACCAGTCGCTTGTCTGCGTATTTGGCCGTGGGTGCGCTGGGTAATCGGCAATGTTATGTGGCCGCACAACGACACCTCAGCACCCAAGGCGACCATAGCGAAGCCGCCCAATGGATCAGCGAGCTATGCTGGCGTGATTTTTATCGGCATGTGTTGGTGGGCTTTCCACAGGTGTCACGCGGTCAAGCGTTTGATGCCAAAACAGATGCCAAGATTGCATGGTCATATGATCCCAAGCATTTTCAAGCATGGAAAGACGGCAAAACGGGCGTGCCGATTGTCGATGCCGCCATGCGCGCCCTCAAAGCGGAGGGCTTTATGCACAACCGCTTGCGCATGGTCACCGCCATGTTTTTGACCAAAAACTTGCTGATTGATTGGCGCTGGGGCGAGCAATATTTTTGTCAGCAATTAATTGACGGTGACTTGGCCTCCAATAATGGCGGCTGGCAATGGAGCGCCTCGGTCGGCACCGACGCTGCGCCGTATTTTCGGGTGATGAATGCCATGACCCAAGGCCAAACGCATGACCCACAGGGCGACTATATTCGACGCTGGGTGCCTGAATTGTCACACCTTGGCCCTGAGTCGATTCATCAGCCGCGCGTATTGGCCTGCACGCGACAGTATGTGCCACCCATGGTTGATCTTAAGCTCAGTCGTGAGCGAGCCATTGCGGCGTTTAAAATCGACCTTCTCGACAAAAACAAGTCATACGACGTTTGACCGTTTTAATTTTGCGCAAAACCTGCAATATTGGCCTCTATTGTCGTGTTTTGTCATTATTTTCACACTTTTGATCACGTATGTTGCTTCACATTGCCTCACAGGGTATAGGCAGCAGCAGACAGGATCTTGGCATAGGGTAGCGGTTGAATCATCTTGCCGATCAATCCCATGATGATGGCTCGGCTGGCCTTCACAACATTCACTCAACGCTCATTTATCATTGATTGTAGAGACAATAGCCATGCAATTGATCGGTCATCGTGGCGCACGTGGCGAAGCCCCCGAAAACACATTAGGGGGATTTCGCTACTTATCATCACTCGGTATTCGGGGTGTAGAGTTTGATGTGCGCATGCTCACCGATGGCACATTGGTTGTGTTGCATGACGACAACCTGCTACGCACTGCGGGTATTGATCTGTCGTTGTATGATTTTTCACGCGCCGAACTGAGCCAACTCGATCAACGTAAAGGCTGGCCTGACTGGCCGACCCCCGAGCCACTGGCGTTATTGTCAGATGTGTTGCTGATGCTGACCAATTTTGACCACATTGAAGTGGAAGTCAAAGCCGTCAATGACCTGATGAGTGCGCATATCTTGGTTGGTCGATTACTCGACCAGATTCGGGGCTTTCGTGACCGTGTCACCATCACATCATTTGACCTCAACGTCTTACGGGCGCTGCAACTAAGCCGCGCCCCTGTGCGACGTGGATTGCTGATTGAAAAACGTCTGCCAAATGATGTGATTGACCTGATTCAAAGCCTTGGCTGCGTGCATTTAGGCATTCAAGACACCTTATGTACCGTTCAACTGGTTGAATCGCTACAAGCCGAAAATCTGTATTGCAGCGTATGGACGGTCAACAATATTGATCGTGCCTTACAACTTGATTATTGGGGGGTAGATGGCTTAATCACCGACATTCCCAGCAAAATGCTACAAGGCCAAGTGGGTCAAACCTAAGCGTGTGTTTGGAGTTTGCTGTTAGGGGCTAACCGCCACCACTAACACCCTCTGCGCGGCATCTAATAACAACAATTGCTGCCCTTGTATTTTGGCAAACCGGACACGGTCAAGTGCGTTAAACAGACGAGCCTCCTGTAGTAACGCCCCCTGACAAAACTGATGGTCAGCGACAGCACGGACATTCAGCGTAGCCTGTTGAACGCCATTCATCGCCCCTAGCGTATACTGCCCTGCCAAGGTATTGCAGCCTGTTGAACCAGACAACGTTGTACCCACTGTAAAAATGACATGGGGTGGCTGCATAAACATCTGTACGGGCTGCTGCTCAATGGTGACAATACGCCATACGGTCTGTGTGAGTGTGGGATTCAACACGGGACGCACAGCGGTAGCCGCTAACGGCGGCACATGCACCCGAGGACGGCTGTCATGATGCGACGAAGTCGTCGAGATTGTCTGACAAGCCTGTAAGACGATCAGCGATAATATAACGCTGACATGACACAGCACCTGTCGCCAACGAATGCTGACATCACCCATCTTTCACCTTCCTTCTGGTCGCCACTGATGCCCTGCTGAGCATGGCAATTTTGTCTATCTGTCTGACTGGTGCACAACCGTATACACATGTTAGGATGGCGCTGGGTCATTGCATATTCGCCTCTATGACCTCTCTTGCTACACGCCAAACCTCTTCATCGCCACTCCCTGCCTTCGTGGAGAACGACCGGTCATGACCCCGACCCAAACACGCGCCCCGATCAACTGGCCTGCGGCCATTTTGCTCACGCTAACGCCCTTGGCTGCGCTCATTTTAATTCCTTGGTATGGCCTCACACAGGGCGGTTTTAGTCCGGCCGCGTGGATCAGTTTTGTGGTGTTTTTGGCATGGAATGGTTTGGGCATTACCGCAGGCTACCATCGTCTGTGGGCGCACCGCACCTATGAGGCCAGTTGGCCGGTTCGGTTGATGCTCATGTTAGGCGGCACCATGGCCATTCAAAACAGTGTACTGTTTTGGGCATCAGGTCATCGCACCCATCATCGCCACGTTGACCACGTTGATCTAGATCCCTACTCCGCCAAGCGTGGCTTTTGGTACTCGCACATTGGCTGGATGCTGCGCAACTACCCCAGCGGCACACCCGATTTTCGCAATGCACCCGACCTACAAAAAGACCCCATGTTGATGTTTCAGCACAATCATTATTTGCTCATGATTTTAGTGACCAACATTGGGTTTCCAGCGGTCGTTGGCTGGGCAACCGGTGATTTTTGGGGCGTTATGCTGATGGCCGGTTTGCTGCGCTTGGTGGTGAGCCATCATGTGACGTTTTTTATTAACTCACTGGCGCATATTTTTGGCAAACAACCCTATACCGACGAAAACACCGCCCGTGATAACTTTTGGCTGGCGCTGGTCACATGGGGCGAAGGCTACCATAACTTCCATCATATTTTTCAGTATGACTACCGCAATGGCGTGAAATGGTGGCAGTTTGACCCCACCAAATGGCTGATCTTGGGCTTATCTAAAGTGGGCTTGACCTCTAACTTAAAGCGCATTCCTGAGTTCACCATCCGCCAAGCAGAAGTCACCATGAAATTTAAACGCGCCGAGCAACATTTGGCCGTGTTTGGACATGACATGCAAAACGACTTAAGCGCCTTACGTCTGCGCATGAGCCAAGAATATGACGCGTTTACCCAAACCATGAACGACTGGGCCGCGCTTAAAGAACGCGCGATTGAGATGAAAAAAGCCGAATTTGCACAAAAACTGCACGAGGTCGATGTTCGTCTCAAACAGGAATATCACCAAATGGAACAACGCATGCACGCCCACAGTGACCGTGTAGAACAACTGCTGCGTGGATTGCGTCGCGCCAACGCCTAAGCACATCCGCGCATCAACTACGCTCACAAGGCCAGACATGATGTCTGGCCTTTGCTTTTGTGCCGTATCATCCCCATTCATACCCCTATCCGCCTAGACCAGACCCTCGCCATGTCCACAGATGCCCCTGATACTGCCCACACACCCAACGCTGATTTGCACATTGATAACCGCTATGCCCGACTAGACCCGCGCCTCTTGCATCGTCAAGCGCCCGACCCATTAAAGAACCCCATCGCAGGGCATTTTAACCACGCCCTTGTCGCACAATTGGGTTGGACCGCCACTGACCCCGCTGACTGGGTGGCGATTTTGGCCGGTCAGGTGGTTCCCACCGGTTTTGAGCCATTGGCCATGGCCTATGCTGGGCATCAGTTTGGACATTGGGCGGGACAACTGGGCGATGGACGCGGTTTATTGCTGGCACAGATCATCGACCGTGACGGCCAACTGACCGACCTACACCTCAAGGGCGCAGGTCTGACACCGTATTCACGCATGGGCGACGGGCGGGCAGTGTTGCGCTCGACCATTCGCGAGTATTTGGCCGGTCATGCCTTAAATGCACTGGGCGTTCGCTCCTCCAACAGC
>JBEANQ010000188.1:0-4397 GCA_041165345.1 Pseudomonadota bacterium
CTTTCATGCCACTATTCAACAACGTACCGGTCGGCTATTTATTACGCCGACTGATGCAGAGTCACAAACCAGTATCAATGGCCATCGTATTACCGAAATGACCGAAATTCTGGTTGGTGACGTGATTGGCATTGGCAATATTGAACTGAAACTCATCGATCCAGCCCGTCACTCACCACGTACACCTGCGCCAAATAGTACGTCTGCAAAAGCAGCCAGTACAGAAATTGGCTGGCAAATCAAAGCAATGACAGGCCCTCTGTCTGGTAAGACCGTCGCTGTAGATAGCAGCAAAATCATTGGCCGTGATCCTGCTGCTGACATCATTATCTCAGGTGGTCACATTTCACGTCGTCATGCAGAAATGCTGTTGCGTGATGGTCAACTGTGGGTGCGTGACCTCAATTCCTCGAATGGTACCTACGTTAATAACCGCAAAGTTGATGAAATCGCCTTGTATTTAGGTGATGAAATTAAGTTTGATGCCGTGATTTTCCGAGTTGTGGTAGGTCGCTCAGCACCTAAAGATAAAAACGCTGCTGATGACATGAATATGGAAAAAACCCAATTCCGTCCAGCGTTGAATATTCCAGCAGCAACACGCGCACCAGAAGCTCGTCCTATCCCTCCTGCACCCATGCCAGCCCCAATGCCCATGGTGCCAGAGCCTCCGGCCGTACAGGTCACAGCGCCTACGCCAACACCTACTCCACGTCCGTTGGAGTCGACTCCTGCAAAAACTGGTGGGATTCCCATGTCTCCCATTATTTTACTGGTAATGGTGGTTGTATTAGCTGCGCTTGCAGGCTTGGTACTGATGAACATGTAATCATCCATCTAGCAGCTAACTCAGGCTCAAAGCACGAGACTGAGTTAGCGATTGGAGAGGTCGCAGATGACCAATTTTAACAATATTCTATTGACTGATTTTAAAGCTATTTTTTTTGATCTCGATGGTACGCTGGTTGATTCTGCGGCAGATATTCATCGTGCGTTAAATCACGCCCTTCATCAGTTTGGTCTTCCACAAGTCACAGGTTCGCAAGTGCGTGCATGGGTCGGGCGGGGTGCCTCACGCTTGGTTCATTGTGCGCTGGTGCATGTGGCCGGTGAAGACGCCTTGCATGCGCCATTATTGGACGCGTTTATGCACGCCTACCAACAACACGTCTGTGTCGATAGCACCCTCTACGATGGCGTAGCAGAATGTCTCGATGCCTGCCAATCGCATGGGCTATATTTGGCCTGTATCACCAACAAACCCTACGCACCGGCCCGTGACTTATTGGCGGCACTGAATATTTTAACGCCCTTTAGTTTACTGCTCGGTGGCGACTCCTTAGCGCACCGCAAACCTCATCCTGCGCCATTACAACACGCACTGGCACACTATCAGCTTCAAGCGTCACAAGCCCTCATGGTAGGTGACTCCAGCAACGACGTCGAAGCCGCTCAGGCGGCGGGCGTTGCCTGTGTTGCGTTAACCTATGGCTACAACCACGGCATCGACATTCGTCACAGCAAGCCTGATCTGGTGCTTGATTCACTGCGTCAATTGCGATAGCTTTTCAGCTTTACTCAGCACAAGAGATCATCATGCGGTCTAGTAACGGCGTTTTGCGTTGGCGTGGCTAATTCAAGCTTAGCAAATACCCTTCGTTCACCCGAATTCTGAGACCTCATATCATGATGACGCGTACCCAATTTGACCAGCTCGTTGCGGCTGGTTATACCCATATTCCTGTTTTTCGTCAGCAACTTGCTGATACCGACACTCCGTTGGCCGTCTTTGCACGCCTACGGGGTCAAGGTCCGGCCTATTTATTTGAGTCCGTTCAAGGTGGAGAACGCTGGGGTCGATACTCAATGATCGGCCTAGGTCAAGGCACGATATTGCAATACCGCAAGGGCTGCATGCAGGTGCAATATCCAGACCGATTAGAATCGATTGACTGTGCAGATCCGCTCGAATTTATTCGGCAGTTTCAAGCGGCCTTTCACTTGCCAGATGCCAGCGTACTACCTGACTTACCAGGGTTTAGTGGTGGGCTAGTGGGCTATTTTGGCTATGACAGCATTCGTTATATTGAGCCCCGCTTAGGCGATGGTCCAAGCCATGACCCGATTGGCTTGCCAGATATCTGGTTAACACTGTCACAAACGGTAGTGGTCTTTGACAACCTACGAGACACCCTGTCTTTGATTGTGCATGCAGATACACGCCAGCCAGATGCCTATGACCACGCGATTGCGGCACTAGACCAACTGAGCGAACAACTGGCACAACCACTACGACTGACCGCAAAACCGCATACTGCACCCGATTTTGTCTCCTGCACTGGCGAAGCCGCCTTTAAAGCCAGCGTTGAGACCATTCAAGCCTACATCAAGGCGGGTGACGTCATGCAAGTAGTACCGAGTCAGCGCATGACCGCCGTGTTTGATGGAGACGCCTTATCGGTCTATCGCGCATTGCGTCATCTCAATCCATCGCCGTATTTGTTCTTGCTGCACGGTCACACGATTGGTGATGCCGAACCCTTTGACTTGGTGGGGTCATCGCCTGAAATTCTGTCGCGCCTTGAAAATGGACGAGTCACCGTTCGCCCGATAGCAGGTACCCGCCCACGCGGACGCACCCCTGAAGAAGACCACGCGCTTGAAGTAGAGCTGCTGGCAGACAGTAAAGAGATCGCAGAACACCTTATGCTGATTGACCTTGGCCGCAATGATGTTGGTCGTGTCAGCAAAATTGGCAAAGTGCGCGTCACTGAACGCATGAGCATTGAGCGCTACTCACACGTCATGCACATCGTCTCAAATGTCGAAGGCGACGTCTGTGATGGACTGGATGCAATTGATGTTTTTCGGGCGACCTTTCCTGCGGGTACGCTGTCAGGCGCCCCTAAAATTCGTGCCATGGAAATTATCGACCAACTCGAACCCGTACGTCGTGGTGTCTTCGGCGGTGCGGTCGGTTATCTCGGCTGGCATGGTGAAATGGACACCGCCATCGCCATTCGCACCGGCGTGATTCGGCATGGTTTTGTTCATGTACAGGCAGGGGCAGGGGTGGTCGCAGACTCCATACCCAGCAGCGAATGGAATGAAACATTGATCAAAGCACGCGCAGTCATGCGTGCTGTTGAACTATCTGCGCAAGGACTGAGCATTTAAATCAAAAAAAAGCTTGTCAGATGCTTTTTTCTTGTTAGAATACCGTCCGCTTCTGATCTAGAATGATGCGCACATGCCGGTATAGCTCAGTTGGTAGAGCAACTGACTTGTAATCAGTAGGTCCCGGGTTCGATTCCTGGTGCCGGCACCACATTCAGACGTTAGACCAGTAAGCAAAAAAGATTGACAGTTCGGTTTTTTTGCCTAGAATTGTCGGTCTTGTACAGGTGGGGTTGGGGAGCGGTCAAACCCAACAGACTGTAACTCTGTCGCGAAAGCTTCGAAGGTTCGAATCCTTCCCCCACCACCATATTTGATCGCAAGATCAATGCGTGCAGCCTCGCTGTGCGGGAGTAGCTCAGTTGGTAGAGCGTCAGCCTTCCAAGCTGAATGTCGCGAGTTCGACCCTCGTCTCCCGCTCCATGCTGCAAGCAACACGTAATGCGCTCTTATAGCTCAGTGGTAGAGCACTCCCTTGGTAAGGGAGAGGTCTCCAGTTCAAATCTGGATAAGAGCTCCATATTGAAGAAGGGCGGTCTATGACCGTCTTTCTGCACAAGCGGGCCTTTGTGGCCTGCTTATGTTTTAGGCGGTACCTGCGGCTGTCGCGGTAGCCGGTGCGATTAAACCAGACGGGTGTACAACATCCGGCGTGAACGAGGAATGTCATCATGGCGAAGGCCAAGTTTGAACGTAACAAGCCGCACGTCAACGTCGGCACCATCGGTCACGTTGACCATGGCAAAACCACACTGACTGCTGCAATCAGCCTGAACTGTGCAAAAGCCTACGGCGGCGACATCAAAGCCCTGTCCGAAATTGACAGCGCGCCAGAAGAAAAAGCCCGTGGTATCACCATCAACACCGCACACGTAGAATACGACAGCCCTGTTCGTCACTACGCGCACGTTGACTGCCCAGGCCACGCCGACTACGTTAAAAACATGATCACCGGTGCTGCCCAAATGGACGGCGCGATTCTGGTCTGTTCTGCAACTGACGGCCCAATGCCACAAACCCGCGAACACATCTTGTTGTCGCGTCAGGTTGGCGTACCGTACATCGTCGTGTTCTTGAACAAATGCGACATGGTTGACGACGAAGAACTGCTTGAACTGGTTGAAATGGAAGTGCGTGACCTGCTGTCGAAATACGACTTCCCAGGCGACGACACCCCAATCATCCGTGGTTCGGCACTCGAAGCACTGAACGGTGGCGAA
>JBEANQ010000189.1:0-4328 GCA_041165345.1 Pseudomonadota bacterium
AGGCTCAGGCTCAGGCTCAGGCTCAGGCTCAGGCTCAGGCTCAGGCTCAGGCTCAGGCTCAGGCTCAGGCTCAGGCTCAGGCTCAGGCTCAGGCTCAGGCTCAGGCTCAGGCTCAGGCTCAGGCTCAATCATGGTCACAGCGGGGATGTTGTCAAGCGTATTGGACGCGATCAAATCGGTCGGCGGGTCGATTACGGCAGCATCGGTCGGTGGGGGCAACACATCCACAACGGGTGAGGTGACGGTCTCTGACAGTGCATAGGCCAATGTGGCGGTGGCAACGGTCTGAACAGCCGCAACAGGCAGCACCTGCCCCACTGTCCGTGCCGGTGCTTCGTCCGCCGTTAAAGGCCGAAACGCCAACAGGCGCAATACGCACATATCAAAACCTTGCTGCGCCGTCACCGCCATTTTGAGGTCGCTACGGCCTTGTAAGGCAATTTGGTAATACAACTGCACGTCTTGCGGGTCAATCGCTTGGGCTAATTGCTGCAAGCGCTGTTGTTCTTCTGGCGTGCCTGCCCGATGCGCATGGGGCAAATGCTGCGTAATGGCAATGTGATGCAGGAGTGTTACCAGTTGATCCAGCACGGCTTTAAGGTCAACCGCTTGCTGAGACAAGTCATATAAAATTTGGCTGACCACCACGCCATCTTGCGCATGAATCGCCGCCAACAGATGCGCCACTTGGCTTTTATCTAGCAAGCCCAGCATCTCTTGCACATCTTGGCCGCCAACCTGCCCTTGTCCATAGGCAATCGCTTGATCGGTCAGTGACAACGCATCACGTAGTGACCCTTGCGCCGATTCGGCCAACAGCCACAAGGCGGCATCATCAAACCCGATGGTTTCACGACCCAAAATATCGGCCAAATGGTCATGAATCTCTTGACGCGGCAACGGACGCAAGGTGAATTGCAGGCAACGCGACAACACCGTTACTGGTAGTTTTTGCGGATCGGTCGTGGCCAGCAAAAACTTGACATGTTCGGGAGGTTCTTCAAGGGTTTTCAGCAACGCATTAAAACTGCTGGTCGACAGCATGTGGACTTCGTCGATGAGGTAGACCTTATAGCGCCCTTGCGTCGGCGCATATGGCACGTTGTCGAGCAGCTCACGGGTGTCTTCGACTTTGGTGCGTGAGGCGGCGTCGATCTCGATTAGGTCAATAAAGCGGCCTTCGTCAATGGAGCGACACACCCCACACACGCCGCAAGGGGTGGCGGTGATGCCGGTTTCGCAGTTGAGACATTTAGATAGAATCCGTGCGATGGTGGTTTTGCCGACCCCCCGCGTACCCGTAAATAAGTAAGCATGATGCAAGCGACCCCGCTCGAGGGCGCTGGTCAGGGCACGCGACACATGGGTCTGACCCACCAGTTCGCTAAACGCTTTGGGACGATACTTACGAGCCAGAACTTGATACATGCGCGCTCCTTTTGCGTTGCGGCTCTAAGCATAACGTGAGCGCGTTCAATCGGCGACTACTATCGTTTTTTAGTGACGTTAGAATCACTTCGGCCGTTGATTGGCAGTTTCATCTATTTGATATTGGGTGGCTGTATGATGTTGGTTTGGTCAATATGCTGAGAGTTTTAATTGGTATTATTTACCCAAATTGCTGACTCACCTACAAAGTAGGTATGAAAATCTTCAACCTCAATATTGTATACAGTGGCGTGATAATATTCATCCAGATCACGGCAACGAGGAATTTCGTCTTTCGTTCTTATCGAAAAATCTGAACTATAAACATAACCAATCTCATGATAAAATGCACCACGACCATAGTGAAAAACATCCTTAAAGGGGAGTTCATCGAACACGTTAAAAACCGGATGACTAGGATTGTCCATATAATTGATATATGGTTCATTAGGCTCTTTGTCTTCAAAATCTCCATATTTATTTATCACAACGGGTACATTTACTAAAATTACTGGGTAACCCGAACGAAAATCTATCAAAGAGTCGTAGTGTACACTATCAATGAAATCAGCAACTTGCACAGACACATCTGGGATTGATGTTTGATATAGCGGTATATCGATAACATGTCGACCAGCTAAGCGAGTTAATACCTCGCCATGACAATTAATTAGCGTACAAGGATCCTCATCACCGAATTCATTGATCTCCTTGAGTGGAAGCCATCCATACTCTTGAGTCCAAAAGGCATGGTCTTCTGTACAATATAGATACTCGTATCCATAATCCCCTGTAAGATTTTGCGAAGATAAACGCTCACTCAATGGACCTGTGCGCCACTTTGGATAAGCCATTCGCATAATTTTTTGCTTTTCAGCAGACACGAAAGTACGAAGAACCCGTTTATACGCCAGCTCCCCCTCACCAGACTCAGGCTTCGACAGCACCATATCCCCGACTTTAAGCAGCTCAAGCGGGACCAAGCCTTTATCGGTATGTACTAGCGTACCTGCCACAAAACCCACATTGTGAAGATTCATCGCCAGCCCGCACGCCCTGTCAACGCCTGATCAGCCAACTGCAAGGTACGCTGGGTCAACCACCACAAGCGATAATCGCCGGTAATACTGCCGCCACCAAAGCTATGGATATACGCCATGCTCAGCTCACGCGAGGGGTCACACCACGCGCCAGATCCGTTATAGCCAATATGACCAAAACCAGTTGAGGCACGCTTGCCCAAGGTCAGCACACGGTGATACCCCATGCGCCAATGCATCGGGATGGGCATCACGCGGTCACGTTGTCGGTTTTGCACTTGCGACAACAAACGGAAGGTTTTATCAGACAAATACACCTGCCCATCCAACACCCCACCACCGGCCAACATGGCATACATACGCGCCAATGCTCGGGCGGTAAACACGCCATTGGCAGCCGGAATACAGGCTTGCAGCGGTCGATCACCATGAAAATTAAACCGGCCAATGCCACGGGGTTTAAGGGCGTCGTCGGCGTCATAAGGGTTTTGACCGGCCACTTGTAGCAAACGCTCGGGCATGGTCAACGGGCGCAAGCCACTGGGGGGCATCACACTGGGCGAGGTGACAGGGCGCAAATTGGGCGGTTCGGCGCGTGAGAAAGGCCGCGCAACACGCTCTAAGCTCTCGGGTGGAACGCCAAAAAAGGCTTCATTTTGCAAACCCAACGGCACCACCAATTCACGGTACAACGTGGTCGCCAGTGACTCTTTCATCACTTTTTCAATTAAACCACCCAGCAACCAACCATAACTTAACGCTTGATACGCCACATCTGTTGAGGGCGCAAAACGAGGGGAAGCTTGCTCATACGCGGCCACCATGGCGTCCCAATCAAGCATCACCGCAGCCGACTGAATAATATGCCGAATGTCGTACAACCCCGACTCATGCGTCAAAATATGCCGCAACGTCATGCTGGCCTTGCCATTTTGGGCAAAGGCTGGCCAATAGTCGGCAATCGGACGGTCATAGGCCAATAACCCTTGATCCACCAAGCGATGCACCAAGGTCGACAACACCCCTTTACCCGTTGAATATGACAGTGCCATGGTATCTGCCATCCAATGCTCACCTGCCCGACGCCAGCCTGTCCACAGGTCAACCACCGGCTCACCACGAAAATACACAGCCAATGCAGCGCCACCTTGTTGCGGTGAAGGCTGAATGCGCTGAAACTCTTTTTGCAATGCGGCAAATTCAGCACTGGCATAACCGCCAATCACGGTTTGGGTGCGCCATGGAAAAAGCATGATGACCATCCTGTCAAAATAAAAAATCAAGCCGACACAACATAGCCGCAGCATTGCTGCGCTGTCCATGCCCACACCGAATGAACGCTCAGAATCTTTGCTTATTTTGTGGTCTAACGCACAAAAAACCGCGCAGCACCGCGCGGTTTTTCATGTCCGTGATGCCGATTAGGCAACCGACAACGCAGTCAACGTACCCGCCAAATGCGGTTTGCCAGTTTTGACATCAGACAAATCAAAATGGCTGACTTGGGTGGCCGTTTGCGCATGAAACTTGACTTTAGCGGGCAAAAATACGGGCAATTTAAATTGTACATCAATGAGATAGGCATCTGGCAATGTTCCCAAAGCCGCCAATGAGCGAGCTTTGGTCCACATACCATGCGCAATCGCATGCGGAAAACCAAACGCTTTGGCTGGAATCGCATGTAAATGAATAAAGTTAATGTCGCCTGTGACTGCACCATAACGACGGCCAATGTTTTCTGGCACGGTCCATTGTTCGGTTACATCGGTTGGATGTGCCGCAGGTTTGGCGTGTTCGGTGGGTTTAGCACCCGATTTTGTGGTGTTGGTTTTGGTGCGGGACAAATAGGTCGATACACTT
>JBEANQ010000190.1:0-4319 GCA_041165345.1 Pseudomonadota bacterium
AGTTTGGTCTTGCCCGCCTGAATCGCCGCTTGCCATTGTGCCAAGTCGGACAAATCCACAAAGCTGGTCTCGACGCCAAACTTCTTCATGTATTTTTCAAACAACACGGTGGTGGTACCAAACACTGCCCGCGAACACACCACGTGATCACCCGCCGCCAAAAACGCCAGCGCAGTCGATAAAATAGCCGCCATGCCGGACGCGGTGGCCACACAACGCTCGCCGTTTTCCATAGCGGCCAAGCGCTGCTCAAAGGTACGCACCGTGGGGTTGGTAAAGCGCGAATAAATGTTGCGACCGGCCTGCCCCCCCGAAAACACAGCGGCGGCTTCGGCGGCATTGGCATATACAAACGATGAGGTCAAAAACATCGCCTCGCTGTGTTCGCCTTCATGGGTGCGCTGCTGGCCTGTCCGAATGGCTTGGGTATCAAAGGCCCAGTCGTCGTCGGTGGGCAGGTCGGTTAAATCATGTGGCGACATTGCGGTTCATCAGATCGGGGGATCTGCCTAAATCAAAATATAGGCCATTGTGAAAGGCACAGATACAGGCGTCAAGCCAGTTTGCAGCGTACAACCACGCAAAGACAACACAACACCTCACGCTGTGCAGACCGGCGAGCGTACAGCCGCATTGGCTAAATTGCTCAGGGTTTTTAGCGCTTGCGCCAGACCTTAGCCACACGGGCTTTGTTATATTGCCGCCGCTGTCCTCTTTTGGTTGTTGGAGCTGTTGCGATGCTGCCTGCCTTACGCGAGTTTGCCCGTTCACCGCGTGTTCAAAACGCCCGTGATCGCGTGTTTCGTGCGCAAAGTTTGGTTCAAGCCGGAAAAACCCCGTTTGAAACGATTCATGATGACGGATTGGCGCGCTTACGCTACTACCCTCCTTTAGTAGGTATTCCGACCCGCCATCGCGTGCCCTTGGTGATTGTTGCACCGCTGGCTATTAATATGTTGGTGTATGATTTATTTGAAAATCGTTCGTTTATTCGCTATTTATTGTCGCAAGGCTTTGCGGTCTACCTCATCGACTGGGGACGTCCGACACGGCAACATGCCAACCGTAATTTTCATAGCTATATTTTAAACGCCATGCCCAACATGCTGGCCCATGCACGCGCCCACAGTGGTCAACAACAACTGACCCTGCATGGCTGGAGCATGGCCGGTATTTTTACCTTGTTATATGCCGCATACAGCCAAGACCCCGACCTTAAAAACCTGATCATTTTAGGATCACCGATAGACGCGCACGCTTCTGGCGCAATTGGTCGCAACTACCGATTGGCCGGTCAATTTTGGCGCTGGGTCGAACCGCGTATTGGCTGGCATCCCCGTCGACTGCCTGCAAAGCTGCTGCATTCATCCGGTTGGAGCAATGCACTGGGCTTTAAGCTGCTTGACCCGATTGGCACGCTCAAAGGTCATATCAATATGATCAAACAGTTAGATGACCGCCAAGCCGTCGAAAGCCATGCCACGCTGGGTGCGTTTTTAAACCATATGGTCGACTATCCTGGTGGGGTGAATCGCGACATGCTGCTCAAAATTTGGCTCGATAATCCGCTTAAGCGTGGTGAGTTTAAACTGGGCGGCAAAACAGTCTATTTAAAAGACATTCATGCTGCGTTGTTGGCCGGTGCAGGGCGTGGCGATAATTTGGTCACCGCCAGTTCTGTCCGACCCTTAACCCGTTTGGTCGGCAGTGAAGATGTCACCTTTGCTACGATTTCTGGTGGGCATGTGGGCCTGATTGGCAGCCAAGGGGCAGCCGATGAATTTTGGCCGATGCTGGCCGACTGGTTGGCACAACGCTCCGACTAAACCCATCATCGACCGTGTTGCACTCAGCGACAACGCCAGACTTACGCTAGACTGTGGGTCTTCTGACAGTCACGGGGTGCAACATGGGCGAGCCACAATCGGTCGCGTTTTTAGGCTTAGGTGCAATGGGCTGGCGCATGGCGGCTCATCTGCCGACCGCCTGTGCAGATGTACGGGTATGGAATCGTACCTTTACCAAAGCAGAAGACCATGCCCGCACCTTTGGCACACACGCCACTCCCATTGAACACGCGGTGCAAGCCGATGTGATTTTTTCATGCCTACCGGTCAGCACTGACGTTGAAACACTGATTCTGGCAAACCCGCCCAAAGCAGGCAGTATTTGGGTCGACTGCACCAGTGGCGAGCCAGACATGGCGCGTACACTGGCCACTCACCTGTTGCAACGTGGGGTGTATTTTTTAGATGCCCCCGTCTCGGGTCAAACCATTGGCGCAGAAAAAGGTACGCTCACAGTCATGGTCGGTGGTGATGCCGCAGCGCTCGAACGCGCACGGCCTGCCATCGCACCCTTTGCAGGGCTGATTCAACATGTTGGCGGCAGTGGTGCTGGCTTTGCGGTTAAAGCCATCAACAATATGCTGCTGGCAGTCAACTTATGGGCAGCAGCGGAAGGTTTTAGTACCCTCAAAGCACACGGCGTTGACTTACACGGTGCGCTGGCCTGTATCAATGCTTCTAGTGGTAAAAGCATGGCGACTGAAACGGTACTGCCGCAACGTGTGCTCAACCGCAGCTTTCCGAGTACCTTTGCACTCGACTTGCTGGCCAAAGACACTGGCATTGCGTTAAACCTTGTGCATCAAGCCAAACTGCCTGCGCCGGTACTGGGCTTGGTACAAAGTTTAATGCGCGCGGCCAGCGATACCGCCGAACCAAACAGTGACTTTTCGGCCAGTGTCCAACTGCTCGAACGCTGGACTGGCATCACCTTGCAATAACAACAGCACCCTCAGGCGATGATGCCTCTCATCCTCATCGCCATATGTTGAGCAACCCACTATAAATACTCAATCGAAACAGGATACAATTCACACGAACTGCCTAATCAGGCAGTCAATTAACAATGATGAGCTCACATATGTTCAACCGTAAAACGTCTACTGCACTTGTCTTGATGATGACAGCACTGTCCACCGGTGCGTTTGCAAACACCCCACCTACTGCACCCACAACCGGCTATTGGGCCTTAGGTGGTTTGCAATTAGACACCGACCCAACCAGTATCGATGGGCTTACCATGCAAACCAAAGATGGCTTTGCCTTTGGTGCTGGATCAATCAAACCCTTGCCCTATGCCAATAGCTATTGGGACTGGAGCGTATTAATTGGTGGCAATGAAGAAACGCTCACCAGCACGCAATGCATCACTGACAACGGAAACATTATCGACTGTGATTATAGTGTGACCACCGTCGTGGCGACTGTTCCTGTGACCGCAAACGTCTTTTACCCCATCACCGATAAATTCAAAGTCTCAGCAGGTCTGGGTGGCAGCATCGCCCTGTTGTACTACGATGCAGCGCTTGAAGCCTCAGGTTATAAAAGCAAAGGCACTGACACCACTTCAGCGTTTAGCATCAGCCCCATGCTACAAGCCGCCATCACCTATGATCATGTCCAGCTTAAGTTTTCACATGTGATGAACATTGGTAATTCAGAAACAGGCAAAGGTGATGTGTCATTCATCACCCTCAATTGGCTGACCAACCCATAAGACTGTCGGTTACTCATGCCAAAAAGCCCAACTATTATGTTGGGCTTTTTTATAGACTATAAGGCGAGCCATCACTCACTTACTCAACCTATGTTCATCAGGGTGCTGGCCTGCTACGCTCTGGCGCAATCCATCCACCAGTGATGCACACGGAGCGCCTCATGGCCTATAACGACCACAACATTTTTGCCAAAATTTTACGCGGCGAACTGCCCTGCATCAAAGTCTATGAAGACGACCATACCTTGGCGTTTATGGACATCATGCCGCAAGCCGCAGGCCATACCTTGGTGATTCCCAAAGCGCCTGCCGAAACCCTCATAGATCTATCACCCGATGCCGCCGCCCACCTGATTCAGACCGTGCAAAAGGTGTCAGCAGCCGTCAAAACCGCCATGCAGACAGAAGGCGTGGTGTTAATGCAACTCAACGGTGCGGCAGCGGGGCAAACCGTGCCGCATGTGCATTTTCATGTTATTGCAGGGTCAATCATGGACTTACGCAACGCACATGCGCAACACATGGGCGATCAAGCCGAGATTGCTGCCCATGCCGACAAAATTCGGGCAGCATTGGCCTAAATCTCCCCCGAACACCCGACACCGGCTCAACAGGTGTCGGTTGGTCAGTTAAGGTGCCGTCAACTCGGTCATCGGCCAACGCGGTGTGGTACTGACCGCCAAGCCCTCAGACTGCCCCGCTTTTAAGCGTTGCCAGCCAGCAAACGCAATCATTGCGCCATTGTCGGTACACAA
>JBEANQ010000191.1:0-4319 GCA_041165345.1 Pseudomonadota bacterium
ATTCAGGCTCAAGCTGAATTTATGATGGGAGAAATACAGAGAACGCCCAAAGTTAAAAAGTATTTGGCGGATAACCCAAATGCAACAACAACACAGTTAATGGATTTTTTCGGTCGGGACTTTATTCAGTGGCGAATTGATGACCCTAAATATCGTTCAGATGGTCTTAAAAATCGTGATATTAATTTAAGGCAACTTGACCGTCAGTTGTCATCCGTAAGTGATGTGTCGGGATCGTCTACCGTTGTACCTACTGCTAACACGACGTCTGAGCATATGATGTCAGCGGTCTTAACACCCAGCACCGAGATGCTGGCCAACAGTATGATGCCCACATCATCAATGCAAAGCGTATTACGGCAGGCAATCACACCAACAGCCCTGCCAACATCTGCCATGTCTGCTCGTACTGCGCCAGTCTTACCGCCTATGCCTCAACCAGTGACATTTAGGGAGTCTTTGGGTAGTAAGCCACCGCAAGTGGTGACAGTGGCGCAATCAAGCGATAGTATCGGGCAAAACGTGGGTGATCGGGCGATTGCCCATGCTGTATCTGGCGGATTAGGGATGAGAACATGGGAAGGGTAGTTCTAGGATTGATTATGTGTGTGTCTGTGATTGCGCGTGCTGATATGTCTATCCTATCGCAAATGCCAGATATATCAGACTATGAAAGATTGTATGAAGAGAACAGTGGATTTTCTGATAGTGACTATCAGCGTCTGATTGGTGCGGTCAATTCTATTTACAACAACATTGACGATAAAAAAACAGAAATTAAGCAGATGGAGTGCCGAGAAACCAATCTATGGAAGATACAGTTAATCAAAAAAGATATTTTCTTTGCTCGCAGCAAAATTGATGATGCACGATCATTTTTAGCTAATGAAAGAAAAGCAGCACGTATATCTGGCTATAGTAATCCCGCTATGCGAAATATGGCAGCTTGGGTGATATTAGACAAAGAAGATAAGATAAAACGACTGTTTGCGCAGTACCAGTCACTTGGAGGGAAGGGTAAAAGTGCATACACACTGGGTAAGCCTGATCCATTTTGTGAGATGCTAACTGTTAAAGTAGATCGATTGATCCCAACAAAGGAAGAGGCAACAGTATTTTTTGCTGAAAAAAAGGCCAAAACTGATCTTGCTGCTGCTGAGATAGTTGCTACTAAAAATAAGAGGCTTGAAGCGGAGCGTAAAGCAAGAAGTTGCTCAAATGCTTATTCTATGATAAGTCGGCGATCTATGGAGTTGCGTAAGATTATTCTGGATTATCATAATCCTGAGGGTGATTTAGCTAAATTTAGAGCCTTTTATCAAAATACTGGGACGAGATTTTCATTTGCTTTTCAGTTGAAAACTGACCCTGTCGTTACTGTAGAGATGCTAGATCCATCATATCCTACCAAAGAGATTGCACTGAAACTCAAGACTGCTATTGAAAATATAAATATGGCTGGAATGGGATGCGATGTAAAATTTAGGATTAATCTTTAATTAGGGCTTGGATGATCTGTGCAAAGGAACCGAGCACAAGGCGCGATCCAAACCAAACGCAAAATAAGGGCTTCTGAGAAAGCCCTTTTTTGTATTTGGAGATAGCCCCATGAGTCAGCACAACATCAATCGGACGTCCGGCTTATATCATCTTCATGATCTTGTCACAGGTCGTCCCATCAATGTGGACGATGCTGGTATCAAGCAAACAATGGTGATTGAGCGCGACGGCATGACCGTTGATAGCCTTACCCACAATGTAGAGGGTGTGGACATTGTGCCAGACGGTTGTGAGTATTTTGTCAGCCACAGCGACGGTGACGGCGATGTTGCATCAATCCTGTTTCAAAATGGCCCAGTCAGTGATAACGGCATCAATGGCCTAACCAATGAAGTGCTGCTTGAGATCCTGCTTCATCGCACAGCCGTTTTAGACGGTCGCTTTCCATGCCATGAAAACAAAATGGCCTTAAAGCACATGAGGGAAGCACTGGTGTTTTTAGATATGCGCACCAAGCGACGTCAAAAAGAAGGTACCGACGGCCAGATGGTCGAGGCGCCCGTTGACGACACGCCTAAGCCGAAAACCAAAAAGCCGCCCCTGATTGCTTGCGGCCTAGCAGCCATTGGCGCGGTCAGCCTGATGTTAGGTATTGCAGGGCGCAAAGGAACCTAGCCCAAGCCGCTATTCTGCGCCGCGTCACACTATCCCCAGCGTAAACACTGGGGATTTTTGTATGAGCACCAAGGCTCGCAAAACAAAACTGATCAAGTACAACATCAAAGAGCGTGGCTATAAGCACAACGGCCAAAGCCGAAACAATGTTGACGTGCAAAGCATGGTTGACCGGATCAATGGTGCCCAGACGCAGGAGCTTGTCGATAAGGGCGTTTTGTACGGTTACTACGGCCACGACATCCGTAAGCGCTTCGGTATGGTGCCACCTGAAACCGCCATTGTGGACGGTAAAAAGATCATGCTTGAGCCAGCTTTACGCACAGTGATGATCAAGGCGTATAGCAACGGCGATGTGGAGCATATTCAAGAGTTTTTGGACAACGATAGTGGCGAATTTGCCCGTCGCCAGTATGTCGCCAAGATTGGCGGGTTTAGCAGCGCCCAAAACTACAACAAGTATTCATCCCCATTGGCTGTGACCGGCTTTTACGGCATGGACTATGCGACACAGACCAACTACGCCACCAATGTTGGTGATGGCCAGTTGTTTGACGGCCTTGTGATGCCAGATGACTACGAAGCGCCGATGTTCGACAGCCTTGCCGAACTGCCAATTCACGAAAGCAACCAAATCATGATGCTGGACAGTTTGATTGCCCAGACCTACGACATGATCAAGGGTCAAATCTACCTGTCCAATGCGCTGTTTGATAGCCAAGACGCGTTAGGCCATGCCCTACAGCAGCAACAAGCCCTTGCCGATAAAAAGGCACGCTATGAGGCGTTACGTGCCAAGCGAGACCTACAGCGTGTGGATGATCTGCGCTTTACGGTCCGCGCATTTGACAGCATTGAAGCCGAAGCCGAACAGTTTTTAGCTAAGAAGATCAGCAATGAACGTGAAGCGTTAGAGGCCGCAAAACAGGCACCCGCCAAGATGCCTAAGTGGCTGAGGGTTTTCGGATGACCGCTAACCCCCCTAAGTCGCCGGTCGAATGCGTACAAGACGCAGTCATTCAGCTTATTGCTGATTTTCGGGGTTACTTTGCCCCCCAGACGTCGTTAGGCAAGGCGTGGAAGGTTCGGCCATTCAATCAGGCCGTAGGCGCGTGTCCAGCACGCATGATTGATGACGTTGAAGGCATGCTGGCGGAATGGCGCAAGAACGAAAGCGTCAATGTGACCGGTGGTGGTACAGCATTGCTGCCGTGCATGCTGGTTGCCGTCGCGCCGATTCAACAGCCGCCACAAGTCGATCAGATCAAGGGCATTCCGTACTTTCTGGATGTGATGCGGCCAGACACGAACCAGCCTTTTCAAGTGCGCGGCATCCCGCATTGTGTCCGGGTGCAGTTGGCCTATGTCACGACCAATTCACATGATGCAGCGTCGGTGTGCAACCAGTTTTGCGCGTATATGACCGACGACTTCAAGCGACGAATTCAAGTCACATACCCGTTGGGCCTTGATGCGACCGATCAATGGCCTATGACCGTGTTTGAAAACGAATTGTTCCCTGATTCTGTGGCGACGGAAGCAAAGAACATCAGCATTATGTCGGTTGATTTTAATCTGTTAGGGCTGCAACCACAGGCTGTTGGCTTAGATGGCCTATGGGATGACATTACAGACAACGGCATACAGCCGGATGGATCGATGGGCGGCGGTACAGGCGGCCAAGACGTAAACCTACCAGCGCTGCGTGACTTGATCATTAAAGCCGATGCTGAAGATCAGGACAGCGGCAGTCATGGACAGGTCAATGCTGACCCTGAGACGGGCGACAGCACGGTGCAGTATGGCGGGGTGACTGAATGAGCAATATCACCATTGATGCCCGTGTGAGCGGCTTTGACAACAAAGCCCCATGCCGGATTTTGGCTATAGCCGTGCCAGAGCGCGGCATTATCTTGGTGAGCAGTGAGGCGCAATACTACGGCGATGCGGCCAAGGATAAGGCCAATACGATCATCGTTGTGGATACGCCTAGCCATTTTAAAGACTGGCAGTTGTGTTTTGAGCAAGAGCTGCATCTAGCCCAAGCCATACGTTGCTATCAAGACGCGAAACGTGCCGACCGAATCAAGATCGAATCAGCAATCAAGAAATACGATCCAGAGGGGGTGCTACAGCTCAAGAAG
>JBEANQ010000192.1:0-4318 GCA_041165345.1 Pseudomonadota bacterium
GGTATTCACGGTCAATGTCGGCATCCGCTTGCATAACACGCAAGGCTTGCTCGGCGTCAAGGCGGGCAAATGCGTCTAAGGCCTCATGAATCATTAAACGCACTTGGTTGCCAATGTGCCGTGCCTCGGTATAGCCACGGGGTGACTCGCCTTCTTCACTGAGCATTTGAGCAATGCGTGCAATTTTGCTGGCTTCATCACCAATCCGTTCAAGGTCGGTGTTGGCTTTGCTAATGGCAATCACCATGCGCAAGTCACTGGCTGCGGGTTGGCGACGTGCCAAAATGCGTACCAATGATTCGTCAATCTGGGTTTCCATTTGATTGACGCGGGTGTCGGTTTGTTGCACCGACAGCGCCATGTTGGCATCGGTGTCGAGCAGGGCATGAATCCCGTCAGCCACTTGTTGCTCAACCAAGCCACCCATAGCCAAAAACTGGGTGCGCACTTCTTCCAAATCTGCATTAAATTGCTGCGAGATGTGGTGGGTAAAATCTTCCTGATTTGGCATCGCGTTGCTCTCCCCTACCCTGTCTACAATTAGCCGTAACGGCCGGTGATGTAATCTTCGGTTTGCTTTTGATGCGGGTTGGTGAAAATGGTGTTGGTGTCGGTATGCTCAATCAGCTTACCCAAATACATAAAGGCTGTGTAGTCCGAGACACGGGCAGCCTGTTGCATGTTGTGGGTGACGATCAAGATGGTGAATTGCTCTTTCAGTTGATGAATGAGTTCTTCTACCTTGAGTGTGGAGATTGGGTCAAGTGCCGAGCAGGGTTCGTCAAGCAACAATACTTCGGGTTTGATGGCAATCGCACGGGCAATCACTAAGCGCTGTTGCTGGCCGCCTGACAGTCCTAAAGCGGAGTCGTTGAGACGGTCTTTGACTTCGTCCCACAAGGCCGCGCCTTTGAGTGAGGTTTCGACGGCTTCATCTAACACGGCTTTGCTTTTAATGCCTTGTAAGCGTAAGCCGTAGCAGACGTTTTCGTAGATCGATTTGGGGAATGGGTTTGGTTTTTGAAACACCATACCGACCCGACGACGTAAGCTGGTGATATCGACACTTTTATCAAAAATGTCTTGGCCGTCCATGACGATTTGGCCGCTAATTTTGCAGCCATCGACCAAGTCATTCATGCGGTTGAAGGTGCGCAGCAGGGTGGATTTACCACAGCCTGATGGCCCAATAAATGCAGTCACACGTTTGCGTGGAATCAGCATGTTAACATCAAACAGTGCCTGTTTTTGGCCGTAAAACAAGCTGAGGTCACGCGTTTCTAGACAGACGTCTTCGTTTTGCATATTCATTGCCGCATTACCTGTAGGCATATGAGTGGACAATGATGGGGTTGCTGAACTGCTCATATTCGGACTCTTCGACTGACTGTTTGGGGTCAGGGTTTCAGTAATCATGGCATCATCCTCGGTGGGATAAAAGTCAAGTTGACGCTTGGCACATTAGTGCTCAAGCGCCTTGTACTTTTCACGCAGGCGGTTACGCAGTGAGATGGCCGACAGATTGAGCGTCGCCACCACCAAGACCAAAAGTAATGCTGTGGCATACACCAATGGACGAGCCGCCTCAACGTTTGGACTTTGAAAGCCAACGTCGTAAATATGGAAGCCCAAGTGCATAAATTTGCGGTCTAAATGCAAGAAGGGAGCATTCATGTCTAAAGGCAATGCAGGCGCCAACTTGACCACACCCACCAGCATCAACGGTGCAACTTCACCTGCCGCACGAGCGATTGCTAAGATCATGCCTGTCATGATGGATGGTGCAGCCATGGGCAAGACCACACGCCAAAGGGTTTCAGCTTTGGTTGATCCCAACGCCAATGACCCTTCTTTGAGAGAACGAGGAATACGTGATAGCCCTTCTTCCGTTGCAACAATCACCACAGGCAAGGTTAACAGTGCCAATGTGATTGATGCCCAGAGTAAGCCCGGTGTACCAAATACAGGTTGCGGAGCGGATTCAGGAAAGAAAACCTGATCAATGGTTCCGCCTACCACATAAACAAAGAAACCCAGACCAAAAACGCCATAGACGATTGATGGCACACCGGCCAAGTTATTCACAGCAATACGAATAATTTGAGTGAACAAACCTTGTTTGGCATATTCACGCAAATAAACAGCGGCTACTACACCCAATGGCGTCACGATGATCGTCATCATGAACACCATCAGAATGGTGCCAAAGATGGCTGGAAACACGCCGCCCTCAGTGTTGGCTTCACGCGGATCTTCGGATAAAAAATTCCAAATATTGGCAAAATACATGCCCAGTTTAGCCATACCACTCATGGCGTTTGGCTGACTCAAGTGCAACACCTGACTCACTGATAAGGTTTTTTCAGTGCCATCAGCTGTTTGAAATACAGCACTGTCACGATTGAGATCAAGTGCCAGTGTTTCAAGTTTGGCTTGCTCAACCGCAAACGATTTTTCCAGTTGTTGTTGCTGCTGATCCAAACGGGCTTGTGCTTTGGCAGTCAACTGATGTTGCAATTGCAGCTTTCGTGCATCTAAACGCAGTTGCTCTAACGCATAGTTGATTGAACCGATACGGCCTTTTTCTAAGTCACGGACTTGCGCATGTAATGCATTGCTACGGGAAACTGCTGCATCCAGTGCATCAATCGCGGCTGCCCCTGTAATGGTTTTTCCATTCACAGTCACATGACTAAGACGACCATAAAAATTGCCATATTCCAGACGTTCTAGCTTGACGATGTCAGTGGGATAACTGATTTTGCTCAAAAATGGCACAGTGACCCATACAAAATCTTGGCCACTGACATCTTTATTGCCTTGTTTAATGGACCAGCGATCAATCGAATCGGTTGGCTTAAGATGAGCAGGTACGGTCATACCTGCTTCTGTCAAACGAGAAACCAAATCGGTTTTTTCGTCATAAATCTCGCCAATGATGGTTTGGCTGGTGCCATCTACGCTGTAGGTCGCTTGCATCACATCGGCAGGCCAAAAGTGACTCATGCCACGCACAGCAATCAGCGACAAAATGCCGACGATCATCAGCAAACACACTGTGACTGCACCGGCATTGAGCCAGACATACGCCTCACCGCTCTTAAAGTAATTCTTGACGTTCATCTGCATCGTCCTTTTAGAGCGAACCGTACTTTTTGCGCAAACGAGCGCGCACTAGTTCAGCCACAGTATTGAGAATGAAGGTCATGACGAACAAGACCAACGCGGAGAGGAACAAAATACGGAAGTGTGTCGAGCCCACCTCAGCCTCACCCATTTCGACGGCAACGTTGGCAGACAACGTGCGCATCCCGTTAAACAGGCTCAAGTCGATAATTGGGGTGTTACCGGTGGCCATCAGCACGATCATGGTCTCACCAACGGCACGACCAAAACCAATCATCACAGCAGAGAAAATACCCGGTGAGGCAGTTGGTAAAATCACGGTCATCAAAGTTTGCCATGGGGTTGCACCCAAGGCCAACGAGCCATTTACCAAGTGTTGCGGCACAGCAAACAACGCGTCTTCTGAAATAGAGAAGATTGGGGCAATCACCGCAAAGCCCATAATCAAGCCAATGATCAAGGCGTTTTGTGATTGATAGTCAATGCCTTCTGCACGCAACCACGTCACCAACGATCCGCCATAGTTTGCAAATACAGTTTGCTCAAAGGGTTGTGATACGCCAAATGCAACGGCAACAGCCACAACAATCGGCACCACCAACACCAACGGTGCAATACCAGCAGGAATGCGATTGCGCTTTTCGAGTGGGATTTGCATCCACAAAAAACCACAAACCAAAATGACAATCGGCACAATCACCACCAAGCTAAAAATAGCAGGCAGGTATTGCGTCACCAAAGGGGCTAACCACAAACCCGCCAAGAAGCCCAAGATCACCGTGGGCAACGCTTGCATTAACTCAATGGTCGGTTTGATTTTAGTACGCAAGGCAGGTGACATAAACGCTGCGGTATACATCGCGCCAGCAATGGCCAACGGTGCGGCCAGCAACATGGCCCAAAACGCAGCTTTGAGTGTGCCAAAGGTCAACGGAACCAACGACATTTTAGATTCAAAATCAACGTTTCCTGATGTTGACTGCCACACATATTGCGGCTCAGGATACGATTCGTACCACACTTTGCCCCACAATGATGACATCGACACTTCAGGATGATGTGCATCAACCGCCCAAAAACTACTGCCTTTGGTGCTATCAACCAACATGCCTTCACTATGATTGGACATGGTCAACGCCGTAATCGGAGCATTGGCCATTTTTGCAACATTTACCACACGGTTTGACGTGGT
>JBEANQ010000193.1:0-4284 GCA_041165345.1 Pseudomonadota bacterium
CTCCTTTCCGTTTTCGGGTCAAACATACCGCCTCCCATGAGTGTGGGAGGCTGTATGGCATCGGCAACACAGTGTGACCGATGCAGGTGTGTATTACTTCATTTGGGCCTTGATCAGGTCACCAATAGTACGCGGGCCGTTTGCATCTTGCGTTGCAGCGGTCGTGGTACGCAGGTTGTTGACTGCTTCACGCTCTTCGGCTTCGTCTTTGGCTTTGATCGACAGGTTGATCGAACGCGATTTGCGATCAACGTTGATGATCTTGGCTTCGATTTCTTGACCAACGGTCAGATGCTTGGTGGCATCTTCTACGCGATCACGATTGATTTCAGAAGCTTTCAAGGTGCCTTCAATGTCGCTGCCGAGGTTAACGGTTGCGCCACGTGCGTCAACAGCAGTGACAACGCCTTTTACCATGCTGCCGCGTTCATTGCTGAACACGAAGTCATTGAATGGGTCGTTGTTCATTTGCTTGATGCCCAAGCTAATGCGGTTGCCTTCTGCGTCTACAGACAGGATCACTGCATCAACTGTGTCACCTTTCTTGTAACGACGGATGGCTTCTTCGCCAGCTTCGTTCCAAGAAATGTCGGACAAGTGAACCAGACCGTCGATGCTGCCTGGCAGACCAATGAAGATACCGAAATCGGTAATCGACTTGATGGTGCCTTGGACGCGCTCGCCTTTTTCATGGTTCTTGGCAAACTCTTCCCATGGGTTAGCACGGGTTTGTTTGATGCCCAAGCTGATACGACGACGATCTTCATCGACATCCAGAACCATGACATTAACTTCATCACCAATTTGTACGACTTTTGATGGATGAATGTTTTTGTTGGTATGGTCCATTTCAGACACGTGTACCAAACCTTCAACGCCTTCGGCGATTTCTGCAAAGCAGCCGTAGTCAGTCAGGTTGGTGACACGGGCTTTGACGATCGAACCTTTTGGATAACGGCTCATGATCGCCATCCATGGATCTTCGCCCAGTTGTTTAAGACCCAAGCTGACGCGGTTACGATCGCGATCAAACTTCAGAACTTTAACAGTCACATCTTGACCGACTTCAACCACTTCGGATGGATGCTTGATGCGTTTCCATGCCATGTCGGTGATGTGCAGCAGACCATCGATACCGCCCAGATCTACGAATGCGCCGTAGTCGGTCAGGTTTTTGATGGTACCGGTCACTACTTGACCTTCTTCCAGTTTGGACAGCAGTTCTTCGCGTTCTGCGGAGCTTTCTGCTTCCATTACTGCACGACGGCTGACCACAACGTTGTTGCGTTTCGCGTCAAGTTTGATGACCTTGAATTCAAGATCTTTGCCTTCGAGGTGCGTGGTGTCACGGATTGGGCGAGTGTCGACCAACGAACCAGGCAAGAAGGCGCGAACTGGACCGATGTCAACGGTGAAGCCGCCTTTGACTTTGCCAGAGATGATACCGGTGACGATTTCGCCGTCATCGAAGATCTTCTCAAGTTTGGTCCATGTTTCAGCGCGTTTGGCTTTTTCGCGTGACAGTACGGTTTGACCCATACCGTTATCGAGCGCATCAACAACCACGTCAACGGTGTCGCCAATGGCAACTTCCAGTTCGCGTTGGTCGTTAAGGAATTCGGCACGTGGCACGATGCCTTCAGATTTAAGGCCCGTGTCAACGGTAACCCAATCGCTGTCGATATTGACGACAACACCTTGGATTACTGCACCCTTTTCGACGTCAAGCCCCTTGCCCTGTAGGCTTTCTTCAAAAAGGGCGGCAAAAGATTCCATCATGGTATACCTGTTGGTTAATAGCCGCCTCGGACCAGTCGAATGCGGATTGCGTCTGACGGGTGATGTCCGCATAGATCTGGTCGCGGGCATACATCGTCATGAAAAAAAGGATGTTGCAATAAAACAAACGAACCGGCAGTGATGCCGGTCATATTTTCCGAAGCCTCATTGCACCAAAGCTTAGTGCGCTACTGCAATCTGTTGATCGGCATAGGTCACGATCAGGTCAAATACCTCATCGATGCCCAATACAGAGCTGTCGATACAATAGGCATCGTCAGCAGGTCGCAGAGGCGCAACAGTACGATCCATATCGCGGCGGTCGCGCGCAACCAGATCGGAAAAAATATCGTCTAGCTTAGCATCAACGCCCATGCGCTGCAATTGAAGCAGGCGTCTTGCTGCACGGGCTTCTGCTGATGCAGTGAGGTAAATTTTGACGGGTGCGTGTTCAAAGACCACTGTTCCCATATCTCGGCCATCGGCAACCAAGCCCGATGGCCGAGCAAAATCACGCTGACGCATCAGCAGCGCAGCTCGGACGCTGGGCAAAACGGCAACCGTAGAGGCCAATACACCAATCTCTTCGGTGCGAATGAGCGTGCTAATGTCTTCATCAGCCAGCCAAACCGTGAGGCGTTGCTGGGCATCCGGCACAAACCGAATGTCTAAATGCCGCGCCAGTTGTGCTAATGCATCAACATCGAGCGGATTTTGTGTCATGAGCCCTGCCCGCTGGGCTGCTAACCCCAAAATGCGATACAACGCCCCAGAATCTAACAAATGAAAGCCATAATGAACGGCGAGTCTTGCCGCCAAGGTGCCTTTGCCGGATCCACTAGGGCCATCAATCGTAATGACGGTTGTGTGCATGTTTGCATCCATATAGGGGGCTTCTATCTTAAATGAGCGACAAAATTACACGGACGTGTCTGACTGTCTAGTTGTGGACCCAAAATTTCAGTCCACGCAGTACGGCATGCCCCTGTTGAACCCGGTACACAGAATACCAATGTTTTGTTGGCCATACCGGCTAATGCCCGCGATTGCAGGGTACTGGTGCCAATTTCATGCAAGGAATAATGCCGGAACAGTTCACCAAAGCCTTCAATGTGCTTATCAAACAAAACCGTCAGCGCCTCTGGGGTACTGTCACGCCCAGAAAAACCAGTACCACCGGTGGTAATCACCACCTGTATGTGTGGGTTGGCAATCCAGCCTGATACGACAGCACGTAACTGGTAGATGTCGTCTTTGACAATTTGACGGTCGGCCAACTGATGCCCCGCACCGACTAAGGCATCACATAAAAATTGCCCTGAGGTGTCGGTGTCTAGGCTACGGGTATCCGAGACGGTCAAAATGGCAATATTGAGGGCTGTATTCGTGCCCAGTGTAGCGTTGCTCATGGGGTGGATTCCGATTGACGTTTGGCGTTCTGGCGTCGCTGTTTAAAAAAATCGCGTAAAACTTGGCTACTCTCGTCAGCCAGTAAACCGCCAGAATACGCAAAATAATGATTGTAGTACCCTTGCTGCATCAATTGACGCGCACTCACCAGTGATCCAGCCCTCGGCTCAGCCGCAGCATAAATCACTTGTGCAACGCGTGCATGCACCAATGCACCCACACATTGGGTACACGGCTCAAGGGTGACATACAGCACGGTGTCGTCGGGTAGACGATAGTTTTTTAAGCGTTGACACGCATCACGAATCGCCACAATTTCGGCATGTGCAGTGGGGTCATGGCTTAAGATCGGCTGATTAAAGCCTTCGCCAATGATCTGTCCATGGTGAACCAATACTGCACCCACTGGGACTTCCCCACTTGCTGCCGCCTGCACTGCTAAGGTTAAGGCATGTGCCATCCATGCCTGTTGCTCGCTAGTATAAACTGGCTGAACCGCAGCGATGGCAACGATTGAATCAACAGATGCGGTGTTGGCTGATTGCATGGGTGCAGATTTCATGCAAAAGTTGCGGGCGTCACGTCATAACTGGCAAGCAACTGCTGCCAATCTGTGTCATCTGCCTGTGGATACGCACCCAACGCCGATGCCAAATCGGTGATTTTTTGGGTGTGCCAAACGGGCATCAAGTCTTTGTCGACCAGACGTGCACGCACGCCTTCGTTAAAGTCTGGATGGCGAATTTTCCAACTGGCAAGCTGTTGCTCAAGATCAAATACTTGTTGCCAACTGCGAGGCGTTTGCGCCCACTTCCACAGTAGCCATGTCAACGCGGCGGTCGATGGCGAACCACTTTTTAAATTTTCACCGGCTTGGCGTAGCCAATCACTGCGTGCTTCGGTGAGCGAGACGATGGCGTCGTAATCGCGGATAAAGCTTTCGCCACGACACACGCTATGAATCACATCCAGCGAGTCTTGCAACGGTCCTGACGACAATGGCCGATGCAGTGAATCTAAGGTGTCATCAATGGCACGGAATGCCCCCGAGGCGTACTCATCCCAATGGATACGCACCAGCCGATCTAACACGTC
>JBEANQ010000194.1:0-4283 GCA_041165345.1 Pseudomonadota bacterium
ATTTGACGCCTACGCCATTCGGCGGGTGCATAAACGCTCCTCTTTGACCACCACGTTTTGGCTTGCGCCAGCCTTGGATTATTTACCCGTTAAAGTGGCGCAAAAAGACGACGGGACAATCTATGAGTTTAGTCTGATGAAGTATCAGCCGATGCCTGCAACTTCGGTAGGCGCTCAATCACCCACATCAACCAATACAGCACGTTAAGCACCAACAGGCTTTCGATACTGCCGAGTAAAATATCGACACCACCATGTAGGATGGTCAACACTGCAAAACCCAAGTTGATCAAGATCAACATACCGGCCAAAATCAGCATGTTGCCGTTTTTTGCAGACCATAGCCACGGCAACAGCGCGACCGTCCACAGCAGATTAATACCAGCCAAGCCCCATGCTGCACTGGCCGACATGCCGGTCATCATACGTGCTAAGGGCATCAGTAACAGCAACCAGACCAACCAAACCGTGGTTGACACCCGCAAGGCGTGTTGCTGTTGCGCCAACGTCCATGTGCGTCCATAGAGTGTCATACCGGTGCTCCTTGTAAGCGCAGCACCAGCTCGGCCAGCCGTTTGCCTTGCGCCACACAGAGGCTGCGTTCATCAACCGTCATGGCGTGGTCATGCGCCGCACCACTGACATGGGTTGCACCATAGGGCGTGCCCCCGCGTTGTGTACTGGACAGTGCCGGTTCGCTATAAGGGAGTCCCATCAGCAACATGCCATGATGCAACAAGGGAATCATCATGGTCAGTAAAGTGGTTTCTTGGCCGCCATGCATACTGCCAGACGCTGTAAACACGGCGGCCGGTTTGCCTTGTAACGCACCAGACAGCCATAAGGTGGCGGTTTGATCCCAAAAATACTTCATGGGTGCTGCCATGTTGCCAAACCGCGTGGGACTACCCAACACTAAACCACTGCACTGTTGTAAGTCACTCAGGTCACAGTACAGCTCGCCGTCTAGCGGAATCGCTGGACTACTGGCAGTGGTCACGGTGGCAACTTCTGGCACGGTACGAATCTTTGCAGTTAAGCCAGTTTGCTCAATACCACGGGCGATCTGACGCGCCATTTCGCGGGTGGTGCCATATTTGCTGTAGTACAACACCAACACTGGCGCAATCTGCGGATCACTCATGACGCAACTCCCCTATTACTCTCAAAACCTATACCGATAGGATAACCTTTTGCGGCATACGCAAAAGTGTGACACCGTTAATATGCGCAAAATGTTTTGCGGATTGCCCACTGGCAAGCCATCACGAGGGGTTAACGTTGATACCACATCTATTGGATAAACTGCCCTTTAAACACAGTGCAGCATTTAAATTACTATGGTTTGTGGTCAAACGCTTTGAGGCCGACCAATGCCGCGACAAGGCCGGTTCATTGACTTACACCACCATGTTGTCGGTCGTGCCAATTTTGACCGTGTTTTTGGTGATTTTATCGTCCATTCCGGCGTTGTCTTCCGCACGCGCGCAAATTCAACACGCGATTTATCGTAATTTATTGCCCAGCTCTAGCTCACAGGTCATTGATTACCTCAATGACTTTGCCGAAAAATCGGCCAATCTCACCGCGATTGGGGTGATTTTTTTGTTTGTCACCGCAGTGATGATGCTGTCCACCATTGAGCAATCGTTTAACCACATTTGGAAGGTCAAACGGCCACGCGGCGGCGTGATTGGCTTTATGCGCTACTGGACGATTATCTCTCTTGGCCCCATTTTGCTGGGTGGCGCGTTTGTGTTGTCGTCTGCGCTCAGTTCGCTTGAGTTTCTCAACCGGCATGTGGCGGGGTATTCGGTAGACTGGTCGGCATGGCTTAAGCTGGTGTCGATCAGCCTGACCTTGGCGGGTTTTACCTTTTTGTATTGGCTGATTCCCAACTGCAAAGTCCCACTTAAACAAGCCGCCATTGCTGGCGCCCTATCAGGATTATTGTTTGAGCTATTAAAAGCCGGATTTGGCTTTGTGATGGGCAACTTCACCAGCTACGACCAAGTGTATGGCGCATTTGCCGCCTTGCCAGTATTTTTGCTGTGGATTTACTTGTCATGGAACTTAATCTTGCTGGGCGTTGAACTGAGTTATGCCCTCACCGTGTTTCAAATTGCCGAATCACGGCCACGCCATCCAGTGTTGGCCTTGCTGGATATTTTGCAGTTATTTTACGACCGCCAAAAAACCGGCGATGCAGTGATCGACGCCGAAGCCATGCAAATGCTCGGGCAAGGCGATGTCGAACAATGGACCGAATACGCCGAAATTTTGCACAGCAACGAATTAATCCGCAAAACTGAAAGCGGCGACTATGTGCTGTGTCGCAACCTGTCGCAAATCGACTTTTGGACGTTCTATCAATCGCTGCCGTATCCGCTACCCCGTCGGCAGGATTTGGGCAATGTACATGCTGACGACCTGTGGATTCAGGTGATTGGCCCACATCTCATTCAGTCCGATGACTACCTTGCCGCCAAGCTGTCCATTCCATTATCAAAAATTTTTGAAGTCAAATCGCCCAATTAAGCCCACAAGCAAGCAAACAACCGCAGCGCAACCCGCCCGCTGTGGTTTTTTTTCGTATAATCGCCAGCGAGATTCACGCCATCGCCTGACATTGTCTATAGAGAGCCAACCCATGACCACGATCATCAAGCAAGATGACCTGATCCAAAGCATCAAGGATGCCTTGCAATTTATCAGCTACTACCACCCGCTCGACTTTATTCAGGCCATGAACCGCGCCTATGAAGCCGAACAAAACCCTGCCGCCAAAGATGCGATGGCACAGATTTTAATCAACTCGCGCATGTGTGCCGAGGGACATCGTCCGATTTGCCAAGACACTGGCATCGTCAACGTGTTTATGAACATTGGCATGGACGTCAAATTTGACCTGACCATGAGCCTAGACGACGCCATCAACGAAGGCGTGCGCCAAGGCTATCTTGAAAGCACCAACGTGCTGCGCGCCTCTATTTTGCGTGACCCTGCGTTTGGCCGTAAAAACACCGGCGACAACACCCCAGCGGTGATTCACTATAAAATGGTGCAAGGTGACAAGGTTGAAGTGATGGTGGCTGCCAAGGGTGGCGGCTCGGAAAACAAATCTAAACTGGCCATGTTAAACCCATCAGACAATATTGTGGATTGGGTACTCAAAACCGTCCCCACCATGGGTGCAGGCTGGTGTCCACCGGGTATGCTGGGCATTGGCATTGGCGGCACAGCCGAAAAAGCCATGCTGCTGGCCAAAGAGTCGCTCATGGAAGAAATCAACATGCACGAGTTGCTCAAGCGCGGCCCAAACAGCCCACTTGAAGAAATGCGCATCGAGATTTACGAGAAGGTCAACGCGCTGGGCATTGGCGCACAAGGCTTGGGCGGCCTGACCACCGTCGTGGATATTAAAATCAAAGACTACCCTTGCCACGCTGCGGGCAAACCGGTTGGTATGATTCCCAACTGTGCCGCCACCCGTCACACCCATTTTTATTTAGATGGCTCAGGCCCTGCGCATTTGCAAGCGCCCAAACTGGAAGACTGGCCCGAAGTCACATGGTCCACCAGCAACGCCAAACGCGTCAATTTGGACACCCTAACCCAAGCCGAAATGAACGCATGGCAACCAGGTGACACCTTATTGCTGTCCGGCACCATGTATACCGGCCGCGACGCCGCTCACAAGCGTATGGTCGACATGATTGACCGTGGTGAAGAGCTGCCGGTCGACCTACGCGGCAAAATGATCTACTACGTTGGCCCTGTTGACCCTGTCGGTGACGAAGTGGTTGGGCCAGCAGGACCCACCACTGCCACCCGCATGGACAAATTCACCGACAAAGTGCTGGAACATACCGGCTTGTTTGGCATGATCGGCAAAGCCGAACGCGGTGCGGCGGCGGTTGAATCAATCAAAAAACACCACGCCACCTATCTGATGGCCGTAGGCGGTTCGGCCTATTTGGTGTCGAAAGCCATTCGCCAAGCCGAAGTGGTGGGCTTTGCCGATTTGGGCATGGAAGCAATCTACAAATTTGTCGTCGAAGACATGCCTGTCTCGGTTGCGGTTGATGTCAACGGCACGTCTGTTCATGCCACTGCACCCAAAATCTGGCAAGCCAAGATTGGCAAAATTCCAGTGGTTGACGCCAGCCTATAAGCTGAAACTTACGGATTAAAAAAGGGATGCTCAAGCATCCCTTTTTTTGATCGCTAAACACTAAAGTGCTGGCGGTTAGCTCACCGTTAGATGTTTTACCACGTCAGTG
>JBEANQ010000195.1:0-4239 GCA_041165345.1 Pseudomonadota bacterium
ATTGACATGGTGGACAGGGCTCGATCAGGCGTGGTGGTTGGTGGTGTCTAAGCTGGAAAACGCCGTGGTTGCGCCCAATCCCACGCAGCTTAAAGATGCACAAAATGGTCTGGGGTTGTATCGACAAAACTTGGTCAAGCCACTGCTCAAGCCACAGTCACGTCAGACTGATACGCCCATTCATAGCCTAGTGATGAGCAAAGATCCGTTTGTGCCCATGCATTTGTTTGATGGCCTTGAACAGGTCTGTACGCATTACCAACGCAGCGACATTGCCGCAGGTCATTGGGGCATTCTCAGCAAACCGCGCCAAATCGCCGACACCATTGGACAGTATGTCCTTAGCCACCTTCAATCAGCCGTTTTAACCTAAGGAAACCATCATGAATCCCAAGGATTTTACCGGACTCCAAGTCATGCAAGCCTTTGTCCAAGGCTTGATCCCTGCACCGGCCATCGCCAACACCATGCCCATGACTGTTGAGTTGGTTGAGGCAGGTCGCGTGGTGTTTATCGCCACCGCTAATCAAACCCATACCAACCCGCTGGGCGGTGTGCATGGCGGTTTTGCCGCCACTGTGCTGGATTCGGTCACAGGCTGTGCCACCCATACCGTACTCGCCGCAGGTGAAGGCTACGGCACGATTGAACTCAGCATTAAGATGTGCCGTCCGCTACCGTTTGATCAGCCACTGCGTGCTGAAGGACGCGTCATCAACAAAAGTAAGTCGTTGGTCATTTCAGAAGGCGATATTCGCGATGACGCAGGCAATCTATATGCCCATGCGACCGCCACATGCATGATTTTGCGTTGAAGTTGTGTGGCTGATTCGCCATGCTGTCAGCCACAACATTTGCCACAAATCAAAATCAGGGTACAACGATGAGTACGATTCAAACGATTGCAGGACTTGACGTCCATCTCGATGGACACGGCGAACAACTCCTTTTGATGGTGCATGGCTGGCCTGACACCCACGACATTTGGGATGCGCAAATTCCTGCGTTTGCGCCTCATTATCGTTGTGCGCGCTTTACCCTGCCCAACTACGCCACCCGAGGCACGCATCAAGCCTACAGCATTGATGCGATAGCAGAATTGATCAATCAGGTGGTTGATGCGCTATCGCCAAATCGCCCGATTGTGCTGATGATTCACGATTGGGGCTGTGCGTTTGGCTACCAGTTTTATCGGCTTTATCCGCATAAAGTGGCGCAAATCATCAGCCTTGATATTGGCGATGCGATGTCACGTGCGCACATCAAAGAACTCAAAGCCTATCAAATGGCGATGATTGCCACGTATCAGCTCAGCCTTGCCACCACATGGTTAATGCCGGAAACCCTCGGTACCGGTGTGGCGCGTGGTTTTGCAAAATTATTGCAGCATCACAACCCCAGCCAAGTGCATCGGGGCATGAGTTATCCGTATTTTATGGCGTGGTTTAAAGCCCTCAGCCACCCCATTAAGCCGTTTAGTGATGTGCCTGCCTGCCCGATGTTGTTTTTGTATGCCAAACACAAACCATTGATGTTTCACTCCAAGCATTGGCTGGGCAACATCGCTGCACAGCAGGGCAATCAAGTCATCGGCATGAAAGCAGGCCATTGGATCATGCGTGAGATTCCACAGGAATTTAACCAGACCGTGGCAGCATGGCTTGAAGCCACTCGTCCAACCGCCCTTTCTGATCAGGACTAGCACCATGAGCCAGATTATCTTACACCAATTTGAAATCTCGCCGTTTTGTCAAAAAGTCGCTAAAGCCCTTCAGCATAAGGGCTTGAGTTATCAGACCGTAGACTACAACGGTGCCATGGCCGCCAAAGCACAAACCTTAAGCAAAGTGGGCAAAGTGCCTGTGCTAGACATTGATGGCAAACGGATCCAAGACAGCACCACCATCGTGCGTTATCTTGAAGACACCTTTCCCACCCTGCCACCACTCTACCCGACTGATCCACTGCAAAAAGCCCACGTCGAACTGTGGGAAGATTGGTCAGATGAGCTGCTGTACTGGTATGAAGTGTATTTTCGGGTCAACGACGCCGATGCACTGGACGCCGCCGTCAACCTGAGTGTGGCGGGTCGCCCTACGCATGAAAAACTATTGGCCAAACCATTGCTGAAAATGGGACTCAAAGCCCAATTGTATTTTCAAGGCTTGGGCAAAATGGCAGCGGCAGATGTGGAAGCGGAGTTTCTCCGTCATTTGGATCGGATTGAGTTGGTATTGTCAGCGACTGGCTGGCTGGTAGGGTCGCAAAAAACCATTGCCGATATTGCCGTTGGCACACAGCTTGCCGAGGTGATGCGTACCAGTACACGGATGCGTCCACAGATTTTGGCACGTCCACACCTTGCCGCGTGGTTGCCCGCATGACGCCCTGTGCGGTGGTGATTGGGGTGGGTGCGTCGCAAGGGATTGGCGCTGCGGTGTGTCGGCGTGCGGCGCAAGCGGGTCTGTTGGTGTATGTGGTTGGGCGCACCACCGCTAAGGTCGAGCAGATCGCCGCCGAGCTACACGCGATGGGCGGACAAGCAATCGCCCATACGCTGGATTCCACCCACGCAGGGCAAGTCAAACAATTGTTTGCCAGCTTGGCCAGCGCCCAGCATCAGCCTGTGTTGGTTGTCCACAATGTGGGCAGCAATATGCCGTCACGGTTTTTGACCACGCCGCTACGTTTTTTTGAAAACATGTGGCGACATACGTTTTTGTCTGCGGTCGTGACGAGTCAAGCAGCGCTGTCCGCCATGCAGCCCTTTGCCCAAGGAACAATTGTGTTGACTGGTGCAAGTGCAGCCTTGCGAGGCAAGCCCAATTTTGCCGCGTTTACCACAGGCAAAGGCAGCCTACGCGCCTACAACCAATTGCTAGCGAATCACGCCGCGCCGCTGGGCATTCATGTTGCCCATGTGATTATTGACGGCATGGTTGATGGTGATCGGATCAATCAATTTGGTGGTGGTTTGGGTCGATTGGTGCGCTTTGTGTTCAAAGGCCGCCACGGTAGTCTGAATGTCGATGATATTGCCGAGCAATATTGGGCATTGCATCAACAACACAGTGCATTGTGGGTCAGTGAATTGGACTTGCGTCCCTTTAAGGAGGTGTTTTGATGGCCAACCTACCACTCCCCGTCACATGGCTTTGGGGTACCAGTGCAGTGCGTCTGACGGGTGCATTACAAGCACTGCGCGCGCAACAATTGTATTTTTTGGCCGAGCAACCGCCGCCCATGACAGCGCCTGATGTGGTGATTTTGAGCAGTGAGCCCGCCCCTGCCGATCAAGTGGGTCAGCTTGATCTCCAGCACTTGATACAAGATTTTGAGCAGAACACCCTCATCATTACCGATTGGCTACAACGTGCGGTGCGGCTTATGCACAAACGCAAAGGCGCTCACAAAGGCACCATCATCCTATTGGCGATTGAAGCGACTGATCAATCACCTGCCTGTCAAATCACTACGCTGACCCGTCAAGCAGGCTTGAGCAACTTGATGCAATCGTTGGCGCGTGAATGGGGTAAACGCGGCATCCATGTGGCGTATTTGCCGATCCCTGCCAGCACACCATCGACGGATGTAGCGGCGTTGTGTTGGCATCTACACCAACAACCGATCAGCAGTTGGTCGTATCAGCCGCAATTGTTGCTGAGGGCGCACGGATGACCACACGTCTTGCTCATCCTTTGATTCCGGTTCGTCGCTCGCGGTATCACCTAACGGATGCCCAGCCACGGCATTATGTGCAGCAATCACCGTTGCTGTCGCATTTACTCACCGCGCTGTCCCTGACCTTTCCCGCAGGTGAACAGTTTTTTGTCCACACGGTGCGGCAAGTGCGCGACCGTGTCACTGACCCTGAGCTACAGGCACGGATTTCGGGTTTTATTGGGCAAGAAGCTATGCACGCCCAAGCTCATGCGGTGTTTAATCAAGCGTTAGACCAGCCTGATTACCCCATTGCCCAATACCAAGCACAAACCGCCGCAGGGCTAGAACAGCTCAAACAACGCACGCCACGCCGCCAACTGGCTGCCACCGTCGCTTATGAGCATTTTACCGCGCTCCTCGCTACTCAATTGCTCCAGCGACCACGATTTTTTGCAGGCTTAGATGCCAATGTGCAGCAGCTTTGGCTGTGGCATGCGGTCGAAGAAATTGAGCATAAAAGTGTGGCATTTGACGTGTATCAGCAGGTGTTTGCTAATCTGGCGCAACGACGGCGCA
>JBEANQ010000196.1:0-4174 GCA_041165345.1 Pseudomonadota bacterium
GGCCGTTGATCATACGGCTATATGACAGACCGTTTTGACGCGCACCCGCATTGATACGTGCAATCCACAATGCGCGGAATTGACGTTTTTTCTGACGACGGTCACGATAGGCGTATTGACCGGCCTTCATGACAGCCTGTACGGCTACACGGTAAACACGTGAACGTGCGCCGTAGTAACCCTTTGCACGGGCCATAACTTTTTTGTGACGACGATGTGCAACCACACCACGCTTAACACGAGCCATTTAGTCTCTCCTTACAGGTATGGGCACATACGGCGAACGGATGCGACGTCACTGACGTGAACCATGACACAGCCGCGCAGTTGGCGAATACGTTTAGGGGACTTCTTGGTCAGAATGTGACGTTTGAAGGCTTGTTTGCGCTTAAAGCCGTTGGCGGTTTTTTTGAACCGCTTGGCCGCGCCACGCTTAGTCTTTAGCTTGACTTTTTTCATGGCAACCTCTTTGTATAACCCGTTCAGCAGCACATGCCCCATTGCATATGGCCTGCGGGTAAGGGGCGATCATTGTAGGCGATATCTGCCCAAAAACAAAGCAATCTACACGCCAATAATCTGAAAAGAAAAGGAAGGGCTTTGCTGCACAATATTGAAAAAGTGACTTTTACCAAACTCCAAATGCACGCCTACAACCCCTGCAAGCATATCCGCAAATTGAATCGCTAAGCTGCCTTGGCTATCTAAAGCTCTAATGTATAAGGTTGTTGGTACTTTCGCTTCATACCACAACATCAACTGCAAGTAATCTTGGCATGTTGTACCGCTCTCAACTTTGACTGAGCGCCGATCAGGATGTAATCGGACACTTTTACAGTGTGACATTGGCTGTATTAAGCAGCATTTCATCATATAGTTATAAAGCAAATGACTATTTGCCCAACAAAAATCTGGAATTGATGTCTTATCCACAGCAATAGACAATAACTGTATGTCGGGGTGTCGCTTTGCTAGATTGGCAACAGCTTTTGCAAAGGTCTCACGTGCCTTGTCGGGCATATCAACCCATTTTTTTTCTTTTTTGGTATTCCACTGAAACGTTTTATATAAATTTCTGACCAGCCGCTCCAAATGCTTGAGCTGAGCTTCATCACAAATCACCGCAGCAATGACCAAAAATCGGCTCGAACCTCCGGCACCATAGGGCAAGTTTAACTGCCATCCCAAGTCACCACTTTCATCCAGATAAATTAACTGATGCATAAATTTCCCAAAAAAAAGCACCTCTAGAGGTGCTTTTAAAAAAGTGGTAGTCCCTGAAACCGACTAAGCAGAGTCTGAACAAGCTGTTTACGACCTTCTTGCGTGCAGAAGTTCGCGGTACTTCAGGATTTACCTACCCGCACTCCAATGCTATCTTCCACTCAGGCCATTGTCAATTTTAATTGACAATGGCCGTATTGATCACGCATGACAAAAAGCCCCACAACTGCGGGGCTTTTTGTCTGCATGAATCGGCCTAAGCCGACCGTTGCTTAGCTCTTTTTCTTTGGACCGATCAACATGCCCATCTGACGGCCTTCCATTTTTGGAGACTGTTCGATGATGCCGATATCTGCCACATCCACTTCAATCTTTTGCAGTTGCTTTAGACCGATTTCTTGGTGTGCCATTTCACGACCACGGAAACGCAGGGTGATCTTGACCTTGTCACCGTCTTCGAGGAAACGGGTGATAGCCCGCATTTTGACTTGATAGTCAGCCTCTTCGGTACCCGGACGCAGCTTGATTTCTTTGACCTGAACTTGATGCTGCTTTTTACGCGCATCTTTTTGCTTCTGTTTAATATCAAACAGATGCTTGTTGTAGTCCATGATCTTGCAGACCGGTGGCTCTGCGTTAGCCACAATTTCGACCAGATCGAGTTCGACCGCTTCGGCAGCAGCAAGTGCATCACTTAAGGACACAATCCCTTTTTGCTCGCCGTCTTGGTCGACCAGACGCACTTCGCGTGCGTCGATTTCGTCGTTGATCGCTGGACGGTTGCTTTTGGCTGCCTGCGGGTTACGGTTGTTTTGTTTGATCACTCTTACTCCACGATATGCCGGCCGCGTTCGGCGACGGCGGTATGAGCCAGTTCAATGAATGCTTCAATGGACATGGTTCCCAGATTTTTGCCTGCGCGTGTCCGTACGTTGACGGTTCCTTCTTCGACCTCACGGTCACCCAGAACCAGCATGTACGGAATACGCTCCAGTGTACGTTCACGAATCTTAAAACCGATCTTTTCGTTTCTCAAGTCACTGATGACCCGCAGACCGCTTTGATTCAGTCGTTTGGTGACGGCAGTACAGGCATCCGCTTGGCTGTCGGTAATGTTCATCACACAGGCTTGCACAGGGGCAAGCCACGGTGGCATCAGACCGGCGTAATGCTCGATCAGAATACCAATAAAGCGCTCAAAACTGCCTAAAATCGCCCGATGCAACATGACGGGGTGGTCACGTTGGTTGTCTTCGGTGACAAAGGAGGCGTCTAGACGCATCGGCATGTTGAAGTCACATTGGATCGTGCCACATTGCCAGACCCGACCCAGACAGTCTTTGAGCGAGAATTCGATTTTGGGGCCATAAAACGCGCCTTCACCCGGTTGCAGGTCCCACGCAAGACCAGCCGCATCTAAGGCATCGGCCAACGATTTTTCGGCCATGTCCCACAAGGCGTCGTCACCGACCCGTTTTTCGGGACGGGTGGACAGCTTCATTTGCACGTCATCAAAACCGAAGTCTTTGTAGACGGCCAAGGTCAAGGCGATAAAGTCGGCGACTTCTTGGCCGATCTGCGCTTGGGTACAAAAAATATGTGCGTCGTCTTGGGTAAAGCCACGCACACGCATGATGCCGTGCAGCGAACCGGAAGGCTCATTGCGATGACACGAGCCAAATTCGGCCAGTCGCAAAGGCAGGTCACGGTAGGACTTTAGCCCTTGGTTAAACACTTGAACGTGGCACGGGCAGTTCATTGGCTTGACCGCATAGTTGCGGTTTTCAGAGTGGGTGGTAAACATGTTGTCGGCGTAGTTGGCCGCATGTCCCGATTTTTCCCACAGCACCAGATCAACCACTTGCGGGGTTTTGATCTCAAGATAGCCGTTGTCTTGCTGTACCTTGCGCATGTATTGCTCAAGCACTTGGTAAATCGTCCAGCCATTGGGATGCCAAAACACCATACCCGGTGCTTCTTCTTGCATATGAAACAAATCTAACGCTTTGCCAATTTTGCGATGGTCGCGTTTTTCGGCTTCTTCAATGCGCTGAACATAGGCAGCCAGTTGTTTTTTGTCCGCCCATGCTGTGCCATACACGCGCTGCAATTGCTCGTTTTTGGCATCGCCGCGCCAGTACGCACCAGACAGCTTGGTCAGCTTAAAGGCTTTTAAAAAACGGGTGTTGGGCACATGCGGACCACGGCACATGTCTAAATAGTCTTGATGATAGTACAAGCCCATTTGGGTCTCGTTGGGCATGTCATCAATCAGACGCAATTTATAGTCTTCACCACGGGCGGTAAATTCAGCGATGACGTCATCACGCGGGGTCATTTTTTTGACCACGTCGTATTCGGTATCAATCAGGGCTTTCATCCGCGCTTCGATGGCGGCCACGTCATCAGGGGTAAACGGGCGTGGGCTATAAATATCGTAATAAAAGCCTTCTTCGATCACCGGCCCAATGACCATTTTGACATCGGGATACAGTTGCTTGACTGCATGACCGACCAAGTGAGCGCAGGAGTGACGAATAATCTCGACACCGGCATCATCTTTGGGAGTGATGATTTGTAGGGTAGCGTCGTCATGAATGAGTTCGCACGCGTCCATTAATACGCCATTGACGCGCCCTGCAAGGGTCACTTTTGCAAGGCCAGCGCCAATGCTTTGCGCCACGTCCATAATAGAGACGGGATGATCAAACTGTTTTTGGTCGCCTGACGGCAAGGTAATCACGGGCATAAAACAAATCCTTAAGGAGTGATGACCTCTACCAAAGGTCATATCACCGCGAGATATGCACAAACAAATTCAGCGAATTGGTGTGATGTGCAAACGAGGCTTGGCGACACAATACGAAGCGAGGCCAAAGCAAGTCGGACACTTTATCAGCAAAGCCTGCCCCTGTCATGCCGTGATCAATCCAAAAGACCAATCGCCATG
>JBEANQ010000197.1:0-4172 GCA_041165345.1 Pseudomonadota bacterium
ATTTTGGGTCAAGAGCTTTTTGTGGTGGAAGACACCCTGCTTGACGAGCGCTTCTGCGACCACCCGTTAGTCTTGAATGACCCCAACATTCGGTTCTATGCCGGTATGCCGCTCATCACCGATGATGGGTACTCGCTTGGCACCTTGTGCGCCATCGACCAACAACCCAAACAACTCACCAACAGTCAGCGCCGCGCCCTACACATCTTGGCGCGCCAAGTCATGGCGCAAATGACCCTGCGCCGCAGTCTAAAAATCATTCAACAAGACGCCAGAGAACTACACGCCTTACAGGCCAAAAAAAACCACTTTTTCTCTTTTATTGCCAAAGAATTACAATATCCGTTTAATGATTTGCTTCAGTTTTCAAATCAACTTCGGCTGGATCTCGATCAAATTGATGCCACAGAGTTACGGGCATTGGTCAGCAGGCTCAATCATGCAGCTCGCACCACCTTTCGGATGGTGGACAACCTCCTACAATGGTCCATGCTGGAAACCCACAGCATGCCGCGCCAACCGATTGATATTCCACTCGACCAGCTGATCAAACCGATTGTGTCCATGTTTTCGCCGATTGCTCGGCAAAAATCGGTCAACATTGAACTGCATGTGGTGGACGGGCTGAGCGTACATGCCGACATCGACATGATGTATGCGCTACTGCAAAACGTACTGTCCAATGCAGTGCGTCATACCAGCATGGGCGGTGAAATCACCATCGAAGCCCATCTCATCGAAGCCGCGCCAGCAGCACCAATCATTCATATCGACATTCATGACACCGGATGTGGCATGACCGAGCAACAGCTCCAGCACTTATTTGAGCTACACCCACAAGATCATTTATCTGCACCTGTGCATGGTAAAAATAAAGGCGCGGGTCTGGGTCTATTGCTCTGTCAACGCTATGTGGCGCTCAATCACGGTACGCTGAGTGTGTCGTCACAAACGGAAGCGCCCAGTGGGACAACGATTCACCTGCAACTGCCCGCAGCACAGCAACCGCCACCACACATTAAAACAGCAGACCCGTTATCGGATCTGCCCCATCCCGTGTCCTACGACTAATGGCTTAAGACACCGACCATGATTGCGCCAGCCACCAGCCAAGTCCAGTCGCCAGCAACGTGGTCAGCACATGCAGCAGCACCAACGTTCCTGCCCATCCCCAGCGCTCCATCTGCAAGAGCGTGACAGTTTCAGCAGAGAACGTCGAAAATGTGGTCAACCCACCCAAAAACCCTGTGGCCAAAAACCAACGCCACTCCGCACTCATATGGCCAGACCAGCCCATGACCAGTCCCATCAACAGACCACCCAACACATTGGCCATCAACGTGCCCACCGGAATCACACTGGTGGCCTGATTCCACTGCTGCGCAAAGGCCAACCGCAACATGCCACCCAATGCCGCACCTACACCCACCAACATCCATCGCATGTTGCACCTCGTCACTGTTTGCGTTTGACCATGTTCATTGCGTGATGATCTGGTTAGAATGCCCCAAAATTGCCACCCCACCCCAGCCATGATACCGCGACTCATCGCCCGATCATGGTCCAAGTGTGAGGGCTCATGCTGAACCCTGAATCGACCTTTAGCCGCTGGAGTGTGCGACATGAAGCATCCTGATGACCTCAAATATGCCAAAACTCATGAATGGGTCCGTCGTGACGGCGACCTGATTGTGACCGGCATCACCGACCACGCCCAAGACGCCCTTGGCGATTTGGTCTATGTCGAACAACCTGATGTTGGGCGTGTCTTGGTTGCTGCTGAGCAAGCCGGTGTGGTCGAATCGGTTAAAACCGCCTCAGACATTCATGCCCCCATTGATGGCGAAGTGGTTGAAACCAATCCCCTGCTAGAAGACGACCCCGAACTGGTCAACACCGACCCCTACGGTGATGGCTGGATCTACAAAATTCGTCCCAGCAACATGGACGACATCGACGACCTAATGGATGCCGACGAATACGAAGACTCCTTGGGCTAACCCCCTCCATATGATTGTCTCACCCAATGGTGCAGGGCTGCACCATTGGGTTTTTTTGTCTCATCACCCCCTGCCACCAATGACCCGTGGCATTTATTGGCAAAAACACTCAACCACAGTCCGCCTGCGCTATACTGCGCGGCTGTTTACAGCCACATTCGCTGTATGCCCCTTTTTTGCTGTCTTGCTTCAGGAATTTCCACTATGAGCCTTCCCCGCCTTCGCATTAAAAAACGTGAACAACAGCGACTGCGCGACGGTCATTTGTGGGTGTACTCCAATGAAGTGGACACCTCAGCCACCCCGTTACGCAACATCAACGGCAACTTGGTTCATCTGGAAGACTACCGTGGCAATTTTTTAGGCACTGCCAGTTTTCATGGTCAGGCACTGATTTGCGCACGCCTGCTGGACACCACCGCCCGTGACACCCTTGACGTGGCGTTTTTTACCCAACGCTTAAATGACGCCCTGTCACTGCGTGACATGATCTTCGCCCAACCGTACTATCGCTTGGTGTATGCCGAAGGTGACCTGCTGTCTGGCCTCGTGATTGACCGCTTTGACCAAACGGTTGTGGTTCAAATTGGCACACAAGCCATTGAAGCCGCACGCCCTGCATTGATCGACGCACTCAAAGCCGTACTGGGCGACCAGATCACCATCGTGTTTCGCAATGACGGCAAAGGTCGTCAAATCGAAAACCTGCCCGAATACGTCGAACAAGTCGGCCCGACCATCACCCATTTACACATCATTGAAAACGGTGTCACGTTTACCGCCACACTTGACGGCCAAAAAACCGGCTGGTTCTATGACCATCGTGCGGGTCGTGAGTGGCTCAACCAATGCGCCAAAGGCAAAACCATCTTGGATGTGTTCTCGTACATTGGTGGCTGGGGGGTTCAAGCGGCCGCACATGGCGCAACCGCAGTGACCTGTGTAGATGCCTCTGCACCGGCTGGCGCAGCACTCTTGGCCAACGCCGCACAAAACCAACTGAACACCGTACAATTTGTTGAATCAGATGCCTTTGAATGGCTGAAAAAACCGGTCGATACCACCTATGACGTGGTCGTCATTGACCCACCCGCATTGATTCAAAAACGCCGTGACTTTGAACAAGGCCGTCAAGCCTACTTCACCCTCAACGAACACGCGATTCAACGGGTGGCCGATGGCGGACTATTTATCACCGCATCATGCTCACTGCATTTGCATCGCGAAGAACTCGTCCGCATTGTGCAGCAAGTTGCCCGCCGTCAACACAAACGCGTGCAATTGGTGCATGAAGCCCACCCCGCCGCCGACCATCCACAACTGTTGGCGATGAGCGAATCAGCCTATCTCAAATGCCTGATGTTCCGTGTGCATCCATTGACTGCCGCTGAACAAGCTGCCCTGTAATTTTTAACCCCATTGTTGTGGAGATACGCCATGCGCTGGCTGCAAGTTCGTTTTGAAGTCACCCGTGCTGAGGTCGAGCTACTCGAAACACTGCTCGAAACACTAGGCGCAGTCAGCGTCATTTTAGATGATGCCGCAGACCAACCCCTGCTAGAACCGCTACCGGGTGAAACCCCCATCTGGGATCAGGTGATCGTCACCGGCTTATTTAACGATGACGAAACCAACCCCATCGATCCCGACATGATCGAAAATTTTGTCAAAGCCCAAGCACCCACCGTGCGAGCCTTTCATGAATACCTCGAACAAAAAGTCTGGGAACGCGCATGGATGGATCACTACGAACCCATCGCCTGTGGTGAACGTCTCTGGATTGTTCCAGAATGGCTTGAACCCCCAGAACCCAACGCCGTCAACCTCATGCTTGACCCTGGTTTGGCCTTTGGCACCGGCAACCATGCCTCGACCTTTTTGTGTATGCAATGGCTAGACGGTGAAGACCTTGCCGGAAAAACCGTCATCGACTTTGGCTGTGGCTCAGGCATTTTAGGCATTGCTGCACTGTTGCTGGGTGCCAAACAAGTCTACGCCACAGACATCGACCCACAAGCCCTGTTGGCCACACGCCAAAACGCCGAAATCAATGGCGTTGCAGACCGACTATGGGTTGGACTACCAGAAGCCTTTGATCAACAATTGCCGGACCTGCAGGCAGATGTTATCGTTGCTAATATTTTGGCCGGTCCACTGGCTGCTTTAGCCCCT
>JBEANQ010000198.1:0-4154 GCA_041165345.1 Pseudomonadota bacterium
TTCTGGGGTGCTGCTGGGTCTGAAGTGCTGGGTGCTGTAACCACAATCAACTCTGTGTCGATCACTGCCACCGCGATCGGCACGCAGGCAGCATCAACACTGCCAGCGTCTGATAACTCAAAAAACACACTGGTTTTTGATGGTTATCTCACGCAGTCGATTAAATCGGGTAGCGGTTCGTACTATAAGGCCATGCCGAATGGCGTCGCTGGCACTGGTACGCCACTGACCAGCGATGGTGCGGGCGGCATTGTTGAGATCGACCAAGCATTTAACGACTTTTGGAATCAGTATCGCCTGTCGCCTGATTGCATTTGGGTTAATAGCCAGCAGTTGTTGCAGATGAACAAAATCGTCATTGCCGGTGGTGGTGCGCCGCTGTACCGCATGAATCTGGACGGCAACAACCCAAGCGTCATCAATGCTGGTGCTGTGATCGGCTCGTATCTGAATAAGATCACCAACACCAAGGTCACGATCAAAGTGCACCCCACCATGCCACCTGGCACGCTGTTTTTCCAGACCAGCAACGGCAACATGCCTTACAAATTGTCTGGTATCGACAACATTGCGCAGATCCGTACTCGTAAAGAGTACTACCAGATGGAATGGCCGCTGCGCACTCGCAAATATGAGTACGGCGTCTATGCGGATGAAGTGCTGCAAAACTACTTCCCGCCAGCATTCGGCGTGCTGACCAATATCGGCGGCTAACACATAGCCCGTCACTGCTAATCGTGGTGACGGGCTTTTTAATACTCATTTTTGGAGCAAGACATGCCGATTTTAAAAGCGCCTTCTGGCGTGACCTCAATCAGCGCTGACGGCGTTGAATACATTGTTGATGCTAATGGTGTCATCGATGCGCCAGTCGAGTCTGTGGACGCGGCTATCGCATCTGGCTTTACGCCTGTCGAAGCAGATGCACATGCCGATGCGCTCAAAGCCAAGGCTGATGCTGAAGCTAAAGCCGCAGCGGAACAAGCCAAGCAGTATGAAGCGTTAAAAGCTCAAGCCAAGGCTGATGCGTTGGCAGAGATCGCCAAAGAGCAGGCCGCCGCAAAGTCTGCGCCCAAAGGCAAAGCTGCTGACGAAACCAAACCCGCCGAGTAAATGAAATGGCACTCACAACCAAGGCAAACGTGAAAGCGTTTTTAGGCCTAACGAACGCCACGGATGATGCGCTGTTAGACCGGTTGATTGAGTCTGCCAGCGCATTTATCGAAAACTGGCTAGGTCGACAGGTGATGGCGGCACCAGCCATTGACCATCAGTCAGGATCAGGCAAGGACGTATTGATTCTGCGTGACACGCCTGTGATCAGTGTCGAGTCGGTTACTGTGAATGGTGTTCTGCTGTCACAGGCGACCGATGCGGCACAAACCGGCTGGGTAGTTGTTGATGACTGGCTTGTATATCAGCATGGTATTTGGCCACGCGGCCGACGTAATGTTGTCATCGAATGCACAGTCGGTTTTTCATCGGTGCCACCTGACATCGAGCAGGCTGTGATTGATTTGGTCGCACTGCGTTACAAAGAGCGTGACCGGATTGGCCATCGGTCTAAGTCATTAGCAGGTGAGACTGTCAGCTACATGATCAATGATCTCAGCGACTTTTCGCGCTCAATTCTCGGTAGCTACCGCCGCGTGGTGCCAGCATGATTAGTGCACGCGTCGACTCAGCAGATGCCACAGAAGCGTTACGGCAACTCAAACAGCGAATCGAGAAAGAGACAGCGAAAACCATTGGCCGTCTAACCCTGAATCTTTTAACCAAAGTTAAGCGTGACAAGCTGAGCGGGCAGGTTTTAAACGTCCGAACAGGGCGCTTACGAAGGTCAATCAACCAAAAAGTTACCACGGTTGACGGGCTAGTCATTGGCACGGTTGGGACAAATGTCGAGTATGCGGCTGTCCATGAGTATGGGTTTAAGGGGGCTGTTAGCGTTAAGGAGCATTTGCGCACAATCAAAATGGCTTGGGGCGTACCAATCCCCCCGCAGCGCATAACAGTTAGTGCGCACAACAGGAACATGAATTTGCCTATGCGCTCGTTCTTGCGCTCAGCACTATCCGATATGGATGCTGAGATCATGACTGAACTCAGGGCATCAGTAGGGCGGGCTATCGCATGATCAATCGAGAGAGTATCTATGCCGCACTATTTGATCGCTTGAGCGGCATTGCTGGTGTGGTCACTGCCAGTCGTAAGCTCAAGCACTGGTCTGATGTTCCGATGCAGGAACAGCCTGCTATGTTTGTTGCCCAAGGCAATCAAACAGCTTTACCTGGTGACCCGTCGCGCGGACTACCAACTAAATGGACGCTGTCCGCTGATGTATATGTTTACGTGAATACGCAAAACAGCCCCGACAGCCCGTCCACACCCATGAACACGATTATTGATGCGATTGAACAGCGATTAAAACCGGATGGCATGGCGCGAACGCTAACGCTTGGCGATTTGGTTGATCACTGTTGGATTGAGGGCACGATTGAAACAGACGAGGGGACGTTGGGCGATCAATCCGTCGCGATCATCCCTATTCGTATTTTGACCACCTAACCCCTGAACACCACCTTGCCCGCCTAGTGCGGGTTTTTTTATTGGAGTTTCTATGTTTTCTTTTGGCTCAGGCAGCGCACATGCAACGCCACTGACAAGCGCGGTCGGTGCAGCGATTGCAAATCCAACCCCAACCGAATTTGGCACGCTGCAAGACATCAGTGTCGACTTTGGTTTTGACGTCAAAGAGTTGTTTGGTCGCAAACAGTTTGCGGTCGATATGGCGCGTGGCAAGGGCAAGATTACCGGTAAGGCCAAGGCCGCGCGCATGAACGGTACACTGCTGAATAACATCATGTTTGGTCAGACCATGACCACTGGCGCAATTACCGCAGTCACCACCAGCAATACCCCGACCACTGTAGCTACAACCGTCACCATTACTCCACCCAACACCGGTACGTTTGTTGCTGATCTGGGTGTGACCAATGCCGTCGGCGCGCCGTATAGCCGTGTTGCGTCCGCGCCGGTCGCAGGCCAGTACAGCGTCGATGCAGCGACAGGCATCTATACGTTTGCAGCTGCTGATGTTGGTGTGCCTGTGTTTATCAACTACAGCTATAACGCAACAGTGACTGGTAGCAAGAAGATCGTTGTGCAAAACCTAGACATGGGTGATGCGCCGACCTTTAGCCTGACTTTTCACACGGCGTACAAAGGCAAGATTTTGTCGATCACGCTGAATCGCTGCATTAGCAGCAAGATGGCGCTTGCAACCAAGCAAGATGACTACACCATTCCAGACTTTGAGTTCCAAGCGTTTGCGGACGATCTTGGCAATGTCGTCACCTTCAACCTGTCTGAGTAAACAATATGCAGTCAGTTAATAATCCACGCGGCGTTGCCGTTGTTGGCGGCAGCGATATGACTTTGGTATTTGCGCCGCTGTCGCTTGGTGCGCTGGAGCGGTTAAAGCCTGAGATCGACGCACTTAGCAGCGGTCAAGCCAATTTTGGTGCGGTGATTGACATTGCCCATGCATCACTCAAGCGCAACTATCCAACAATCACCCGCGACGATGTGGGTGAGTTTGTTGACATGGGTAATATGCAAGACGTGATCAGTGCTGTTATGAATGCGTCAGGCATGAGTAAGAAGGGCGAGGGTGAGCCTGCGGGGGAATAGACTGGGGGCAGGTATACGCGCATCTGATCGCGTGTACCGGTTGGACGTGGGACTACGTTGAAAACGAGATGGATGTCCCACGCTTGCTTGCGATGAATCAGTACTGGGCATCGCACCCCCCGTTACATATGATGATTCAGGGGTTTTTGGGCATTGAGCCAAAACCAGAAGTATCGGCAGAGGCGGAATCAAGCGAAGATCAAGATGCGCAGCTTGAGGCATTGATGGCGCAGTTTGGTTAATATGGCGCCATCAATAACCATAGGATGCCGTAATGCGTACAACACTTGGTCTTTTTTTGATGTTGATTACAACTGGTGTCTTGGCTGATTCAGGCTGGTTTTATACAGGCTCTACCAAAAAAAGGGGGGCTGTTTTTGTGAATAAAAAAGATGTGCCGGAACCAACCGCAAAAGGGCGCTTTGTTTGGCTTGTTCTGGTTCAGCCCAGCACTAAAACTG
>JBEANQ010000199.1:0-4105 GCA_041165345.1 Pseudomonadota bacterium
TCGGCTGATTTTACCGCTGTTACCGGCCACCATGCCTCTGTTAGATGAGCCATTCAAGGCGGGGATTCGGCAGCAGCTTAAAGTCAGTGATCCACGCATTGCCACCACCAAGCTGGTTAATCTGGCGTTTGGCTTGGCACTGTATAGCCATGTTGAATATGAACGGCTCAAACAATCGTTGTCACTGTATGACTTTGATGATTTGGTGATTCAAACCCTGTTGCACCTGCATCAGCACCCCAACGCCCACATGAGCCAATACCAGTGGTGCCAGATTGACGAGGTGCAAGATATTTCGCCGCTGCAATGGCTAATTATCAGGCAACTGCTCACACCTAACGCCCACGTCTTGCTGTTGGGCGACATTAATCAGTCGATTTATCGGTTTATGGGGTCATCCATTGAAACTACCCGCCTGCATTTGGGCGAACAATGCACCTCACTGTTGTGCAATTATCGCAGTCCACAAAACTTGGTCGACATGACCAATCGCTACTGTCAGATTCATTTTCCAACCGAATCACCCCAGACCGTGATCGCCCATCACCCCGCACAAGCTGATGCGCTATTGCATCTGCATCATCGCTACGACACTGATCACGACAGCGCCATGATCACCTATGCGCAAAGCATCGCCGCCCGCCAAGAGTCGGTCGCTATTTTACTGCCTACCAATAACAAAGTAGCGCAGTTCTCGGACACGCTGACCCAGCGCGGCATTGAACATTTCTGTATTAATCAACATGATATTTTTAGCAGTGAAGCCGCGCTCGACTTTTTGGCGTTTATCAGCGCGATTGTCGAACCCAAAAACCGTGTGGCATGGTCACGCCTCTTGTGGCGCTTTGGCGACATGCAACACCACCAAACGACCCTATTGCCCAACACCGAACCGCTGTTGACGGCGTTACTGATGACCGCACAACTGGGCGAACTCGGCTGTGACTTGGCTGATTTTTTAGACCACCCTGATTGCTACCAACACCGGATGCGGCGTTTGGTCGATGCCCTAGACCAACAGGCATGGGTGTTTTTTGACACCGAAACCACCGGTTTAGACCCCAACCATGCAGATATTATTCAGTTGGCGGCGGTTCAACCCAAAACCCAAGCCGACCCACAGTCGCATTTGCTTAACCTATACTGCCAGACTGAACAATCCTTGCAACACACCCAAGACATTCACCGCATTACACCCGCAGTATTGGCGCAGCATGGACGACCGATTGCAGAGCAATTACAGGCATTTTTAGATTTTACAACGCACAAGGCATTGATTGCGCATCATTTAGATTTTGACCATGCCATGCTGTCGCAGCACTACCGCCGTCATTATCCCGATGGCTACACCACCTACTTGGCGCATGAGCGGTTTTGCTCGCTACAACTGACCAAACAACTGTTCCCCGACCTTGAGTCGTACAAACTAGGCGACCTGCTCGACACCTTTCATTTAGAAGGCGTCAATAGCCACGATGCACAAGATGACGTGGTTGCCGGTTTAAATTTGATGGCGTATCTACAGCCCTATGCACAGCAGCGCCTTGACCAGATTGATGCAGTGGTCAACGACATTCAGCCCGCCATTGAGCGTTTTATGGCAAAGTTTTCGCCACTCTGGCAGCGTGTCCAACACCTACAGCAACAGCAAGCCACCGTCGCCATTGATGACCTTTTGGCGCTGTATTTTGACCATGTTCAACACAGCCATAGCTATACGTTAGATGCATCGGCAACCCTTAAAATGGCCGAATTTAGGCTCAAACTGAGCCGTCATGCCAAACATCATTTTGCGCCTGACCTGCTGTCCGCTTATCTGCAAACGTTGGTGTCGTTTTATAAAACTGCTAAAGAATCAGACCTGATTACCGACGAAGACCAGTTTATTGTCAGCACCATTCATCGTGCTAAAGGGCTTGAGTTTGAATATGTGCTGCTGCCTGCGGTCATGGAAGACAACTTTCCGGGTTTTATGATTCGTAGCCAGTTACAACACAGTCATGTAGACATTCAACAAGAAGCAACCATGTTGGCTGAAGAACAAAAACGCTTGCTGTATGTCGCGCTCACTCGTGCTAAACGCCAGCTGGTCATTGGCACATATCAGATTCAAGCAGGGCGTCATAGCAAAGCGCCCTCACCGTTTATTGTGCCAGTGTTATCATTTTTTAATCCGTTATCGTGAGTGAGTGTCAATCAATTGCCCCTCAAAAACACTCTGTATGAGGTAATGCCTGTCAGTTAAGAAAAAGGTCCACGGTGTAGAGTGCCGTGGACCTTTTTTAGTGGTTTGAATCGCAGGTCTTCTTGCTTTTGATGCACCAAAAGTGCTTTTTCGTGCAAAACTCGCCCTTCATGGCTCAAACAATTCCACTTAAGCGTCCCTGCAAAAAGCATTCATTTTGGTTAAATGACCGGTATTACCTGTATAAGGAGCTTTTGAAGCTCGAAATAACGCTGCTTATAAGGCAGCAAATGCCTGACTACGCTGATAACCATCCACATAATGCTCAAGCTGGTTCAGCATCCAGTCAAGGTCGTAGGTCTTAGAGGCTTGTATGATGCCATTCAATAGCAGATCCATTTCGTCCATAGAAATCGATTTCTCCATAGAACGCATGATTAAGCGATGCTCTGTTTTTTGCACGCCACTCACATCAATCAATAGTTCTTCGTACAGCTTTTCACCTGGACGCAACCCTGAGTATTGAATCTCAATATCGCCCACACCATCGCTGCTGTCTTTGACTGTCATCCCACTGAGCAAAATCATTTTTTTGGCTAATTCACGAATCTTGACAGGCTTTCCCATATCCAGCAAAAACACATCACCGCCTTGTCCCATTGCCCCCGCCTGTATGACCAACTGGGCGGCTTCTGGAATGGTCATAAAATATCGGGTGATGTCTGGATGGGTCACGGTAATCGGTCCACCTTGCAAAATTTGTTGTCTAAACAAGGGTACAACAGACCCAGACGACCCCAACACATTGCCAAATCGCACCATACTAAATTGGGTGCGATGATTAGGCGCTTTTGCTAAGGCTTGGCATGCGAGCTCGGCCAGACGTTTAGATGCACCCATCACATTGGTCGGGCGAACCGCTTTATCCGTTGAAATTAATACAAAGGTTTCAACCTTAGCGATCAGCGCCGCACGTGCGCAACGGGCTGTTCCAATCGTATTGTTCATGATTCCTTCAAAAGGATTCATTTCGACCAAGGGCACATGTTTATAGGCCGCAGCGTGATACACCGTTTGTACGCCATATTTGACCATCATTTTTCTGAGGCGGTCTTCTTTTAATACACTGCCTAATACTGCAACTAGAGGCACAGATGATTGTGTTTGTAATTCTTGCTCTATGCTATAGAGGGCATATTCGCATTGCTCAAGAATAATCAATTGTGCTGGCTGCAATCGAATAATCTGACGGCATAACTCACTACCAATAGACCCACCCGCACCTGTCACTAAGATCACTTTGTTTTGAATATTTTTGAGCAATAAACGGTCAATAGGTGGTATGGAGTCACGGCCTAGCAAGTCTGCAATATCGACTTCTTTAATATCAGACACTTTAATTTTACCATCAACCAGTTGATGAACACTGGGTAATGACAATACTTTAACGCGTAGCTTTTCCAATCGTGCTAAAATTTGACCGCGATTTTGACGACTGGTTGATGGCATAGCCAATAATACGTTTTCAACATGTAAACGCAAAATAACATTACCAATGAATTCCCCAGAAAAAACAGGAATTCCTGACACATGACCACCAATCAATGACGTGTCATCGTCTACAAAACCAACCACTTGGCTGTCATTTTTTTCACGTAATATACTCAATAACTGTCGACCTGCACGACCCGCACCATAAATTAATACATGGTTTTTTTGGGGGCTATTAATACGAGTGGTGAGTAAATATTTTGCTAGAATTCGACTGTTCCACATCCATCCAAATAATAAAAAAACATATACAAATGGAATCGTTCTAGGAATATGCAATAACACTTGAAACTTAATGAGCATGACCAGCACGACCATCAGACCAAAGAAGCTTGCTAATACGGCTTTCATTAAGCGGTCGTCAAAGGC
>JBEANQ010000200.1:0-4099 GCA_041165345.1 Pseudomonadota bacterium
TGTTAAACCACGCTCGACCGCATGGCGAACCACGCTACTGGTCTCGATTGTCAGCTTATTTAGCCTACTGATGTCATTGGCCTTTTTTTGGCGAACGCTCTATCTGCCAGAACTTCGTCAACATGCGCACTATTTGGCGATTGAACTGCGGCTGTTGCGAGAATCAGAACAGCAAATCGCGATTGATCCGTTTGCATTAGACCTACATGAATGGATTTTACAAAGTATTGGCGTCGAAATGATTCGCGACCCGACGCTGTTTCCTGACCCACACCAAAAAGTCGTTGCCGAATTTTTTACCCGAGAACTCGAGCAAGAGCTGGCGTTAAAGCTCAATGAACCGGTCCAAGTCTATTTTGAATTTAAACCTGTCCCGCAATTATGGATTCAATACCCATCACTCGGTGACATGTGGATTCGCGAACCGCTGACGTTTTATGCTCAATATAGCTCCGAACTGATTATTGCATGGCTGCTGGGTATTCCTCTCATCACCTCGATCATTACCCTCACACTCGTGCGACAGCTCAACCGACCACTGGCACGCTTGCAACACGCGGCTCTGCGCTACACTCGTAACGCCGAACCCGCCCACTTAAACACCGACCGTGGCCCCATTGAAATTCGGCAAGTTAACGCAGCGTTTAATCAAATGATCGCCTCGCTAGAACAAGCCGCTCAAGAACGCACCATTATGCTGGCGGGCATCTCTCATGACCTCCGCACCCCTTTAACACGGATGCGCCTGACCGCAGAGCTACTGCCCGACGCCGACTTTCGCGAAGGGCTGGTCTATGACATAGAAGATATGGACGCGATTCTTGAGCAGTTTATTTCATACATGAAAGACGGCTCAGATGAAGAAACTCAAGCCACCGACATCAACGCCATGTGCCAAGAACTGGTGGTGCAATTTAAACCGCTACACATTATTTATCAGCCACAAGCCCTACCATTGGTCTGGCTACGCAGCCTCTCGATCAAACGCGTCTTGGGTAATTTAATTAACAATGCCCGCCGCTATGGCGCAGAACCCATCTGGTTGGGCGTCTCTATGGTCGGTGATCATGTGGTCTTGAGTGTACGCGACCACGGTGCGGGTGTTCAGACCACAGACATTCAAGCGCTCATGCAGCCTTTTGTCCGAGGCGAATCTGCCCGCACCTCACAAGGCAGTGGTTTGGGCTTGGCGATTGTGCAGCGGATTGTCAATTTACACGCCGGAACCGTCAGCGTGGGCAACCATCCCGACGGGGGGTTTGAAGTCATGATTCATCTGCCCTTGCAACGCCCTGACCCCATTCAAAGCCCACCCCCAAAGCACTAAATCCATTTGATAACAACAGCCTGTCATAGTCGATATCGGCAACAGCCTACACCCGTTGTCCAATCTTCCTCACATCGCCTCGCCATACACAATAGGTGACGACCGGCAAAGGAAGCCGTATACTCAACCACGATGATGCACACCATGAGTGGCCTGCACCATCATTGCAACCCAATAACGCCTGCTGCACACAGATTGCAGTTCAATGCAGGCGCAACAACATCCCCGTTGCGAGGTACACCCCATGAACATGCCCCTACAGGCACCCCTCTCACGCAGCAAAATTCTCAGCCCACAAGAGCAAGTCGCCTTTGGGGCGGTGCTTGAGCAACTGTATCGCGACACACGGGCAGACTTGGGTCAGCAAGATGCCGACTATATTTATAAAGTACGCGACTTTGTTCGCTACAGCGAAATCACCGGTCGCGGCCTACTCATGGTCGGCGGATGGCTACCACCCGTATGGCTGCTTGGCACGACCTTATTGGGTCTGTCTAAAATCGTTGAAAACATGGAATTAGGCCACAACGTCATGCACGGTCAATATGACTGGATGAATGACCGCAGCCTAAATGGCGCACGTTATGACTGGGACAACGTCTGTGCAGGCAATGCATGGAAACACACCCATAATTTTGAACACCATACCTACACCAATATTTTGGGCAAAGACCGTGACTTGGGCTATGGCACGTTACGGGTGACAGACAAACAACGCTGGTATCCACAACATCGCATGAATCTGCTGTTTACTGCAGCATTAGCCATTGGTTTTGAATGGTTTGTGGGCGTGCATGACCTACAGCTTGACCGTTATATTATTGGCAAACGCAAATGGAAAGACCTCACCAGCACCATTGAGTGGCAAGAATTTGTCATTAAAGCGCGGCGGCAAGTGCTCAAAGATTATGTCTTTTTTCCTGTGATTGCCGGCCCTAACGCCCTGCCCGTACTGGCGGGCAACATCACCGCCAATCTCATGCGCAATGTCTGGGCATGGGCCATTATTTTTTGTGGTCACTTCACTGCCGATGCAGAGACATTCCATGACAAAGGGGAAGACGAAACCCGCGCAGAATGGTTTATTCGACAAATTCAGGGCTCGAGTAACATCACCGGTGGCAAACTGATGAACTTCTTTAGTGGCAATTTGTCGCATCAAATTGAGCATCATCTGTTTCCAGATATCCCCGCGAATCGCTATAAACACCTTGCCCCTCAGGTGAAGGCATTGTGTGAGGCATACGGCCAACAATACAACACAGGGCGCTTTAGTCACCAACTGGCCACGGTGTTTGAGGGCTTACTGGTCAACTCGTTTCCAGATCGCCAACGCGCAACAGTTGAAAAACGGGTCAGCCAAGTCAAACGCCTGATCCCCAGCTTTTTAAAGCGCAAGTAAGCGCTTTCTCCTATTGGTCGTGGACGATGGCTTGGTGACTCTCCTCATCGTCTAGATCAATCGTCATGGATGACAAAAAGGGCAGTACACCACCCTCCGTGTACTGCCCTTTTTCTTTAATCACGTATAGTCGACTCGTCTTATCGCACACGCCCTAGTAAATACACTTGTTGATGACGCCATAAACTTGCTGGACTGACAAACCCTCGATCATCAGGAAAAACGGGTAATCCCGCGTGTTGTAAACAGGCATGCACAAGCTCAGAACATAAGAACTGATGCGTCGCCCCATCGTATCGGCGAGGTTTTGCCTGCAAAATCAAATAACCAATTCTGAGCAATTGCGTATAGCCAAACATCTGGCGCAAACTCATCAAGCCACTGTTTAAAATTTGGCGAGCATGTACCGGCTGTAGCCCATCCCAACGAGCCAAAACAATCCGGCCATGATAGGCACGCCGGCCCTCTCCACCCTGTACATATGACAATAGCGGCGACAACCGTACGCCCGTTAACCCATGACTCTCAAGGACAAAGACGCCCTCTACCTCATCACCAACGCGTAAAATCATCGCGCAATGACTCCACGGCGAATCCGTTAACCGTTGAATGGTCTTTGACAATACCGCCTGACCAGAGGCAAACAGAAGATCGCCTGTACGCAATTTTGGCAACAAGGCGGTGACATCTAGCCGAGGCAAATGCAGCACATCGGACAAGGTGTTTGGCTTGCAGGGATATGCCAAAACGGTCATCAGGCGGTGGTCCACGTCAAGAAGAGAAGACCAGTGTGCCGCTCAATCGCCACTTACCTCTGGTTTGACAAGCTTGCAAGCGAATGGCTTGTGATCAAACCAGCCACTCAGCCGTGCCAATCCATTTGATTTTTTTTGACCTACAACACCCGACCCAACAACGCGACCTCAGGTTGATTCCACAAATTGTGAGGGCTAATAAAGCCACGAACGTCGACCTGAACTGGCAAATTGGCTTGGGCTAAACAGTAATGCACCAGTTCTGAACAGATGTAGGTATGGGGATGCTCGGTATGCTCCCGAATCTGATCGGTTGCCACACGATAGACAATATTCATAATTTCGGTGTGGTTATAGGGTCGAGTGAGCTCATCAACACCAGCCCTGACCGCCTGCATGGCCGTCTGCTCATCCATGTCATTGCGACGCGCCAAGACCACACAGCCATCATAGGGTTTGCCGTCTTCAAAATCGTTCAAATAACGAGACAACGGAATCAAACGCACCCCTACCAGCTCATTGCTTTCTAACAACAGAACACGGCCATGCATCAGCACAATCATCCCCACATGACTCCACAGCGATTGAGTCACTTTTTGAATGGTTCGTGAAAAC
>JBEANQ010000201.1:0-4078 GCA_041165345.1 Pseudomonadota bacterium
AGTTGTGCTGACGAACATAGCGAGAGTGAACCACCTGATCCCTTCCCGAACTCAGAAGTGAAACCTCTTTGCGCCGATGGTAGTGTGGCATTCGCCATGTGAGAGTAGGTCATCGTCAGCTCATTATTCAAAAACCCCCTTCAGTCAACCTGATGGGGGTTTTTATTTGGCAATAAAAAGTTGGTGATCGCTTCTGCTTGCACCTTCGTTCATTTTCGCCAACAATTCGGTTCTATTGAGCTTTTTTTGAGTGTTGTGATGAATGTACAGCGTGTAGGTCATGCGTATCGGGATGCCGCAACGGGACAAATGTTAGATGTTTGGTTTCCGTTATCCAATGAAAAACAAAACCGTCGTTGCTTGGCTTTAAAGGCGGGCTTAATTACTGAAGAGTTTGTAGAGTGTCATATTGATACAGATCAAGCGCCTACCTCTACAGCAGATGCATATTTGCGGTTGCATTTGTTGTCTGAAGGAAAGGCGTTGCCAAACACGTTGAACCTAGATGGCATCTTTGGGCATTTGCCCATTGTGGCGTGGACTTCGGCAGGACCTGTTTTACCAGAGCGCGTAGATGAGTTGCGTCGTGCTGCAGCCGATGAGTATCATCACTTGATGATTGGCTCGGTCGATAAGTTTCCACGAATGGTTGATTATGTCGTGCCAGCAGGTGTGCGTATTGCTGACGCTGACCGTGTCCGCTTGGGCGCATATGTGTCGAGCGGCACTACCGTCATGCACGAAGGCTTTATTAACTTCAACGCGGGTACTTTAGGTGCGTCGATGGTTGAGGGCCGGATTAGTGCGGGCGTTGTGGTCGGTGCAAATTCGGATGTGGGCGGTGGTGCGTCCATCATGGGTACGCTGTCTGGTGGTGGTAAAGAGCGGGTGTCGATGGGCGAGAAATGCTTGTTGGGTGCTAACTCTGGTATTGGTATTGCGTTGGGTGCGGAGTGTATTGTTGAGGCGGGTTTGTATATTACCGCAGGGACAAAAGTACGTTTGCCGGATGGTCAGGTCGTGGCTGCGCGTGAGCTGTCTGGACAGGCAGGGTTGTTATTCCGTCGCAATAGTCAGACCGGTGCGGTTGAGGCATTGCCAACGGATGCATCGTTGTGGGGTGGTTTAAACCAAGCATTGCATCAAACCAAAACGCCTTAATGGTGGTCTAAAAAAGCCCAGCGATATGCTGGGCTTTTTTATGGTTATGTTAATGGCAATGCAATTAAAAGTGCGCTTCTAGGCCAATGTAGGGGCCTTTGAAGGTGGTGTCGGCATCGGTATTTTGTACGTCCTTGAGGGTCATGGTCATTTGGCGATAACCGGCTTTGATGCCCAAGTCGATGGCGAGGTTGTCGATAAAGTCATATTTGATTTCTGCTTGCGCGTCGGTCAATGAGGAGTCTTGGTATTGAATGCCCATGACTTCAGCTTTGGCGCTAAAGCCAGTAAAGGGCAGACTGCCACCTACCGATGCGTAGACCATGGGTAGTGTTTCATCAAAACTGACGGTGCTGGTGGTGTTTAATACACTGTTGCCTGTGGCGGTGACTTGGCCATTGAGTCGCTTGGCACCTATACCGACATCAACACTGACGATGTTGTCGAGAATTTCGTAATACAAGATCAGGTCAGTGTTGTCGAGCTGTAGGTCTAAGTTGACATCACCTGCGTACACTTTATCGCCAAATTTAAAGGCGATGGAGTTGAGTGTGTCTGCACCTTGCAATTTGTTATAACGCGCCCGTACGTTGGGAATCAATGGGACTGGGTGTTCAATTGAGACGGCCAGATTGGCTTGATTTTGTTTTTCAAATGCAAATTTTTCGGGGGTTGTGCCGGTTTGTGCAAGGGTGGCATCGCCGGTGTATTGCCAGTTATCGACGCTGGCATAGATGCCAATCATGTCGGCGTGTGCGGCACTGGTACTGAGTGCGATCATCAGGCTGCACAGGCCAATGTGTTTGAAAAGGCGCATTGATTTCTCCATGTTGTGGTTGCGGGTCTTCTGCTGCATTGTTGGCGAGTTTAGGCATTGATTCAACTGATTCTGTCTATAAGTTGTGCGAGTGAGTGATGGTGGTGAGGTCATCGGTTTTTTCGGCCAACATGGGGTCAGAATGGTCGTACACTAGATTGGCTTGCCGATAGATTTTTTGATGTTTAACCCTTTGGATGATGTTGCTATGCCATCAGCGTTTTCGTTTGCCCCTGAGTATCCGATGTTTTTAGCCAATCGTCCGCATACGTCGGGTGATTGGTTGGATGTGGAAGACAAATATCTGAGTCAGGTGGTGACGCGGGTGGCGGTGGCAGATGCGGCGTTGATTGATCAGGCGATTGCGGCAGCTGTGGCGGCTGAGCGTCCGATGGCGGCGCTAAAAACCTATCAACGTCAGGCCATTTTGTTGCATTGCGTGCGGCGTTTTACCGAGCGTTTTGATGAGTTGGTTGAGGTGTTGATTGTTGAGGGAGGCAAGTCGATTGGGGCGTCACAGGCCGAAGTCAAACGGTTGATTAGTACGTTTCAGTTGGCAGCGGATGCGGTGACTCAGTTGGATAAAGGCGTGGTGATGCCGCTGGATGTAACCGAAACCGCCGCGCGTTATCGTGGCATGGTGCAGCGTGTGCCGATTGGGGCGTGTTCGTTGATTAGCCCGTTTAATTTTCCTCTAAATTTGACCGCGCATAAGGTTGCCCCAGCCATTGCTGCGGGTTGTCCGTTTGTGTTGAAACCTGCCAGTTTAACGCCGGTGGGGGCGTTGATCATGGGTGAGGTATTGGCCGAGACCGATTTGCCGATTGGGGCGTTTTCGATTGTGCCTGCGCACCGTGCGGGGGCAGATTTGTTGGTGACCGATGATCGGTTGAAGCTGCTGAGTTTTACCGGTTCAGATCAGATTGGTTGGGATATGAAGGCGCGGGCAGGCCGCAAAAAAGTGGTATTGGAGTTGGGTGGCAATGCGACGGTGATGCTTGAACCCGATACCGATGTTGTGGCCGCCATGGATCGCTTGGTGACGGGCGCGTTTATTCAGTCGGGTCAGGTGTGTATTAGTGTGCAGCGGATTTTGGCACATGCTGATATTTATGATGCCGTGCGTGACCAGTTTGTGGCGCGTGCCAAGGCATTAACACCGGCTGATCCACATTTGCCGACCACGGTGATCGGTCCGATGATTAAGCAGCAAGAAGCCCAGCGTTTAAAACAGTGGATTGATGCCGCGGTGGATGAGGGGGCAACGCTGTTGTGTGGCGGGCAGTTGGATGGAGTGATGCTTGAGGCCACGGTGTTGGAACACGTCGCACCGACCAGCAAAATTTATAAAGATGAAGCCTTTGGCCCTGTGGTGGTGTTGGAAAAATATCATGATTTTGATGAAGGTTTGGCATTGATCAATGCCAGTCGGTTTGGGCTACAAGCCGGTTTGTATACGCAAAATTTAAACAAGATGATGAAAGCGTGGGATCTGCTGCATGTGGGCGGGGTGATTATTAATGATGTGCCGACTTTTCGGGTGGATAACATGCCGTATGGTGGGGTGAAAGACAGTGGGCTTGGGCGCGAGGGCATTCGCTCGGCGATGATGGATATGTCTGAAGATCGGGTGTTGGTGATTTGTGAGCCAAAATAAAATGAGCAAACGTAAGCCATCTCAGTCGTCTAAACCAGTTGTTAGCGCGCTGTTGTATCAGGTGAAAGTCACCTTGGTGGACGCTAAACCGCCGATTTGGCGGCGCTTAACCGTGTCTAGCCTCACCACGCTAGATCGGCTGCATGAGGTCATACAGGTGGCGATGGGCTGGGAAGATTGCCATTTGCATCAATTTGAGCATCAGGCGGTGATTTATAGCAGTGAGGAATTGTTTGAGGCGGATGATCAGATTAAAAACGAGGCCAAGTACCGCTTGGCTGATGTGCTGAAGCAGCCTAAAGATCAGATGGCTTATGTGTATGACTTTGGCGAGAATTGGCAGCATATGATCGTGCTTGAAAAAATAGTGCCGATGCCGCGCCAGCATCCCCGTGCGGTGGTGGTTCAGGCCGAGGGGGCGTGTCCGCTTGAGGAGATTGGTG
>JBEANQ010000202.1:0-4050 GCA_041165345.1 Pseudomonadota bacterium
GTCATTAGCTTTGACCCTGATGGGGGTTTATTTCGGGGTGAGTTTGTCGGCTTAAATGGTGGTGCAGATTTTTATGCTGATAGTGTGGATGGTTTGCACATAGAGGGTGAGGCCTCACTCAACACGTTTTTGCAGGTGTGCCAAGCGCAGGGTGTAGAGCCGTATCGACATTTTTCGGGCAAATTTATGACACGTGTTTCTGCCGACTTGCATGAGCGTATTGCTGTTGCTGCCACTGCTGCGGGTGTGAGTCTGAATCAATGGGTGCAAACGGCGCTGGAGCGTGAAGTTGTACCGCATTGATGTGCTTGAGTCGGGAACATCGGGGTTTTATGCTGGAATGGGTATGATAAGAGTAAGGTCTTTGAATACGCGATATATTTAGCATCAATGGGGATTGATCGGTCATGGTGATCTATCAAGAAAAAATAGATCAAGCGATCTAAACATCAGCGAGTTGACGGATGAACATACAATACCGAAGCGATGCAGATATATCTGTTGAGGCGGCAATCAACCTCTACAGAACGTCGACGCTTGGCGAGCGTCGGCCTATTGATCGGCCAGATATTTTTGAAGGCATGCTGAAAAACGCAACCCTGATCATTTCAGCTTGGCATGATGACAAATTGGTCGGTCTGTCGCGTACCTTGACTGATTTTACGTATGTGGCCTATCTGGCGGATCTTGCCGTTGATCTGGCATACCAGCAGCAAGGGATTGGAAAATGTCTGATTGCTGAAACAAAAAAAATGTTGGGTCAGGAGTGTATGATTGTGCTGTTGGCTGCTCCTAAAGCCAATGAATATTATCCAAAAGTCGGATTTGAACACCATCCGCGTGCGTGGGTTTTAGCTAATCGTTAGCCGTCAGTAGGTGTTAATTTAGATTCGGGCATTCATGATACCTATGCGAAAGAGACCTTGTGACGTGCTGTCTCTGTATAAAAAACCCAGCATCTTTGCTGGGTTTTTTTTGTACACCTAATATTAGGCGTTACCGGTTGCTGCTTGTTCGGCGGCTTGTTGCGCTTCAACGCGTGCGACGTTTTCGGCAAACGCGGCATCAAAGTTGATCGGTGCGAGCAACAATTGTGGGAAGCTGCCTTTGGTCACAATGTCGCTAATCGCTTCACGCGCAAATGGGAACAAAATGTTGGGGCAATATGCGCCCAGCAGTTGTGGCAGTTGCTCTTGGGTGATGTTTTCGATTAAGAAAATACCGGCTTGATGCACTTCAGCAATAAACGCCACGCTGCCTTGGTTTTTGGCATTGACGGTCACGCTCAGTACCACTTGGTAGTGGGTTGGATCGAGTTGTTCTGCGCTAGAGGACAGGCTGATGTCTAGCTCAGGCTGCCATTCGGCCATAAATACTTTTGCGGCAGGCACTTCAAAAGACATGTCTTTGGCATAGATACGTTCTAAGGCCAGTTGTGGTTGTTGCTGTTCGTCGCTCATGACGTGAAGGTTTCCTTACTGAGTGAAAAAAACGGATTAAAAGCAAGTGTACAGGGGGCAGATCAATATCAGCCTGCAAGCAGTGCGTCAAGTTTACCTTGGCGTTCAAGGGTATACAGGTCGTCACAACCGCCAATAAACTGATCTGCAATAAAAATTTGTGGCACGGTACGACAGCCGGTTTGCTGCATGAGCGTGTCACGCACTGTGCTGGGTTGGCGCGATAGGTCAATGGTGTCAAACAACACGCCCTTATGGGTCAAGAGTTGTTTGGCACGATGACAATACGGGCAAGTCGGTGTGAGATACACTTTAACGGCAACGCTCATCACAGCATCCTGATACAAAAAATTGATTAAGCTGATTTTTTAATCAGCGGTAAGCCCTGACTTTTCCAATTTAAGATGCCACCATCTAGGCGATGTTTGTTGACACCTCCTACTTGTTGTACCGCTGTGCCAGCGACTTGGCCCATTTGGCAAATCATCACAATCGGGCGGTTCACTTCGCGTAGTTCCTCGACGTGTTCTTTGAGGCGACTAAACGGAATGTTGCGGCTACCACTGATATGGCCTTCGCGAAAATCTTTCGGATCACGTAGGTCAATCAGCATGGCGTTGTCTCGGTTGACCAAGACACCCAAGGACTGTGGAGAGATCTTGTGTCCACTGCGGCGATTTTCAAGGACAAAGAACAAAACAATCAGAACAGCCATCACTCCAAATAGGATGGGATGGTTTTGCATGAAGACAAGCCAGCGTTCCACAAGGCACCTTTAGCGATCAGCATAATAAACAAGGCCGACAGTATACCGATAATTTGTGTCGCGCTGCCGTTTCAACGTTGCGCAAACGTGAGGGCGTTGGCGGCACGGAGCGCGTTATTTTTCGGCGTCGCGGGCTTCGTCTTCAAGCCGGTTTAAGCTGACCAAGCGGCGTTCTAAAATGTCACCGCGTTGGCTGGCCAAATGCAGCGCGCAGTCCGGTTCGTTGCGGTGTAGACAGTTGCGAAACCGACAGGTGCCGTAGTATTGCTGCATTTCGACAAACCCCGCCCGTATCGCATCAACGCTTAAGTGCCAGACCCCAAACTCGCGAATGCCTGGTGAGTCTATTAAGACACCTTTGCTTAAGTCTTGTGCGTCAAAGGGCATCAGGCGGGTGGTGGTGGTGGTGTGTTGGCCGAGTGCTGAGTTTTCTGAAATAATATTGACCCGTTGCAGGGCTTCTGGCAATAACACATTAATAATCGAGCTTTTACCCACGCCAGACTGCCCAACAAAGGCGACGGTTTCGCCATCCATTCGCGCGCGTAATGCCGACAGATCGCCATCGGTTTGCACGGTTAAGGTGTCATAGCCCAGCGCTTGGTATTCGGCCAGCGTGTCATGCAAGGGGTCGTCGTCGGTGAGCAAGTCGGCCTTGCCCATCACCAATAAGGGTTTGATGTTGGCTTGCTCACAGGCCACCAAGTAGCGGTCAATCAGTTGCGTGGAGGGCACGGGCAGCGGGGCAAACACCACCACAATCAGGCTGACGTTGGCGGCAACGGGCTTCACCTTGTGGTAGCGGTCGGGTCGAGTGAGCAAGCTGGTACGGTCATGCAGCGCCGTAATAATACCCAAGCCCGTATTGCTGTCTGCTTGCCAGCGCACACGGTCACCCGTGACCAGCACGGGTAGGTTGGTGCGGGTGTGACAGCGCCAAATTTCGCTGGTTTGAACCGGCCGCCAAAAGGGTTCTGGCTCGCCATCGGCAACAATCGGGGCGGGTTGGTCGGCAAGGCTTGGTGCAGTGAGCGCTTGCACCTCAATTTGGCGGCCATAATGCGCCACGATCAGCCCTTCTAAGGTCTGCGCGTCGTCACAGGCGTCTTCTTGCTGCTTGCGGGTTTGTTGCGCGGTGATGCGGCGGTTTTGTTGGTCGGTTAGGCGACGCTTACGAATCAGCGCCATGATGGATCAATCACACAGACAGCAAAGACAACAAACATGATGTGCAAGTCAGCAGCGGGGATTTTGCTAGTATAGGCGCTTCTTTCTGTTCACAGACAGCACCTTTATGAGCGCAAGTAACAGTTCGAGCAATCCGGCACAGCGATTGATCTGGATCGACCTCGAAATGACCGGTCTAGATACCGACAACGACCAGATTATTGAAATCGCCACTATTGTGACCGATGAGCATTTAAACATTTTGGCTGAAGGGCCTGTGGTGGCGATTCATCAAAGCGATTTGATTTTAAACGGCATGGATGAATGGAACACCCGTCAACATGGCCAGTCAGGGCTGATTAACCGCGTGCGTCGTAGTACCCATAGCGCCCGTGATGCCGAGTTGATCACCCTCGAGTTTTTAAAAAAATGGGTCGATGCCAAAAAATCGCCCATGTGTGGCAACTCGATTTGCCAAGACCGCCGCTTTATGCACCGCCTCATGCCTGAGCTAGAGCAGTTTTTTCATTATCGCAACTTGGATGTGTCGTCAGTCAAAGAGCTGGCGCGTCGCTGGCGGCCTGAGCTGATGTAGGGTCTGAAAAAAGATGCCTCACATTTGGCCATGGATGACATTCGGGATTCGATCCGTGAGCT
>JBEANQ010000203.1:0-3969 GCA_041165345.1 Pseudomonadota bacterium
CCAACATGCCAAAATCGAAGACTTGCGTCATGCTCTAGAGCATGACGAATTTGTGCTGTTCTACCAGCCCAAGGTCAACATGAAAACAGGCAAAGTGGTTGGGCTTGAAGCACTGATTCGTTGGCAGCACCCCACACGGGGTCTATTGCAACCGCTTGATTTTTTACCCCTGATTGAAGGCCACCATTTAAGCTGTGCGGTAGACGAATGGGTACAAGAAGCCGCATTGGCACAAATGGCGATTTGGTGTACGCAAGGGGTGTCTTTGAGTGTGAGCGTGAATATTGGCGCTCGCTTTTTGCAACAAGCCGATTTTATGGATGGCCTGCAGCAACGGTTGCAACGTTACCCACAGCTACCCGCAGGCAGTTTGTTGCTTGAAGTCCTTGAAACCAGCGCGCTGAATGATATCGACCATACCGCTCGATTGATGCGAGCCTGCCATGATATTGGTGTGCGCTTTGCGCTAGATGACTTTGGCACGGGCTATTCGTCACTGACCTATCTGAAACGGCTGCCCGCAGATCAGCTTAAAATTGACCGTAGTTTTGTCCGTGACATGCTCAACATGCCCGACGACCTTACCATCGTTGATGCGGTGATTAGCTTGGCCAAATCGTTCCGGCGCGAAGTCATTGCTGAAGGCGTTGAGACGGTCGAGCATGGAGAGTTTTTACTACAACTGGGGTGTGATCTGGCGCAAGGCTATGGCATTGCCCGACCGATGCCCGCTGCTGAAGTACCAGTATGGGTGGCCACATGGCAACCTGACCCGCGTTGGATGGCATGGGACAACCATCGAGCCTCGGTTGGTCAAATGGCTGCATTATTTGCTGAAGTTGAGTATCGAGCTTGGGCGCAGCATCTCAGGCATTGTATTGAACAACGTCAACTTATTAGCGCAAATAATCCTTTACGGGATGATCGTTTTCAGGATTGGTACGAAAAACTCACCTCATTGGTGACCGAGCAGCCTGACCGACTGATTGCACTGCAATTGTTGCATCAACAGTTTGAGCAAATCAGCATGACGTTGGTTGATGTTTTAAATGCTCCATCAGACTTCATTGACCCACAAGCCTTGTTGGCACTGCAACAATTGGAAGAGGTACTGACGCAGTTGATTCAAAGCTTGCATACGTTATGTGAAGGTAGCCCCCGCCCTGAACCAAACCGAAAATTAAGCCATTTAATGTCACAAGCCTTGATCAGTTTGTCTGACCGAATTAGCCCTGCTCATCGTTGATGTGATCATTGATCAATATTAACCACGGCTCATGCAGGTTTTTTGGCCTACGATGCGGTGCAAAGTATCTATACTGGTGTACTAATGCTTCTCACATTGAGAAAGATTTTGGCATAAGTGTAAAAACGGATGCTAGCAATAGACTGATGCGCAGCCTTACGTGAGGTGTAGCTGCTCCAAAATGGTTATTTGTTGTATCGATGCAGCTTGAGTGTCAAAACTGTGCTTACGCAACAGCCCCCAAATCAGCTGTCCCACATCATCAAATTGACGAACAGCACAAAAAAACTGTGTGCGAGCAGGGGTATCAATCATGGTATCAGGCAATAAAGGGTCAAATACGACATCATGAATTGCTTGACGACCCAATAACAAAGATTGTTGTGCCGCCACATCAAGTGCCAAATGTTCAACCTGCATGACCCATGCTTGTAGCTGTTGACTCATTGCAAGATAACGTTGATTAAGGGTGTCTTGTTGCCAAAGCTGTTCAATTCTAGGTTGTGCAAAGGGGTCAAACCGTGCCGACAAGCACAAGATGGCTGTTGACTCTAAACCGAGGTGGCATAGTCGGCTCCGTAAATCATCAAGATTTAAGGTGAGGTTATTGGGTCGAATATACAACCCTTTTTCGAGCGCTCTAAAGCCCCACAAGTTTAATGCGCGCTCACGACGAATCAACGCTGTACGGTCGGTTCGACCTAAATGCTGGGTATAGACCATCACATAATCGTTTTGCCATGACCGAATCAGATCATCTCTGTGTCGCCACAAGGCTACGTCTTCTGCAATTTTTTGAGCCTGTGGCCCCAATACATAGACACCACGCCGAATGCTTTGAATCAGCCCGTCGGCTTGTAGGCGTGTGATGGCCACCCGTGTGCTGACTTCTGCTAGTCCAAACAACACACAGGCCGAGACGGCTTCTTTAGAGGACAGCGGTGCGCCATGACCGGCCATAAGAAGATCTAAGACTATTTTTTTTGGGGTGATTTTCATTGAAAAAAGACTGAGTTCAGAGTGATGGCATGAACGTTCATCATAGCATTGCTGGTTTTGACTTGTAATATTTCATGATTTAACATATATTTTTATTTAATGTAATAATATAAACCGACAGCCTTGGTCGAGACCCTTGCCATGACACAGCCCACACATGTTTTGCGTGCCGATCCATTGGCCAACACCCATGAGGTGTTTAACCAAACACCGCCCTTGGTCAACTACAACGCCTATGACGGTGACAGCGCTCTAATTGAAGGCGTCCATCGGGAGGGTGCTGCATGGGCAATACCTATGATTCAGGCGCATGGCGCACGGACGGGCAGTGCCGAGGTGCTGACATGGGGGGATCAAGCCAACGCCGTCAAGCCACAGTTTGATAGCCACGACCGCCAAGGGTATCGGGTGGACTGTGTGCATTATCATCAGGCATATCATGACCTCATGGCCTTGGCATTAGACAATGGCTTGCATTCATTGCCGTGGACTGCGCCTCAAGCAGGTGCGCATGTGGCGCGGGCGGCGCTCAGCTATTTGCAAGGTCAAGTGGATGCAGGTCATGGCTGTCCACTCACCATGACCTTTGCGTCCGTGCCTGCGATAGCCCGCACGCCGTCGATTGCCAACGACTGGTTACCCAAAATTTTGACCAACGCCTATGACCCGCGCAATGTGCCGCACATGGACAAACAGGCGCTGACCATTGGCATGGGCATGACCGAAAAACAAGGCGGCTCTGATGTGCGTGCCAATACCACCCAAGCCTATGCCCTTGGCGCGGGAGGAGAAGGCCAAGCGTATGAGCTGGTTGGGCACAAATGGTTTACCTCTGCGCCCATGTGTGACGCTTTTTTAATGTTGGCGCAATCGACAGGGGGGCTGTCGTGTTTTTTGGTGCCGCGTTGGCGACCAGATCGCAGCAAAAACCCCATTCAAGTGCAACGGCTCAAAAACAAAATGGGCAATGTCTCAAATGCGTCGTCCGAAATTGAACTACGTGGCGCATTGGGCTGGTTGTTGGGTGAAGAAGGCCGTGGTGTATCGACCATTATTGAAATGGTCGGCATGACCCGTTTTGACTGTATGGTGGGATCGACGGCCAGTATGCGGCAAGGTGTGGCACAAGCCATTCATCATGCGTCGCATCGGCGGGCATTTGGTGAGCGCCTGATTGACCAACCTGCCATGCAAAATGTCTTAGCCGATTTACAACTTGAGGTCGAAGGCGCATTGGCGCTGACGTTGCGCATGGCGCGGGCGTTAGATCATCCGCAGCAAGAACACGACCGCCTGCTGTTGCGTCTGGGTTTGCCAACGGGCAAATATTGGATCACCAAACGCAACCCCAACCATGCCTATGAAGCCATGGAATGTCTGGGCGGTAACGGCGTGATGGATGACTTTATGATGGCTCGTTTGTACCGAGACGCACCCATCAATGCCATTTGGGAAGGCTCTGGCAATGTCCAAGCGCTCGATTTGCTGCGTGCCATTGGCAAAACTCCGCACGCGATTCAAGCATGGTTTGCCGAACTGTCACTCACGCAAGGCCAGCACCCGCTCTTGGATCGAGCCGTGATTCAGCTTAAAAACATGCTCAGTGATCGTGATGACCTGCCGTATCGCGCCCGCAGCATCGTTGAACACATGGCGTTGACATTACAAGCCAGCCTATTGATTCAAGCGGGTAACGCCGTGGTCTCTGATGCGTTTATTGCATC
>JBEANQ010000204.1:0-3897 GCA_041165345.1 Pseudomonadota bacterium
GGCTGGAATGGGCAATAGGCTTAAGCACTGCGCTTGCAAAATCGCCACATGCGTGCCCAATTGCGCCAATGCCAACGTCAGCCCTTGCGACAGATCAAGCTGTACGCCCGCCAGTACAGTCGGGGTCGCACCGGCCCAATCACTCACGTATAACCGGCCATCTGTCCCTGCCAACCACAGTTGATCGGCCTGTCCCGTCTGTTGCACGGTTAGTAAGGCTGTGGCACCACAGGGCAGCGCTTGTGTGGTGAGGGTCATGACACTGCTGCGGGTGTCTAAGCGATACAGCGCGGTGGCTTGACCTTCAATATGTGTGGTGACAAAACAGGTCTGCCCTGCTTGGCTTAATAGCGCTTGAATACGTCCCCGATACGGCAGGGTTTTTTGAGTGGTCATATTATGCAGCCCCTAAAGTCGGGTAAAGACGTTGAATCCGTGTGACCGCCACCAGACAGGCCGCTTGCTCTAATTGGCCGCGTGACCGACTGAACTGTTGAAACAAAGGCAGTACCAATGCTGCAAAGGTGGGATCTTCTAACGCTAAATCACGGAAGGTTTCAATTAAGGCTTGTTTGGCACGGCTGGCCGCAATCGGGCGTTGCCGTAAGCTACTGTCGTTAGCGTCGGTGCGTCCCATGCGTGACGGAGGCAGTTCAAACAACCAGCGTTTGAGCAACAGTTGCATCTGCTCGGCATCGGCGGGCAGTGCGTCAGGACGGGTAGGCAGCCCTGTGCCTTGTTGTGCGAGGCGCTCGGCGTGTTCGGCCTGTTTAACCTTGCCCAAGCTGCCGACGGTGGCGGTATAGGGTGTCCAGTGGCGGGTGGTTGCCGCATGTCGATACAAGCGCCACAGCATCCGTAAGGCGGTGGCGCGTAGGGCGCGGTCGGGGCTTTCGGTCAATTGAAATAATACATTCGGTTGCTGAAAAACCGCATGGCGACTCATGATGTGCATGGCCAATTACCGCGCAAACGGCTGTTTAGATTCACACAGGGCAAACACGGCATCCAGCGGGAGTGTGCTGGCATCAAGGTGATAACGCCGATTGGCAGGACTGAGGTCATCCAGCAGCGCGGTTTGGATCAACGCCCGCACCTCGGCATGTTTAGATTCGGCCAGTTGCACCAATTGCTCGGCGCTCGGCGCCCATGCCGCCAACTCAAAACGGGCAATCTCAAGCGCAAATTGACGCATCTCTTGATGCACATGCGCCAACAATGGCGCAAAGCGTGACAGGCTAAAAAAGAGCGCGGGAATCACTGCGTCAGGGTCAACAGGCCGGTCGGTCAGGCTAAGGCACAAATCGGCATGGTGATGACGAAGGTATTGAATCGCCAGACGACTGCTGGGGCTGTGCGGCTGGCCGGTCGCCAAACGCCACAACACCTCACACCCCGCTAAGGTTTGATCGACTGAAGTTTCACGCACTTGACCCGAGATACGCTGCAAAAACGCTGTCTCAGAAATAATGTGGATGGTTGCGCCTTGAGCGATTAACGATTCGGCCTTGACCTGCTTACTACCCTTGCGACCATTGCCATATAGGGGCGAACCGTCATCACCGATCACTAAATAATCAAGTTTGGCATTGATTGTGCCGACATTTTTACCATTGGCATTGCTGACCATGTGTTCGGCTTGATCACGGGTCATGCTGCTGAGTTTGCCGGTAAACAAAAAGCTCTGTTGCTGAAGGTCGGCGGTGTTCTCGATGGTTGGTGGGGTTTCTGCGGTTGTAGCGGCGGATGTGTCGGGTTGTGCGGGTGCAAAATCGGCAGGCACAAAGGCTTTGATCATGCGTTCAACCGCAAAGTCGTGATAAATGGCTTCGTCACGTTGTGCCAATTGCATCAACCAATCAAAGCCTAAACTGGCTGGCGCAAACCGACGCACGTCTGCCAGCCACTCGCGGACGTGTTCTGCCAAGTCGGCATCAAAACTTAATTGCTCAACCCAGTATTGATGTGCATAGCGCTGCCGAATCTGAGCAATCTCGGCAGACTGTTGCCAGTCGGGTTCATACGCCAATGCTTGCCAGTAGGTCATGGGCAGACGCGACGCCTTGAGCGCATCACTGCTGATCCATTGCTTGACGGTTGGCTGTGCCAGCGGATGCAGGAGCAACACTTGGGCGGTCTCGGCGGAGAGATCAGCCAGCCCCAAGGCTTGACGCTGCGCTAACACAAACGCCAACGCCGCCCGATCCCGCGCCGCTGCACTGAGTCGCAGCGCGATGTGGTCAAAGTAATGGCCGCCTAGGGTCTTGGCGGGATGCAGGTCTAACAGGTGAGTGGTGGCAAAAGTCACGCTATGCCGCTGCCCTGAGGCCAAACGCTCGGCAAACCACGCGGTATCTAATTCGCTACGGCCAAAATGTTGGCGCAATTGTTGGGCGGCCACTTCATGATGATACGCCGAGTCCAACAGTTGTCCCCATGCGGCCAGTCCAACGTCGGCGCGCGGGTCGCGGGCCATCAGCACATGCAGCGCCAGTTGACGCACCTCTGCGGTGGGGTTTTCGGCCAGTCTTAACAGTTGATCCAGCGGTAAATCACGGGCGTGCGCTTTGGCATAGGCGCAGGCATAACGCTGGGCATCGGCATAAGGCGACGATAACAAACCCACCACCACGCCATGCAGACCCAACGCCACAAACTGCTGCTGTTCATAATGAGGTGTGTTTTTAAGCAGCCATAACAGCAGTTCGTCGCGTGCCGCACTGATGACCGCAATGTGTGCCAATTGTTGTAAGGTCAACACGCTGACCTCACGCATGGCCAGCTTAAAGTCATGTTGTAGCGCATCACACGCCCACTGCCGGACGGCCTCACTGCGCGCCATCCCCATCAAGCGCAACAGCGGATCGGCTGAGCGCGTCCATGTCTCGGCAAAGGCACGGTGCTTGGCATGAAAGAGACGTTTTTGTTGCAGCGGTTTAAAGTGATACACCCCATAGGCCTGCGGCATGGCATGAAAACAAATGTGATTGAGTACCCATGTTTGATCGGCCACCGTGCGCCCGTTGTGGATGTCATCGGTGTATTCGGCTAAATAATGAATTGCGGCCTCGGGGTAGCACACCGGCAATTGTTCGCCCATTTTGCGCAGAAAACGCCATGCGCGCAGCACCATGTAGGTTTTGGTGGCTTGACTGACTCCATAGGGAAACGGCAGGTCATGATGACGCTGACGGTCAAAGCGTGCCGCCAATGCCCCCAACATGACGTAGTCATGGCGCTGCTCGGCGGCTTTATAAATATGTTTAAGGGCTTTCCACGCGCCATACACCAACGGCAATTGACGAATCGCTTGCAACAACACGGACCGCGCATACGCGCTGCCATCGTCCCATAACCATTGCAACATGCCGTGTAGTTTTAAGCGCTCGGGCATGGGGGCTGTGCTGGGATCGGCTTCTAACTGTGCCAATAGTGCCAGACGTTGCTGGTATTGGGTTTCAGCCGGTTGCTCACGAAAATCAGCGCGCCAAATACGGGTTAAAAATCGGTCAAATGTCAGGGCGTCATCTGGCACAGGCTGTTGCGGCGTGGGGTTGGCCTGCCCTGCCAATGCCACCAACAGGGTGACCAGTTCAGGGTCTTGGTGCGCCCATGCGCGTTCAATCTGGGCAAAGGTATAAGACATGCGCGTCATCCTGAGTCGTTATGCTGCTGTCCAGACGGTATGGATGGCAGCGTTTGGCATCCTGTGATGCATTGTTTTCAATGTGGCAACGGCAAGTGAGGACCGTATCTGAATCGTCGGTTTCTGTGTTTGTGCCAAATCCTGCGGACTGGGCAGTGGCTTGTCAAGCCATCCACACCGATTGAGCATGACGGCGCTGTGCCAGCGTGGCTGTAAAGCCAATAGACAGGCACTATTAAGCAAATAAAGAC
>JBEANQ010000205.1:0-3883 GCA_041165345.1 Pseudomonadota bacterium
CTAATGTATGCCCACCCTCATGATTCAAGGCTGCACCTCTGATGCAGGCAAATCCACCTTAGTCACCGCAGTCTGTCGTTTATTGGTTCGTCGCGGCCTCTCGGTCGCCCCGTTTAAACCACAAAATATGGCACTCAATAGCGCCGTAACCGCCGATGGCGGCGAAATTGGCCGCGCTCAAGCGGTACAGGCGGCGGCGTGCCGGATTGCCGCACACACTGACCATAACCCTGTGTTGCTTAAACCCACCACCGACTGCACCGCGCAAGTGATTATTCAGGGACACTCGATTGGCAACCTGAATGCGGTTGATTATCACGCCTACAAACAGCAGGCCAAACACGCTGTCTTTGACTCGTGGCAACGGCTAGAAACCGCCTATGACGCCGTGATTGTTGAAGGTGCAGGCAGTCCTGCCGAAATCAACTTGCGTCAAGGCGATATTGCCAACATGGGATTTGCCGAAGAAGCCGACTGCCCTGTTTGGCTGGTGGCGGATATCGACAAAGGCGGCGTGTTTGCTCATATTGTTGGCACCTTGGACTGTCTTAGCCCCACCGAACAAGCGCGTATTACTGGGTTTATTATCAATCGGTTTCGCGGTGACATCCGTCTGCTACAAGATGGGCTAGATTGGCTAGAACAAAAAACCAAAAAACCTGTACTGGCCGTGCTGCCATTTTTACATGGCCTTGACGTCTCTGCCGAAGACGCCGTGCCCGCGCAGACCGCTGCCGCCGCACGCTTTAATATTGTGGTTCCCGTTATTCCCCACATTGCCAACCACACCGACTTTGACCCGCTCCGCCGCCTTGACGGCGTGGCACTGCATTTTGTCGGCCCCAACCAACCCCTACCCCCCGCCGACCTGATCATCTTGGCGGGCAGCAAACACACCCGCTATGACCTTGAATGGCTGCGCCAACAAGGCTGGGCAGACGCCATCCAAAAACACCTACGCTATGGCGGCAAAGTCATCGGCATTTGTGGCGGCTATCAAATGCTGGGTGAGTGGATCGACGACCCCGACGGCATCGAAGGCGACGCGGGTCGCAGCATGGGACTGGGCTGGTTACCGTTACAGACCACCCTTAAACCCAACAAACAACTGCATCGGGTCAAAGGGCAGCTTTACCTACAAGGCCAACAATGCCCCATTGAGGGCTATGAAATCCACCAAGGCATGAGCCAACTGAATCCCACGCATCAGGCCACCCACACGGCATTGATTCAACTCGACGATGGGCGTAGTGATGGCTATTGCTCTGCCGATCAACACATTCTAGGCACCTATGTGCATGGCCTGTTTGACCACCCTGACGCGCTGCACGCACTACTTCAATGGGCAGGCATTGATGCACATGCACATTGCTCCGCAGAACAACAACTCGACCAAGAAATAGACCGCCTCACCGACGCCCTTGAACACGCCCTCGACTGGGACAAAGCCTATGCCGCCGGTCTGATGCGCACATGAAGACGCTGATTCTTGCCATTCAATTTCTCACCCGACTGCCCACGCCACAGGTCAACGACTTCCAAGAACAATGGCTGGTCGAATCAGCACGCTGGTTTCCCTTGGTCGGTCTCTTGATTGGCGGCTTACTGGTCGCGATTGGCTGGCCTGCCGCGCACCTCAACGTCTGGTTATCGGCATGGCTGATGCTGCTGATGGGGGTGTTGGTCACGGGGGGGCTTCATTTAGATGGCTTGGCAGATTTAAGCGACGCATTAGGCGCATCTCATCGTGACCCCGAGCGCCTGTTGGCGGTTATGCGTGACCCACATTTGGGCAGTTTTGGCGTATTAAGCCTACTGATACACACCAGCGGAAAACTGGTGTTGCTGATGCTCATCGCCCGAGGTCAGGCTTGGATTGCCCTCATGCTCATTCCCATGTGGGCGCGATGGGGCATCTATCACTGGCAAACCTTAGCGCCATTATCCAGTGGCATGGCCGAGCGTTTTACGTGGCAACAACCCAAAATTGCCCGTCTGTGTTGGGGCGTCGGCCTAATCGGACTCAGCGTGTGGTTTGCACCAGCCCTCTTGGTTGCACCGCTAATCATTGGCCTTTACCGCGTTTGGCTCAAGCAAACCTTGGGTGGTGTCAGTGGTGACTGTTTGGGTGCAGGTGTGGAAATCACTGAGCTTGCATTGCTGGCTGTGGTCGCGGTTAGTCTGACCATATAGCTATATATATTTATATAAACATATATCGTAGACTGGCCTGACCCAAATGATTAGCCTCTACCGCATTTGGCTCAAGCAAACCTTGGGGTGGTGACTGTTTGGGTGCAGACGTGGGCATCACTGCGCTTGCATTGCTGGTGGTGGTCGTGGTTAGTCTGACCATATAGCTATATATAAATATAGCTATATGGTCAGAGTCGCAGACTGGTATGTATACAGGCATTGTAGGACGGGTTTTCATGCGTCATCGCACGCGTGGTGACATCGTGAGTAGCGTACAATACCCACCAGATGATCGAACCTGAGTGACCCATGACTGAACCCGCACGCCTATCCAAATATCTCGCCAGTCAAGTTGGCTGCTCACGCCGCGAAGCCGAATTATATATCGAATCAGGTTGGGTGCATGTTGATGGCGTTGTTGAACAAAGCGCACGGGTGATCATTACTGATCAACAGGTTAAGCTGCATCCTGATGCAATATTGGTGGCACATGATCCAGTCAGTCTGTTGCTCAATCAACCGGCTGATCAGCCCGTACCACTGGTGTTGGACGCGGCACATTACTACTCGAATAATCCGTATAGCAAAACACCACTACCAGCACATCTGGTGCGCCACAATAACCCCATGCCCTTACCGACCGGCGCCAGTGGTTTGTTGATCTTAACGCAGGATCGACGCTTTGAACGTAGCATGAAAGAAGATGCATACAAACTTGAGCAAGAATACATCGTTGAAATCAGCGGCGACTCAAAAGCTGCTCATTTGCAACTGTTACACAGTCGTTTGATCTATCGCGGCAAAGCCATAGCCGATTGTAAAGTAAGTTGGCAAAACGAAGTTCGACTGCGCTTTGCACTCAAACAACCACAAGATGGCCAACTGGCGTGGATGTGTGAACAAATCGGGCTATCAGTGGTCAGTCAGCGACGCATTCGGATTGGTGCAATCAATATGGCCAAACTACCTGTTGAGCATTGGCGTTATTTATCGAATAAAGAGCGCTTTTAATCCGCGACAAGCCATGACGATGCCTTTTTATGCAATCAAAAAACCGAAGGCGCTGTAGCATCAGCGTGGTTTAGGGCGGCAGCACACTCGCCACCGCTCATAGAACGGACGATTCGCGTATGTGTATGGCGTGAGGGTTGCTGATGAGTGGTGCAAAACCAAAGGTAAGATTAAGCCGTTTGATGGAGCGGCTTATCCATGGTTAGCAGCATATATATATTTATATATAGATCACCCTTGTGTTCGTTATGACCACGAAAATAATACGATTGACGCTCACATCCTGTTAAACATGTAACATATCGCCTGCACCTCCAGTCAACTCCAGAGGATACACAATGCCTGCCCTCATGTTGCCAGACCATTTAGAGTCCCTACAACAGATGAGCCTTTCAGCCTTAAAAGATGCTCATGCCAACGGCTCATGCCCTGCGTTGTCCCAGCTTCATGGCATTGCCAAAGGCGTGATTATTGACCCGCTTTGGTTTAAATCGATGCATTTATGGCGAGGAAAGGTGTTCCACTCTTCCTCAACAGGCGTGACCAGTGGGTTTAATCGCATGGGCGTTGGTTCGTTTGAATACTTACGTTACCGTTTTCATGCAAAAATCGGTCAATCTGCATTTAGTGATCGCCAAGTGATCTTGCTAGATCACAACCTACCCGAAAACCCCTA
>JBEANQ010000206.1:0-3849 GCA_041165345.1 Pseudomonadota bacterium
GCTTGAGCCTGAATTGTAGCCGCACCTTTAATCATGTTGCCGTTTTTGTCTAGCAAGCCTCGACTTGCTAAAAAATTTTTCAGATTTTCGGCACGACCTTTCTGCCAGCTAATCATGCCCATATTGGAATGCCCGTTTTTATCATCACGGTGTGACCCAAATATATTTTTGTCTAAGTAACTGCTTTCGCGTCCCACTTCGGCAGTCATCGCCCGTGCCTGAGTGCTTGTCATCCCAACAGATCTAAGCGCCTTATAAACCATCATTTGGTTTTCTTTTTGTTCTCCTGTAAAGCCATTAGGCAACCCTTTACTCCCAGATCGTTTTGACACACCCGCGCCAGTTGTACTGCTATCAGTCCAGTAATCTGGATCGCCTCCTAACTTTTCATTCGTCCAATTCAATGGATCTTGAACCAGTTTGCGGCCAACAAAGTTACCGAAGCGATTCCACGCGCCCATTTTCCCGATATTGCTGCTGCCGTCTTTATTGGTATCACTTTGACCTGCTGGCACAGTATTCAGCATCTCATTAGCCGTTTCGCTACCCAATGCAGATGCTACAACGGCAGTACCTTCCCCGACCCCCTCTGTAAATGCTCGACCTGCCTCCGTACTGTTGAGCTCATCGCTAATTTTATTTCCAGTCTTCATCGAATCCCAAATAGCTTTACCGATAATCGGCGCAGCGGCAATTAATGCCAGTGGGATGATACGCACCATGCGTAACATACCGCCTATCCCACCACCACCCTGATTTCGGGCAATGTCTCGCAATTCCCGAAGCTGACGACGGTTGTGCTCGCGTTCTTCGCGTGATAGCGGCTCATTACGCTTGCGCATACGCCATAACGCAGTCATGGGCTTTAACACTAAACCAGCGGCCTTTTTGACAGGCGACATTAGGCTGCCAAGCTCGTTGATGGCATCGACTGTTGGATCTACACCACGGGTATCCACGGCAACTGATACACCACTGGACACAGCAGCACGCAATCGGTCAAACCACGTTTTTTGTTTGGCGCTATCGCCTTGCCCGTCCCCCTCAAACCGCCCACCTGCACCACGGCGACGGCCATTGTTGGCACGTCCATCCATAGTGGCATCACTACCACCATCGGCGCTATCTGCACCATCACGCGTAAAACGCCCACGACGATCACGATTGCGCGGACCTGCCGCATCGGTGCTTGGTGTATCAGGGCTTGCATCTTGGCCACTGGAACTATCGGCAGGACCCGTAGGATTTTGAGCGCTGGAGCTGGTCGTGGTGTCCGTCGGTGCAGGGGATATAAGCCGGTCGGGCAAATCGGCATTGCTGCGCACATCGACGGTCTGGCGCGTTGGGACAGTTGATGGGCTATTTGATCTTGACTGGCGCAATAGGTCTTGTATATCGACCGTGGGCGCACCAAGCGGACTACTACCCACCGCACGCGCCCCCACACGCTCAACACTGCGCTGTACGTCACGCAGCGACCGTACAATATCAACCGTCTGTTGTGCGTTGGCTTGTGCAATAGCCAAAGGCAGGCCGGTAAGCTGGTTATCAGGCGGGTTCGCCATGCGTTGTTCGTGCATAGCGGTTAAGATGCGGATGATTTCTTGCGTGTCGGTGTTAATGTCTTTGCTGATGCGCTCTAAGCGGCGTTGACCCACCAAAAAGCCTAACTCGTCTGATCTTAAACCAAACTCTCTATTCTCAAACATGCCCATGCACCTATGACGTCATATGTGCATTATCCGGCATCTGGCATCACTCGCTTTGCTCAAATACCGAACCGCTTTGCGGCACATCGTCTGGGTTATCCAGCATATCGGCACGCCGGTGCATCATCTCAACACGACCAGCACGCAAGCGCTCTTTACGCGCTTTAAGCTGTTGATCCATTTCTTGCATGGTCGCCTTGTTCTTGGCTTCAATTTCAGCACGGTCTACAAAGTCAGCAGCATCCATACCCCAAAATAACGCAGCGGATCGATGGGCTCGTTCCATTGCACGGGTGTTTTGGTCGTTGAGCTCTGCCAGACTGGCCACAAAATTTAGCTTGCGCGTCGCTTCTTGTACGGCATGTTCATCAACCGCTAAACCAGCATTCTGTTTTTCAATAATTTCAAGTTGAATATCCCTGACGTGTTCCACTGAGTCAAAAAATACGTCAAAGAAAGCCATTTGACGGATCACTTGACTGCGTATTTTTGCCAGCATGTCTGGGCCTTTCAGTGTTGATTTTCGACCAGCACCAAACGCACTTTTTTGGCTACCGGTTTGTCCAGAATTTGACGTCAATATTTGGTAATTTTTTTCTTTACTTTCATCATTTTTATCAAAATCTTGATCGTCGCTTATGACGTCAGATTCTACATGGTCGTCATCGTCAGATTTAACGTCAGATTTGACGTCAGATTTAGGCTTTTTTGACGTCGATTTAGCCTTCTTTTTGCCAGCAGCTTGGGCAGTGCTGCGCGTGCTACGGCGTAGAATCTTCGCAGTCTGTTTTTGCCAGCATTCAGCCATTGACCGACGACGCACAACGGACGGGCTGGGCATGGGACAGCCCAAGGTTGTGCCCACCTCATCGACCAGCTTCTGGAATGATATTTTAGGTGTGTTTTCCCAAGCGTCCCGCAGCGCGTTCCAAACTTCGTCCGAATACCCTTCTGCCATTTAGATACCCTCTGCCTCTATCGCTGCATCTTGCTCCACTTTCGACTGCACAAATAAGTGCAACTGCGCTTGAGCAACGCGGGTGCTTTGATGCGGGTTTTTTCTGCCAGCGCGCGCGAACGACACCGGTGCTTTTGCCTTGGTACGGCGCTTGACTTCCTCCACATCTGCACTGATCAGATGACCATCTTTAAGATCATAACGCTCAGTGACGTTTGTGACTGCAACATCATAGCTTTGCATGGCAAGTGCAAGCTTACAGTCAACCTCACGCACTACATCTGCCAAATTCAACATAACAACACCAATGTCAGCAGGTATGGTGCCGCGATGGCGACTAAAGACCCGCAATACCTGTTTTGCAGTCTCTAACAAGGCTTGATTTTGCGGCTTTGGCATGACTGCAATGTGCTGTGCGGCGGCATTGCAGATCTGTAGTGTGACGCCCCTGACCTGTTCGCTGATCAGCTCTTGGATGCTGTTGTACAACAAACCAACACGTCCGGCGGTTTGGTCTATCTCAGGCTCAACACTAAATCCCAAAATATAATCGGCAGACACCCCGTACATCTCACACAAATACGCCAGTACCTCAATGTCCGGCAGGAGTCGTCCAGACTCTACTTCTGATACACGGTTTTTAAGCCTTATGTTGCCCCAGATCTTTTGTGCGACCTGATCTTGTGTGTATCCAGCTAGTAATCTGGCATTAGCCAAATTGCGACCTATTGCCGCGCGGCGGTAGACATCCTGCTCTTTTGCCATATCCCAAAACCTCTATTTAGCTGCATCATCAGTGCCAGTCAGCAACAACTGGCAGACAGCGGCGCAAGGCCACTGTTTCGCTTATTGAATGGCGTCGCTGGTTGTTTTAGCCAGTTTGAACAGAACGGTTTTTTTGGCTGGGATCACCAGCGCTTCACCGGTCTTAGGGTTACGGCCTGTGCGTGCGGCCTTGGCCTTTGGCGTAAACGATGCAAAGCCTTTGAGTGTCACGGCTTGATCTTGTGCCAGTGCCTCGATGATGCCGACCTCAAGCGCTTGTAACGCAGCAGTTGCCTGTGCTTGGGTAATACCGGCATCAACTGCCATTTTCTTAATCAAATCAGCTTTTGTAGCCATTTCTCACATCCTCAGTAGTGCATGGATGCCGTCCATGCTGCGGTTTGGTATTGCGATTAT
>JBEANQ010000207.1:0-3832 GCA_041165345.1 Pseudomonadota bacterium
AGTCTGGATGCACTAGATCACGGCAGGCAGGGACATCAGCACACGCTATCTGCAAGGCCATTTGACCAACGATCCAATCTGCAACACCTTTGCAGTGCTGCTCTAAAAATTCGACCATTGCACCGGTTAGGTGTTGCACGTGCATCGATGACTCGTTGACACGATCAACACCGGCTTCGTCAGACTTGATATACGACGCGTAATCAAACTTGGCAGATAACAAACCGTCCGACTGCTGCGACAGGTATTTAAGAAGAACGTAGTAGCGTTCTTGCACGGTCATCGCCAAGGGCAATGCTTCATCTTGCAAAACAGATTGCAAAAATCTGGTAATCCGCTGTTCGTTTAGGTGTTCGGGGATACGTGATATACCAATCGTGGCCTTAAACGTAATCTCATGCACTTGGCGCGTTTTGCCATGGATAATCAGCGGTTCAAAATACTGATCCATTATTTTTTGACTCCATACAGGGTATCAATGTCTGTTGCATCCCATGCCTGACGGCTGACAATGCTCATGCTGACGGATAGGCTTAGGCGGTTGCCTTTGGAATCAGTCGGGGCAACCAGTGGGGAATTTACGGACGTAATCAAAAATGGGGCATACACGCGTCCGCCGTACTCGATCCGAATAAATGGCGGTGCTTCGGATGGAAATAGCCCTTCAAACAAGCCTTTTTCGGCTGCACTTTCGAGCAATGAATCGGCCAGTTTCTTTGGTACACACCATTTTTCTAATAATTGGACTTGATCTTCGACTTCGGTTTTGGCGTCGTAAATCGCCTGTAAAAACAGGGTTAATTGCATGCGAATGGAATGAGTAGAAACAAAAATTTGAGTGCTATTTATTTTGGTTAGGCTGCTTTTCCCTTCAACACTTTTAATGACCTCGCCAAGTGTGCCGGGTAGGCCCACTGTGCTTTCCACAGCTTTGATTATGTCGTCTGCAATGGCCAAGCCTTGCCCAAGCCAACCGTCGCCTTTTTTGGATTGCGCAAGTGTTGATGCAATTTCACCGCTTTGCAGCATGCCTAATAGGGTCGGCAATCTTTGTTCTGGATTGGATGATTCAAAAGGGCTTTGATAATCGGATTCAACCGAAAATTCACCTTCGGTTAATAAGGCTTCAACGACAGGGCTATCTGTGAAGGGCGTGCCGTCTTTATTGCATAGGCTGATATGGGCGATTTTCAGGCGCGACAAATTACCCCAGCGCGATACGAATTGGCGTTCTGGGGTGCTTTTTGCAGCGTTGTCGGGCTGGGTCTGTGAGTCGGCCATAGAATGCGTCCTGTTGATGGACTCATTCTATGGCCGGTTGTTTTAAGCAGTTGTGCTGGGTTCCTGTACAACCATTGGCTTAATGCTAGGATCTTGTTTAAGCAGCTTCAAAAATACTGCACTGCGATTGATCCGATCCACATAATCGCCATTCTCAGGCAGGGCATAGTAGGCAATCACATCACGGATTTTTTCGTTTTTCAGACCTACACCAGTAATGATGTATTTATTGCGGTCTGGATAAACAGCCAAGCCATATTGCGCCAACTCCTCATCTAAACGTGGTGGGCGAACTGGCATTTTGATCCTTTCGATTCGATCAAACAGCTCGTTAATATCCTTGATGTGTGACAGGTCATAGCGCTCGACCGTTGTAGGTGCTTGTGTTTCGCTGTCATGCTTTTGCCAGATGATCACTTGGGTGTTGACACTGGTACCCGCATTGGCAAAAACACATGACGGCAATGCAATCTTGGCCACCATGTACAAGCCATTAAGTAACCGTTGCTGTTTGGCATCCTCCAAACGTGTGTCCATCTGTCCTGTAGGCAGCAAGGCAACCAGTCGGCCATTGTTGCGCAAGTGCATTGCCGCTTGGCTGATATGCTTAATAGCGGTCGAACCACCTTTGCCGAATGGTGGGTTCATCACAATGCTGTCGTATTTATTGGCAATACTGTGACCTTCAAAATTACTGATAATCACTTTGGCGTTGGTATTGTTCATCATGGCACGGCTTGCCAAGGCTTCGGACGGCTCAATAAACGTCACACTGGCATCAGCAGGCATATACCGACCAATCGCCCCATCACCCGCCGACGGCTCCAGTACGTCGTCGCCTTTGTGTGCGCCCGACCACTGGACCATTTTTAGACCTATTGGCTCTGGTGTGGCGTACCACTCTTTGCCCATACGCTCTGTCCGCTTGGCTGTGACCTTGGCTTTTGACCAATAATGAGTTTTGGCACGCTCAAACGGTGATAGTGACTGTACACGGCTGTTTTCTTCGTCATAGGCCTTGCCGCCGATACCATCTTCAACGGACGGTTCTGCGTCGTCAGCCATCTCATAGGCACGTACTAGCGCGTCTTTGATGCTTACCACGGCATCTTCGCCTTGGCTCAAGTTATCGACCGTTTCTGCACGTTCTGCAATCTTGCTGGCAAACGTGGTGCGTTCCCAGTCGGTACCAGTTGTGAGGTAGCGATAAATGGCGTTAGAGGCTTGCCCGACACGATAAATTCGACCTTCGGTCTGGCGCAGCTTGGCAGGCTTGGCAGGCATTCCAATGTTGATTAAAACCCGCTGAAAATTGGCCGTAGTATCGTGAAAACTAATGCCGGTAGAACCAGCATCAGACTGTACGATTAGCACGTCATGGCCGCTGGTATCGCTATTGAATAGATCGGCGTTTTTGCTACGGTCGCCTTTGCTTAACGTCCCATTAAATTGTAGCAAGTCGGGAAATGCTTCTTTTAGCCGCTTGATCGGGGATGGCAAATTCATATCAAGTTCAAACAGGTCCGGCCGATCTGTTTTGAGCCGGTTGTATTCACTGCGAATTTCCCGATCTTCAACCAGCGATTCGTCCAGCTCGAATGGATTGGTTAGGCCGCCTTTGTTGTAATCATGAAACACCAACACTTTACGACCTAGTGCAACATGCTGCTTAATCATTGAAGTAGCAGCATCGGCTTTGATGGCCTCAAGCAGTTGGGCGCGTTTGATGTGAGTAAACGCTTTAGAAACGTAGCTGCTCAAACTGCCATAAACCGAATAGCCGTCGTTGTCCTTGGTCTCTTGCAGATAGCGCATACCTTCATCAATCGCTTCGCCAATGGGACTATTGATCAGCACAAATTTACGATCATAATCAAATGGCACCACCAAGCTACGACCAGAAACAGCACCTTCTTTTTTGAGCTTTTCAGCATATTGGCGCTCCATAACGCCCACATCTACCCGCGCATCTGGTTGTGTCAGGCGGTTGTACCGCATCCGGTAGCCAAAATTGGCCATGTAGAAGTTTTCGCGTGCATCCCCGCTGTTATATGCACCATTGGTATCATCGGTGCTGTACTGCGCCTTGGGCTCCTTAAAGTTGAATAGATACCCTTCGGCCCAGTCCAGTGTTTGGACATAGCTAAATGGCGTCGCGCTCAAAAAGATGATTTTGGTTTTTTGCGTCTGGTTTTCCCAGTTTTTTTGCCAAATGGCGCGCAAAGGTGCTTTGAAGTTTTCCCATTTGGTCAGATCTTCTTGATTGTATTCTGGAAAGCCAAACTCATTCGTACCCGTTGATACGGGCACTTGTTCGGCATAGCGCATCTTAGACCATGTATCAAAACCGGCATGGTGTCCCGACAAGGCCCGAAGTTTTTTAAGTGCATTGGTCGCGTCACCTTGCTGCGACTGCATCAACGTATGCGCTTCATCAACCACGATACAGTCCCAGTCCACTTTTCCTAGTGCGCTGTTTTGGGCAAGGTTGGCATAGGTCGTGACGACAATGCCGCCTTGATGGCCGTCATCAACGCCGGAAAGTTGGCGG
>JBEANQ010000208.1:0-3829 GCA_041165345.1 Pseudomonadota bacterium
GGTCGTTGCCATTGTGCTTGGGCATATGCAACGAGGCGCGGAGGCACTTTGTCGCCTGCTAGAACAAGCCTGTTGAGCATGAGCGCCAAGTCGGTGTCTGCAATTGACCAGATGCCGAAGAGGGAATCAGCACCTTCGGGAAGTACGTTCTCAACGGCGGTAAATAGCTTGGATGCGGCTGCTTGCCCCTCTTCTGATAGAGCTGGATATGCGCCGCCTAAGAAAATCACTTCGGTTGGACGCTGCTGCCGAATCGGCATGAGATCGCTGCGAAGCCATGCCTGGATTTCACGCGCTTTTGCCTTTTGCTGAAGATCTTTTGGGTACAGGTTGGTGCCAGGAAGGCTGTCTTCTATGAACTCGCAAATGGCTGAAGACTCTGATAGGTGAAAGCCGCCATCGGTAAGTGTTGGAACTCGCAAGGTGTTCGATAGGGCAGCATATGTGGCTGACCTGTGTTCACCTTGAGCTAAATTGATGGGCACGATCTCGAATACGGCGTGCTTTTCCCTCAGTGCGACGAATGCCGACATGGCGTAAGGGGATAGAAAATTTGAGTCGACGAAGAGTTTCAAGATGTGTCCTTCCTGAGTTGCCTAACTAGGCTTATGCGTTACTGAGACAAATAAGACCGAAAAAAACGACACATAAGACGACTGTAAAAGACGAATAAATTTAACAGTATTAAATCTTTACGCTGAACTCAGTCTTCTTATGCAACCTACTCAAATTACACACCAAATCAGCACCCTCTACAAGGCAGATACTGAACTGTTTTTCAACATCAGCACAACTAAGACGATATACCTTTTGAAGGTGTCTATCGTCTTTAAAGGGCTGTGGCCTCACTCATCGCAAAGGTTAAGCCGATACGGCACGAGACAAAACTTCTTGTGCCCACGCATTTAAACTTTTACCTTGAGATTCAGCCAGCATGGCCACACGTGCATGAATACTAGGTTCAATACGAAGCATCACCTTGCCAGAGTAAGGTCTCTGCGGTGTTCGATTCAGTTTTTCGCATGTTGCAACATAATCATCAACGGATTCTTCGAAAGCTTGCCGAAGCTGTGAGACAGACTCACCGTGGAAGCCGACAACATCACGAATGCCTGCGATATGACCAATAAAACAGCCATCTTCATCGCTGTATTCGATTCTTGCAGCATAACCTTTGTAAGACATGATATTCATGGTCTAACCCCTGCTTGAGTTAAAAAATCTCTGGCATCACGAACTTGATACGGCTTTGCTTCCTTTTGAGGATGTGGTCGATGAAACGAAGCAACAACGCCGTTTAGCTCAAATCGAACCCGTGAGCCATATGCTATCACTCACAAGGCGAACGTTTGATCTCAGACCGTAAAGCCATTGCAGAGGAGCGTAAAGATGATGATGCCGGATAAAATTAAAGCCCGCTTGACCAAAGCACGGCTTAGACGAAGCACAGTATGTGTTTAGCGCGGAAGCACGATTGATTGAAGTCCTTAAAAAGCGTGGTGTGCCGATTGAAATCTTGGAAGCCGCAGCCAAAGAGTTACAGGCGTAAAAAAACGGCATCATTGCCAACAATGTGCAGTGACGCCGTCTAGATGTAGCCTGATGCTGTACTTAGCTCAGCGTCAGCAACCGCGCTTTAATTAACCGGCCTTTCACTTTACCGGTCGTGATGCGCTTTAACGCTTGCTTGGCGCTGCCACTCTCAATCGCCACATACGACTGCATATCGGTAATGGTGATTTTGCCAATTTTGCTGGCCGGCAGGCCATTTTCACCCGTCAACGCGCCCAAAATATCACCAGCGCGCAATTTGTCTTTACGTCCAGCACTCAGCGCAATGGTCATCATGGCGGCTTGTAGCGGTTTGGCGTCGCCGGTTAATTCGCTTAACGGATAAAACACAAACGGTTGCGCTTGTAGCGCTTCAATCAGGGCAGCACGGCGCGCTTCACGCGGGGCAATCAGGCTGACCGCCACGCCGGTTGCACCCGCACGACCGGTTCGGCCAATGCGGTGAATATGGGTTTCCGGCTCGCCGGTCAGTTCAACGTTAATCACCAGATCTAAGCCAGCAATATCAAGGCCACGCGCGGCCACATCGGTTGCCACCAGTACCGATATACTTTTGTTGGCAAACATGGTCACCACTTGATCACGATCCCGCTGATCCAAGTCGCCATTTAAGGCTTGCGCAGAAATGCCTTTGCGAATCAGGTGTTCGGTCAGTTCTTGGCATTGTTGTTTGGTAAAGCAAAACGCCACACATGATTCAGGGCGATAGTGATGCAGCACGTTGGTGACCACATCAAAGCGTTGTTCTGGGTTGATTTCGTAGCAACGCTGTTCAATGTGGGTATTACTGTGCTGCTCGGCAATGGTCACTTGGGCAGGGTCTTGCATAAAGTCAGCGGCGATTTTTTTGATGCCTGCCGGATACGTCGCCGAAAACAGTAAGGTTTGGCGGCTGGTGCGTGCTTGCAGGTCGGCTTGTTTAATAATGGCTTCGATGCTGTCATAAAAGCCCATGTCCAACATGCGGTCGGCTTCGTCTAGCACCAGTGTGTTGAGCTGATCCAAGCGGAGTGAGCCTTTGTCGAGGTGTTTTTGAATCCGTCCCGCCGTACCCACCACAATGTGCGCACCATGCTCAAGCGAGTCGACCTGTGGGTTCATTGCTACGCCACCGCCAAGCACCAAGATTTTGATGTTGCTAATGGCACGTGCTAAGCGGCGTAGTTCTTGTGCCACTTGGTCGGCTAGCTCACGGGTGGGGCAGAGAATCAGGCTTTGCGTCGCCAAGCTGCGTGGGTTTAAGCGACTGAGCAAGGCAATGCCAAAGGCGGCGGTTTTGCCACTGCCAGTTTTGGCTTGAGCGATTAAGTCGATGCCTTTGAGCATCAGGGGCAGGCTTTGTGCCTGAATGGGGGTCATCTCGGTGTAGCCCAACGAGACAAGGTTGTTCAGCATGTCGGTCGATAGGGGCAACGAGGCAAAAGCGGTGGCGGTTTGATCAGTCACGGTCGGGGTCTTTCGGGGGAATCTGGCGCGTAGTGTAACAGGTGCAGGCGATGCGATTGAGATCGCCTGCCGAAAAACCAGCCGCTGGGCTTAATCTCAATTTAGTTAAGAAAAAGCGCCATAGCGCTGCGTCTCGTGGTGTTTTTTTGATTGCGTTTAAATCGCAATTTGCTTACTTTCGACGCACCAAAAGTAAGCACGAGCAACACTGTGGCGAGGCTTTTTCGTGCAAATCGCCCTTGCGCAGCAGTGCTGCTCAGGCTCGAACAATTGCACTCAGGCATCCCTGCAAAAGCACCTCATCCGCTTAACGAATAGGCATTAACTTGCTGGGCGTGTCTTGCTGTTGTGCGCCCAGCGGTGTACAGCGTTTAGCCTTCAACCAGCAGGCGGACTGTGCCCAACACCAGTCCAATCATGCAGCCGACCACCACGCCATTGATGCGGATCATGTGCAGGTCGCCACCGACTTCAGATTCTATTTTTTCAATCATCATGGTGGTGTCCCAGCCTTCAATTTGCTCGCGGACATAGTCAATCACGGTGTTGGCATAGCGGTCGGCGGCGTATTCGGCCAGCAGCGCCAGTTCGTGGTTAATCGCGCCACGCACCACCGGATCACGTTCAAGCTGTACACCCAAGCGTTGCGCCAGTCCTTCAAGGTTGAGGCCAATTGCTGAGGGGTTGGCTTCAAGGTCATCAATAATCGCTTGGCGAATGCTGTTGATCACATGCATGACAAAACCGGTCATGGTGGGGTTATGAATCAGGTCTTGTTTCATGGCTTCAAGCTGGCGTGACTCTACCGAAT
>JBEANQ010000209.1:0-3816 GCA_041165345.1 Pseudomonadota bacterium
TTTGTAGACTGCCAACTGCCCAATGACCACCTGATGAATCTGGGTGCAACCACATTGCCACGTTCAGATTTTCTACACAGGCTGAAACAACAGCTCAAACAATCTCCACCTAACTGGTCGGCGGTTCAACAACAGCGTTTTGACAGCGCCAGCCTGTTGACCGACGCCCCTTTTTCAGGCTTGATCGACGTATAACCATGCAAATGCACCCCCTCATTGCTATGACTCGTCCATGATGAAGGACATCCAGTACTACATTACACCACCGCATCGCTGTAGCTATCTTGATGATCGCTCGGCACGGATGGTATTTATAGATCCACAACAACCGGTGGACGGCCTAACCTTGTCTGAATTATCACGACAAGGCTTTCGGCGTAGCGGTGACTTTATTTATCGCCCCGAATGCCACCATTGCAGGCAATGCTTATCGGCGCGTGTTCCTGTCGCCCTATTTTCGCCCAACAGTAGCCAACGGCGGGCGCTCAAACACAATCAAGATTTACGCATCGAAAGCCGACCCACACGGCAGGCCACCGACGTGCATTATCGGCTGTATGAGCGCTACATCAGCGAGCGGCACTACGACGGCGACATGTACCCACCAAGCCGCGAACAGTTTGATAAATTTTTGGTCGAAAGCTGCGCCAATAGTTTTTTTCTAGAGTTTTGGTTGGCCGATCAACTGTTGTGCGTTGCCACCTGTGACGAACTCGACGACGGCGTCTCGGCGGTCTATACCTTTTTTGACCCGCACCTGACCGCGCGTAGTCTTGGCACGTTTGCGATTTTAATGCAAATCGAATGGGCTAAATCGCGCCACCTGCCCCATGTGTACTTGGGCTATTGGGTTCCTGAATCACCCAAAATGCGCTACAAAGCCCAATTTAGCCCGCTCGACATTTTACTTGACGGGCAATGGCAACGCTTATTGCGGCCGCTTGATGGCGCTGAGACGCAACATCTGATTCAAACGTTATCACGTGCTGAAAACATCTCAGACTATCGTAAGCTGCGCTAACGCCACACATTAAGCAAACGGATTACCACGGGTCAATGCCATCAGCACCGCGTCCTCTTTGCCTCCCCCTGCAACGGGATAATAGTGTTTGCGCACACCCATGCGGTGAAAGCCGCCTTTTTCGTACAGGGCTAAAGCAGCCGTATTGCTGGTACGTACCTCTAAAAACACCATGACACAGCCGTCGCCCAACTGCTCAATGGACGTGTCTAACAACTGAAATCCCACGCCACGGCCTTGAGCAGTTGGCGTTACTCCCATGAGCAATAAATTAGCCTCATCTAACACAGGCTGCAAAATGCAAAAACCGACAACGTGCTGGTCTAACACCGCCACCGTACAACGCTGACCGCTTTCAAGGCTTTCGACAAACTGGCGGGACGTCCAAGGGTGAAACTGCACCATGCGCTCAATCGCGGCGACTGCCGTCACATCCTCTGAGGTCATTGCACGAACATCAACAACATTCACCGGCATATACCTTCAAGAAAAACGCTATTATACTCGGCTCACATCAGTGCAAGCGCACAACGCCTGCGGGATTAGTTTAGTGGCAGAACGAGAGCTTCCCAAGCTTTCGGCGCGGGTTCGATTCCCGCATCCCGCTCCAAATACGCGCGTGCTACATCTTAAGGGCAAAAACAAGCAAATACCTGAACAACATTACAGTTCTTAGTCCTCGCTCTTTAGACCTGCATGTGCGCCCAATTAAAAAACCCGACATTACGTCGGGTTTTTGTCATGCAAGCAACGCTTAACGTGAGGCTTGAGGCTTTACGTTCAAAAACTCGAGTTTATTTTTCCAATCCGCCAACAATGCCGTTGTGTCATGGTCATTGGGGTGAAAGTTTGGACGGAAATAATCAACAAACTCAGGCAGCATGTTGGTGAAAAAACCATTGCGGCCATACATGGTCTTGGCCGCATGCAGCCAATGACGAGGCGAGGCTTTTTTGTCTTTACGCATCATGGTGTACATAAAATACGATTGCGTAAAGAAAATCAGCACTGTAGCCAATACCATCGCGATACTGCGCATGGTGTAGCCTTTTACAGTCTTACCGTACAGGGTGTCATACACATCAAAAGCAACGGCTTTATGCTCGTTTTCTTCAACCGCATGCCACATCCACAGCTTGTACATGGTGGGGTCATTCATCATGTCTTGAATATCACCCCGACGCATCAGCTCAGCCGCGATGGTCGATGTAAAATGCTCTAAGGCACAAGTGGCACTCAGGTTAATGATTTCATCGCTGGCAAAGGGTACAAAACGCTTGAGATCAATCACTTTACGGGTAAGTTTCTCAAGACGATTCACGTTATGGCCATACTGTGCGCCAATCGCATTAAAGGCTTCATGCTCTTTTGAGTGCATGGCTTCTTGACCAATAAATGCGCTGATCTCTTTTTGCAGTTGCGCATTGTCTTTCAGCAAGGGGTGATACCGGACCGCACGCACGCTGTCTACAAAAAACTGCTCGCCTTCTGGAAACAATGCCGACATGGCTGTCATAAAATGAGTCAGACCCGCATCGCCGCCAAACCAATAACGTGACACATCATTAAAATCAAAGTCCATACGGCGTACTGGAAACGACGACTTAATAACGGGGGCATTGACTTTGGCATTCATGAGACGACTCCTCAAAAAACAGGGGGCTGATTCTTTCAATCACAGCGGCTTTAAACCGCAGGATCAGCGCTAATAGCCCCATCCTATGCGTGGCTTCTATCCCTCAACAGTGCCGAATAGGTCACAAATTATCGAATAAGGACAAGATTATATTTTGTCCAACAATCATTTTTTAGCTTATATAATCAGTTGCATACAAAAAAATAAATGCTGATTTTTTTGTTTATACAGTTGTGATTGGCAGAAGCCATCATTCATCGACAGCGACGATGATCACTTTTGCAACGCACATAAAAAAGAACGCCCGAAGGCGTCCTTTTTTGTCTCAGCATTGTCCCAGTGGGACAGTGGCTTAAACCAGAACTTCAGCAACCACACCAGCGCCAACAGTACGGCCGCCTTCACGAATGGCGAAGCGCAGACCTTTGTCCATGGCGATTGGGTGGATCAGTTCTACGGTCATTTGGATGTTGTCACCCGGCATAACCATTTCAACGCCTTCTGGCAGACCAATCGAACCGGTCACGTCAGTGGTGCGGAAGTAGAACTGTGGACGATAGCCTTTCAAGAATGGGGTATGACGGCCACCTTCGTCTTTCGACAGAACGTAGACTTCAGCTTCAAACTTGGTGTGTGGCTTGATCGTGCCTGGCTTCGCCAGAACTTGACCACGTTGAACGTCTTCACGCTTGGTGCCGCGCAACAGGACGCCACAGTTCTCGCCAGCACGACCTTCGTCGAGCAGTTTGCGGAACATTTCAACACCAGTACAGGTGGTTTTGACGGTGTCTTTGATGCCGACGATTTCGAGTTCTTCGCCAACTTTGATGATGCCCGATTCAACACGGCCTGTCACCACAGTACCGCGACCCGAGATCGAGAAGACGTCTTCGATTGGCATCAGGAACGATTTGTCGATGGCGCGTTCTGGTTCTGGAATATAAGTGTCCAACACTTGAACCAAATCCAATACTGCTTTAACGCCGTAAGGACCTTCGCCACCGTTCAGTGCTTCGAGTGCCGAACCACGGATGATTGGGGTGTCGTCGCCTGGGAAGTCGTATTTCGACAGCAGGTCACGCACTTCCATTTCAACCAGTTCAAGCAGTTCTTCGTCGTCGACCATGTCGCATTTGTTCAAGAACACGACGATGTACGG
>JBEANQ010000210.1:0-3798 GCA_041165345.1 Pseudomonadota bacterium
TGATGTACAACGCACCCTCTTCAAGTGCAACGGCTTTCATGAGTGGGCGTCTGCCGTCGTCCAAAATGTAGACATTCAGGTCAATGGGGTGAGGGTATTGCAGGTTCATGGCGTCACGAATGGACAGGCGAACCAATTCTTCTTCTTCGCTATAGGTGGTGATGAAGACATCGACCCGTAGTGGGCGGTCTTCGCCGTGGTCACGATGGTTGCAGTCTGAGAACGTGACAGGGGCGGGTTGCTCGGGGTAGTCTCGTGTACGCCAGAGGTTAAAGGTATACAAAAACAGACCAATATAAGCCATTGTTTCTGCAAGTACTAATGGAATAGCAAACCACATGGCGGCTGGATTTAAGGTTTCTGTCCAGCGCCAATAGAGATAATCACCGCCTAGCACTAGTGCCAGTACAGCAAAAAATTGCCAGAGAAGTTCGATCCGAGGTTGATAAGGCGTCGGTTCGGGTGGTGTGCGACCTTCAAAGCGGTCGAAATAAAACCCCATTGCTTATTCTCGCTGTCGTCCGTGTTATGGCTGTACCGGTTCTATGCCGGCTGTTGCGTCTAATAGACCAATGAGGCCGATCAGTGCGCTGTTGTAGTCGATGGCGTATTCGTTCACTGAGTACGCTTGATCATTGTCGATATAACTGTAAATGGCTTGGCTCTTTGGTGCAATCTGATCTTGAGCCAATCCATTGGCTCCGCCCACCAATAATCCTACAATATCGTGTTGAGCGGCGCGTGCATATAGGTGTGCCACATGTCGAACCCGTTGTTCGCCTACACCGGTTACAAAAGAAATGCCTTGAGGGTTTAGCCCTAGCAAAAAATCGTATTGGGCTTGAGCGGCTTCTCGATAGGCTGGTTGTGCTGTGAATTGATAGGCTTGAGCCAATAAATAACCTTCGGCAGCGGTCATTTTGTTAGAGCCCCATACAAAGCGATGATTGGCCAGTGCATAACCGCTGGCTTGCCGTCGTTTCAGTGCCAAATCTGCTGCTTGTAAGACGTTTGTGCGTAGTTCTTGCCTGAGTTCAGGGTCAAGGCGTTGATCTTGATCACGCAGAAGATGAATCACTCCCAGTAACATGGTGTTTTTCCATTCAAAGATGCTTAGCTGTGATATCAGCTGGCGTTCGTTTCGAATGAAATTTAAATCATCAGGTTGATGGGTGAGCAGCCATAATTCAGATGCGGCCCATACACGGTCATCACGGTCAGTGAGGAGATTCAGCTCTTGATCTGTTTTGGAGTAAAGGTACTTACCTGAGCCACTGTCATCGCCTTTTTGCCATTCAACATATTGTGGATCTTCAATGGTTTTAAGCCATGCCCAACTGCGTTCAGCGGCTGCTTGTAATTGTGCAGACCATGCTGGATCGAGTGTTTTAAATACCCGTGCAGCTTGTGCCATCACTGCGACAAATTTTGCGGTTTCTGGGCTTGAGACGCCATACACATATCGGGTTTGTTGGTCTTGATCGGGCGTGAGCTGTTTGGGCCATGTGGTGCCTGAGAGCTTGCGCCAGACTGCACCGTCATGCCGTTGCATGGTGAGCAACCAGCGTAACCCAACATTGGCTTCATCTAAGATGTCAGATTGACCATTGTGGCTTTCTGGAATGTTCAATGCACCATCAGGATATTGCTGAGGAGCAAGGCTATATACGTCTAGGAGTTGTGCCACCGCAACACTGGTCGGGGCAACATATTTACCGTAGTCACCAGCGTCATGCCAGCCACCCGTTGCAGCAACAGGTTGCCCTGCAGTGTCGAATGTGGTTTGGTGGCGTAAGATGCCATCCAACGGATGATCAACGCCATGCTGCAAATCAGACTCTTGATCATGTAAGACCACACCACAGCGTTGCAAATAATACGAGCGCAATAATAATCGCATGACGTGGTGGTCTGGGCGCGTAGACACTTCAAAGACTGGGCTGACCAATTGACCCACACGGAGCTGGTAATGCCCAGATTGTTGTAATGTATCAAGCCGTATTTCAGCTATTCGATCTAGGCTGTGAGGGTCTGGCATACTCAGTCCAATGTGAGCAGTACCAACCACAGCGTGTGTCTGTGCATTGAGAATTTGGGCCGTGTTGGATATGTGATCTGCCATATTGCGTAATAACGCACGTTTAGTGGCGTTTCTATCATAGCCCGCTTGATTGATAAGGATTGCAGGATTTCCAGCAATTTTATGAGAGTACGGCAAGGATGCATCATTTTCTGCTGCATCTGCACAGGTGATCAAGCCTAGTATGCTCATGGAGACCAGAAGCGGCCAAAAATGCGACTTCATGGCGCTGTTCCGACATGAAATTCATAGCGATTTTGACCCAGCGAATGTCCTTTTTGATCATCTAGTTGAGCCAATAGAGCGTAGTCACCATTTGCTAAACCTGACACGACAATGGACCAAACGGGTTTGCCTGTATCGGCAGGTAGAGCCAAATGTTTACGTTCTGATGTGATGGTATGGGGTTTGTCGAGAGCGATTACCTGATAACTCAGCCGAACGTTTGAATAACTATTTTGGGTATCATTAATAGCCCATAACGTAAAATTGCCAGATTTTCCTGATGCAATATCCGATTGTTCCCATGCAATACTGGGTAAAATAGGCTGATACGCTTGTTGTAATGCCATATAACCTAGTTTCGGTTTTCTTTGGTAATCAACAATACCCCAGTTAATGGAAGGCCATGTTTCGTTAAACATAAAATGAAATGCAGCTGCAACGGGTGCATATCGTTGTCGACGATAAGATTCTGCCGCCAACTGAATCAATCTGGCCTGATAGTGTTGAGAGTGACTGACAAAACTGTCTAAAGAGTCTCCTCGTTGTACACCTGCATTTTTAAATGTTTCAAGCGGTTGAAAATTATGAAATTCCCATGATTGCCATGAAGGGTTTTTGGGGTCCGTATCGCTTGGCCATAAATCTGTTGGAGGAATAATCCCTTCGAGTGTTGCAACATCGGGCAATGCCTGTGCGCCAAATTCACTGACAATTGAGACACGAGTCGATTTGGCATGGTCACGCCAGTTGCCCGAGTACCAGCCCATCCACAGATGTTCACCTGTGGCAGAGTAACCATGTCTGTAGCGTGTAGGGTCTTCTGCAAGAGCATCTGCAACACGATGGGTGAGCTGCCAATTTTGTAAGGGGTCATAATCATCATATTTGTATTTCATCCAATCTGCATTCCATGGCGGCTCATTGTGAGCGCTCCATGCAAAAATGGATGGATGGTGTGCCAGCATATGTGTCATGGCGTGGGCTTGACGTACAGCTTCTTGTGCAAATGCATCGCTATCGTCGTAGCCCCATTGCAATGGAAAATCTTGCCATACCAACAGACCAAGTTCGTCAGCTTGCTCATAAAATGCTTGTCCTGTCACATGGGCATGTACTCTGACGGCATTAATGTGTGCTGCTTGCATGAGTTTGATATCACGTGTGTAGGCATCACGTGTCATGCTGGCAAGCCATGGGCTGGCAATATAATTGGTTCCACGCAAAAAAAGCCGTCGACCATTAATGATAAATGCATGCTGAGGAGCATCAAATCGAATGCTGCGAAATGCGGTACGCTGCTCAATGCGATCAAATACATGCGTTCCATCACGTAATTCAAGTTCAACCTGATATTGTTTTTGCGCACCCTCATCTTTGGGCCACCAGCGTTGAATGTGCAAATCTGACCAAACAATGTCAATGGTTTTTTGTGGATCAGATATTTTGACTGGTACACTCAAATGTTGCGATGCCCCGCCTTCGATGGGGGTGAG
>JBEANQ010000211.1:0-3783 GCA_041165345.1 Pseudomonadota bacterium
CGGCTGAAACGGCTGAAACGGCTGAAACGGCTGAAACGGCTGAAACGGCTGAAACGGCTGAAACGGCTGAAACGGCTGAAACGGCTGAAACGGCTGAAACGGCTAGCATGTTTGATACACCCATACTGTCAAGCACATCTAACATCCCAGACTTCAGCAACGCCCCAACGGTGTTAGAGCCAGCCCTGCCCCTGATCCGGCCCACGGTCGTCCAACCCTATGAGACTCAACCCTGCGAACAGCCAATGTCAGACTCAACGCCCAACATGTCAGCGCCGAATATCAGTCACGTTGCACGACTACCCGTCAGCACATTGCATCTTTTAGATTATCGAATCTTACTGATCCGTAGCACAGGTCGGCTTAATATCGAACATCAACTCACAGGGGAACGCCTGACGCTACTGTGTGCTAATGGTCAGATTTCTGGTGATTGGCAGATCAGACGCTGCCCACAGCATGACCGTCTTCTGATTGACGGTACGCCATTTTGGCTGACGCTACCCTCTTCAACTACGCCACAAATTGGTCTTGGAATTGACAGCTTAGGCTTGACATTAGCACTCGATATTTAACAAAATTTAGCAGCCGGTTTTATAGGGTAAAATCGGCTTGTCATGAAAGCGCTATACGCACTAAAAAAGCACGATTGGTTGGGTGGGCTAAAATCGTATGAAAAAACACCACTTTCTCATCATTTTTCCTACCACATGCCATACATTCGCCTTATTTTTGTGCATTGTCTAACATTTTGACCCATTGAAACGTATCATTTCATCCTTTGGTGGCTGACGTTGCTTTCTGCCTGATTCTCATGCCCACAACCCTTGTAGGACACTATGCAAGTGAACGACACTACAAAACGCCCATCAGGGCCGCTCAACCGCACATGGTCAGAATGGACCACGACGTTACCCGTCTTTTTGCTACTGATCTTGACCTTGGTCATTGGCACAGGCGAAATGATCCACGGGCAATTACTACGTACAGGTGAAAAACTGTTTGGAGACCCTGCAACGGGTATTCAATACTCGATGCTACGAGCAGATCCCGCCAAACCTGATTGTGATCGACATCCTAATCTTGATGTGTTGGTGCAACAGCAAATGGCTGCTCCAGCAGATGATGACTTTGGTGGTTTGTTTGCATCTGAAAAACAAGACCCTGCACAAATTCGCCAAGCGCTGCAAGCCGCTCAACAGCTTTGTGAAGAAAAGTACAAATTCTTTGAAATGGCCAATGCACATATTACCCCTGCGGTAAAGGCATTTCGGGCATTTGAAGAAAGCTTTTTCTTTATTTTCCACTTTGGCACAGACAATCGTGCGCTATTGTTGGTTCTGATGGTCGCCATTGCCGCCATTACCACGACCCTAGGTCGCCATCATATTGCGTTACGACCACCAACCACACAAGTAGACTTTAAGGTCTATTCGGTTGCCATGTTGATCGCCAATAGTATTTTGGTGTTCTCTGCGGTGGCATATTTAATGTCAGAAATGCGCTCTGGCATTGCTATGGATCCTGTATCAGAAAAAATTGCCTATGTGTGGATAGTGGCATTTGCTGGACTGACAGGGATTAGCATTTTCCAAATGCTCAAACCACCAACAGATGCCAAAGTTGGCGGCAGTGTGGGTATGGCCATTTTGTCTATTCCACTGTACGCGTGGATGGCCGTTACTGCAGCATCCGTATTTTTTGGACAACAATACTGGAGTGGTATCACCATTTATTTAGGTCAAATGGTTGATTATTCAGCTATTTTCCTAAATTTAACGCTATACATTTGGGTTGGTATGTTGCTCAAACAAACCCGTGTGGTTGATATGTTTCTCAACATCATCCGCCCATGGAATTTTGCACCAGAAACCCTCACGTGGATCATCCTTCTGGCTGCGGCATTACCTACCGCATACACCGGTGCATCGGGTATTTTTGTGATCGCAGCAGGTGCGATTATTTACAAGGAGGTCTTGGCCTCAGGTGCGCGTCGTCAATATGCTCTTGCAGCAACGGCCATGTCGGGCTCGCTGGGCGTTGTTTTGCGCCCTTGCTTGCTGATCATTCTGATCACTGCCATGAACAAAGAAGTCACCACAGATCAATTGTATGCCAATGGCTTACATGTATTTTTGCTGACCTCAACGCTGTTCCTAATTGTGTCATTGTTTTTTGCTGAGAAGAAATTCCGCATTGCTCCTCTATCAATTGCACTGCCACAATCAGCACGGGCATTGGTTCCTGCGGCGCCTTACGTCATCATCATGTTGGCTGTGGTGTGGTTCTATAAAATCGTTCTAGATACCAAGCTGGACGAATATACCGCATCGACTATTCTGCCTTTTGTGATGCTGGCGATTGTGTTTTTTGACAAAATCCGTCGTGAGCCTGCGCCAACCAATGCAACAAATCCGACGGCACTGCATCCCAATACTGACCATGTGGCAGATCATGTTGACCCTGAACATATCCAAGCTCATGCAGTTGCTGAGCCTGTAGGTGCTGAGCGTCGAATTGGTTTTGAAGCCGCAATTCGTCTGGCCACCAACGAGACCATTGGTCACATTGGAGCGCTGTTAATGCTGATGGCATTGTCCATGAGCATGGGTGGAGTGATTGAACGCTCAGGCGTGATGCACCTGTTCCCGCACGAATTTAGCAGTGTCATTATCGCAATGGCATTCTTGATGGTCACAAAAGTGATTATTGGTATGATCATGGATCCATTTGGTGCAGTGGTATTGGTGTCCGCATCGTTGGCACCGATTGCATATCACAATGGTATTGATCCCGTTCACTTTTGGATGATGGTACTAACCGCCTTTGAGTTAGGCTATTTGCTGCCACCAGTGGCACTCAACCAATTGCTCACACGACAAGTAGTGGGTGAGAAGATTATTGAAGAAGCGGATGCATCGGTTCGTCATTTAAGCTTCTACTATCGTTATGAGCGCTGGATTTTGCCACTGATTGTGATGACCATCGGCCTGCTGGTCGTGTCATTTGGTCCATTCTTTTTTGATTGGGGCTTCTACCCAAGCAAATAAGCACACTGTTTTTCAGTGATGTTAAAAAAAACACCGCCTAGGCGGTGTTTTTTAATGCCGACTGTCACGGAGCAAATCCATCTCTTGGCAATGATTCACACAATTTATACTTATCGCTAAACCTGCAAAGCTCGGACGTTTTACTTATTTCACAAGATAACCCCACACGCATAGGCTTCGAGTAACCCCCTCATAATGCGTATGCTTGGAGCTTGTAATGTCTTATTCTTTGACCCATTGGTCACGTACTGCTGCCTTGCTTGGTCTGGTGACTCTTGGTAGCGCCCATGCCGCTGACAGCACCTTACTGAATGTCTCATACGACCCCACCCGTGAATTTTACGAAGACTTTAATCAATCTTTTGCCGACTACTGGCAATCCAAAACCCACCAAACGGTGCAAATCAAACAATCACATGGCGGCTCTGGCAAACAAGCCCGTGCAGTGATTGATGGCCTAGAGGCCGACGTGGTGACCTTGGCACTGGCCTATGACATTGATGCAATTGCCGATAAAGCCAAGCTGTTGCCCAAAGACTGGCAAAAACGCCTGCCAAACAACGCAGCACCCTATACCTCGACCATTGTGTTTTTGGTACGCAAAGGCAACCCCAAAAATATCCGTGACTGGGGCGATTTGATTAAACCTAATGTCGAGGTGGTTACACCCAACCCCAAAACATCCGGCGGCGCACGCTGGAACTATTTGGCCGCATGGGGCTGGGCAGTCAAA
>JBEANQ010000212.1:0-3744 GCA_041165345.1 Pseudomonadota bacterium
TTGTCATTGGCTCTAAAAAACGCCAAACGCTCTTCTAACTCACTGCGAATGGTGCCGGTGGCGGCCTCTAGCTTTGCACGCGGGGTCACATAGTGCGACTTAGGGTAAATGGTGATCCGAGACACCTTGCGCACGGTTTTTCCGGTCAACGGATCAAACCATGTGATCTGATCGACCTCATCATCAAACAAACTGACACGCACGGCCAGCTGCTCAGATTCTGCCGGATAAATATCCACAATCTCGCCACGCACCCGATACGTCCCCCGACCAAAATCGAGTTCATTGCGGGTGTACTGCATCTCAACCAACCGCCGAATCATAGCGGCACGGTCAATCCGATCACCCACCACAATATGCAGCAACATTTTAAGATAGGCTTCAGGGTCACCCAAGCCATAAATGGCCGAAACCGACGCCACAATAATGGCATCACGGCGCTCTAATAATGACCGCGTGGCTGACAGTCGCATTTGATCAATATGATCATTAATAGCCGAGTCTTTTTCAATAAAGGTATCCGATGACGGCACATAGGCTTCCGGTTGATAATAATCATAATAACTGACAAAGTATTCGACCGCGTTATTGGGGAAAAACGCCTTAAACTCGCCATACAATTGCGCCGCCAAGGTTTTATTGTGCGCCATAATAATGGTCGGACGTTGCGTTTGCGCAATCACGTTGGCCATGGTGTAGGTTTTGCCCGACCCTGTCACCCCAAGCAGTAACTGCCCGTGCATGCCTTGTTCGACCCCACGCACAAGCTTTTCGATGGCTTGGGGCTGATCGCCCGCTGGCGCAAAATCGGTGACCAACTCAAAAACGCCACCCTGTGTGTGTGTGCCTGATAGGTTGACACCGGTTTTTTGCGCTTCGGCTTGAAGATTGACCGGAATCTGATGCAACTCATCAGTCGAGCGGGATTTTATCGGTTCGCGCATAACATGCCTTTAGCGGATGACGGCCAGATCAGACAAGATGGTGGCATATCGCACAGATTAAAGCGGCAGATCCAGTTTATTGTCGTTGCTTTGCGACAAGAGATACCGATGCGTTGACGGACTCTTGACGCTCACAACGCAAACAACGAAGGCAATCTCCCACATGCGTTGCACGCGTATCAGCCTGTAACACCCACGGGCGATTTTGCCACGGCGGATCATGCCGCACATGTTGGGTATGCCCGCAGGCCAGCTCGGCCACCCAATGACCTTCCTCATCTTGATGAAAACCCACCATCGGTTGCAATATTGGACGCGTCATCAGGGCGATCTCGACATGAATACCGCATAAACCTACGGCTAAATGGTTCATCCTATGTACGACGACAAACGCTGTCGCACATGGCTGGCCTTTGCCTCGCACATTCTGGCATGATCAAAGGCCGTTCGTTGTGAATGCAGACAGAAAATAACCGCTATGTCGATGCGCTGGGCTCAACTGCTCTCTCCCGCCCGTTTGGGTAGCCGCAAACGCCACACCGAACAATCGCGCAGTCCGTTTCACAAAGACTACGACCGGATCATTTTTTCGCAAAGTTTTCGGCAGCTTAACCGCAAAACCCAAGTTCACCCGCTCACCCAAAACGACGCAGTTCATACCCGCCTGACTCACTCGCTTGAAGTGTCATGTGTGGGGCGGTCTTTAGGCATGTTGGCCGCCGAAAAAATCCGCGACGAACTCCCGCCGTGGGTCACACCTGCCGATGTCGGTGCGATTATTCAGGCTGCTTGCTTGGCGCATGACATTGGCAATCCACCGTTTGGCCATGCGGGCGAATACGCCATTCGCGACTGGTTTGCCCAGCCCGCGCAAGCCTATTTGCGTGACCATGTGTCGCAGGACGAACTGAGCGACCTGTTTCAGTTTGAAGGCAACGCACAGGGTCTGCGTATTTTGACCCGTTTAGAGTACCACCCCGACGACGGCGGCATGCGCCTGACCTATGCCACCTTGGGTGCGTATTTAAAATATCCGTGGTTGGCACGCTCAATGGACGACCAAATCGGCGTACCCAGTCATCGCCTTGCAAAATTTGGCTGCTACCACAGCGAGCGCGAGATTTTGGCCGAAGTCGGCGAACACTTGGGGCTGATTCAAACCGGCCCGTATGCGTTCTGTCGGCATCCCTTGGCCTATTTGCTTGAAGCCGCCGACGACGTCTGCTATGCCCTAATTGACATGGAAGACGGCCTGTTGCTGGGCATGTTGCAATACGACGAAGTCGAACCACTGTTTTTGCAACTGATTGGCGAATACGGCGCACCGCATGAAATTAGCCTTGACGTGCCCATGCCACAAAAACTCGCCGCACTGCGGGGCCGTGCCATGAAACGGTTGGTGGAAGACCTCACCGAAACCTTTGTGCAAAAACAGTTTGAACTGCTGACCGGCACGCTCAAAGGCAGCCTGCTTGATCACTGCCCACGCGACCTGTGCGACGGCATCGAAGCCGCCAAAAACATGGCGCGCCAGCATATTTTTACCCATCCCGAAAAAGCCCGTTTAGAATTGGTCGCCAGTGCCAGCCTGTCGGTGCTGCTGGATCAATTTATGCCTTTGGCATTGCACGACGCGACCCGCCAAGACCACGCCAGTTTTCGCGAGCGCCGCCTACGGCACATTGTGCAACACCTTGGCGCACGTCTAGACGGCACACCGTACCAAAACATGATGCACATTTTGGACACCCTGACCGCCTTGTCTGACCATCAAGCCCATGCCTTGGCGCTAGACATTCAAGGCCACCGTGTCGGTTTGGGTTAAGCCCCGCACACAGCGCACATCTTCTTATTTTTGCTTATGGAACAACGATGATTGGTTCACTCACCGGAAAAATCCTTGCCCTTGCCGCCCCCGTGGTGCTGATTGACGTCAATGGCGTGGGCTACGAAGTCGAAACGCCGCTATCGACCTATTGCCAGTTAAAGCTGAATCAGTCGGTCACCTTATGGACGCATCTGGTGGTGCGCGAAGACGCCCAACTGCTATACGGATTTTTAGACACCGACGACAAAACCCTATTTCGGATCTTGCTCAAGGTCAACGGCGTTGGGCCTAAATTGGCCTTAGCGATTTTGTCGGGTATGAGCGCCGCCATGCTGATTCAATCGATTGAAATGCAAGACATCAGCACCCTCACCCGCATTGCAGGTGTGGGCAAAAAAACCGCCGAACGCTTGGTCATTGAGCTGCGGGATCGCCTCAAATTAATGGCCAACACCGGCACAGGTGAAGGCGCGCTGCAAATTGGCCTTGGCGCAGCCTCACCCGTGGCTGAAGCTGAAGCCGCCTTGGTGTCATTGGGCTATAAACCACTTGAAGCGCAAAAAGCCGTTGCCGCCATCAAAGCCGACCACACCGACACCGCCGACCTGATTCGTGCGGCGCTCAAATCCATGCTCAAGTCATAAACCGGAGTCCGTGATGCAAGATCGCCTGATCACCCCCACCGCACGGCCGGATGACCAATTTGACCGCGCCATCCGCCCCACCAGCCTTGCTGACTACATCGGCCAGCCCGTGGTGCGTGAACAAATGGAAATTTTTATTCATGCCGCCCGCAGTCGCAACGAAGCGCTCGACCACACCCTAATTTTTGGTCCACCAGGCTTGGGCAAAACCACGCTGGCCAATATTATTGCCCGTGAAATGGGCGGTAACCTCAAATCGACCTCAGGCCCTGTGCTTGAACGCGCGGGCGACTTGGCAGCACTGCTGACCAACCTAGACGAAGGGGAC
>JBEANQ010000213.1:0-3717 GCA_041165345.1 Pseudomonadota bacterium
CTATGTCATGAATGCCGTCCGTACGATTCGCAGCGCGTTGGGCGGTGATGTGCCATTGATTGGTTTTTCTGGCAGTCCGTGGACATTGGCCACATACATGATTGAAGGCGGTAGCTCTCGTGAGTTTCGTCATAGCAAAGAAATGCTCTATCGCACGCCAGAACTGCTGCATGCCTTGCTTGACAAGCTGGCTGTGGCCGTCACCGATTATTTAAATGCGCAAATCCGCGCAGGTGCGCAAGCGGTGCAAATTTTTGACAGTTGGGGTGGGGCGCTAGCGCATCGTGAGTACCTTGAGTTTTCGCTCAATTACATGCACAAAATTGTCTCGGGGTTGATTCGGGAACATGACGGTCGCCGTGTGCCGGTGATTGTGTTTACCAAAGGGGGAGGTCAGTGGTTGCCCCAGATGATGACCTGTGGAGCAGATGCCTTAGGCTTGGATTGGACAACTTCCTTGGCAACAGCGCGTCAGACCGTTGCGGGTCAAGTGGCGCTGCAAGGCAATCTTGATCCCAATACGTTGTATGGCTCTTCTGCGCGGATTCGTGAGGCGGTCAAAGCCATGTTGGCCGATGCCTACGCCGACGGTGTGCCGACAGGTTACATCGCCAATTTGGGTCATGGCATTACCCAATGGGTTGATCCGGTCAACGCAGGCATTTTTGTGGATGCGGTGCATGAGCTGAGTGCGCCATACTGTACTGCGCGTTAATCACATGCTGATGCTGTGGGATCTGGTGCGTCGTGGCTCGTCTGCGGCGCTGTTTGGCATCCTGCTGTTGTTGGCTTTTGTCGTCACTGCGCAAGGTCAGTGGCCGATGTGTGGGCTGTATCGATACGATTTTTTATTATGCTATGCCGTTTTGATTCAAATTTTTCTGATTTACTTCAAGCTTGAGTCATGGCGTGAGGTGGCAGTCATTGCTGTTTTTCATGTGCTGGCCATGCTGATGGAGTTGTTTTTAACATCTCCTCGTATAGGTTCTTGGCATTACCCAGAAGCGGGTGTACTGCGCATCAATAATGTTCCGCTGTTTGCTGGCTTTATGTACTCAGCGGTAGGGAGCTTCTTAGCACGAAGCTTACGTCTGTTTTCTGTATCATTTGATCATCTACCGCCGTTTTTTGCGCTGTGGGGATTGGCGCTGTTGTCGTATGTCAATTTTTTTAGCCACCATTTTTATCCTGATTTACGCTTAATCTTGTTTGCAGTTTCATTAACTCTGTTTTGGCACACCCGTATTCACTTGCGTTTGGGCCACACACAACAAAAAATCGACTTCTTACCCTTACTATTGGGGTTAGCAGGCATGGTTTGGGTGGCTGAAAATATCGCAACATTTAGCAATATTTGGCTATACCCATCACAAGTCAATCATTGGCATTGGGTCGGTGTCGGTAAAGTGGGGTCGTGGTACTTATTATTGCTACTGAGTTTGGTGTTGGTGTGGACCATGATGGGCACACGAACACCCACAGGGTGGTGGGTGTTGCGTCGCTAAGACGTGAACGACTCCATCACACCATACATCCCTTGCGGATGACGTCTGTTGCTTGGCATGAGATGAATGGAGTATGAAGTCTAAGATGTTGAAAAAAACGGAACCTGCTGTCATTGAAACAGCACCAATATCCCGCCCACGACAGGCATTGCCTGCATTTAAGGTATTACGAGGAGTAGTCATTAAAAATCAACTGATCTTGTTTTTGTCGGTTGTATTGATCATTGGCTTTTTAGCCACATCAATGACTAGTTTTTTTGTGTCAAGAACATCCATTCGGCAATCCATTATTGAAAATGAACTACCATTAACCACTGATAATATTTATTCCGAAATTCAAAAAGATCTGATTCGTCCGGTTTTTATTTCTTCCATGATGGCGTCGGATACTTTTTTGCGTGATTGGGTGTTAAATGGAGAGCAGCATCCTGAGCTGGTTTATAAGTATTTAAAAGATGTTCAGCATCGCTCGATGGCGTTTACTAGTTTCTTTGTCTCAGAATCTTCACTGCGCTATTATTATGGAAATGGTTCTGCCAAAATATTAAATCCACACAATGTGGATGATCGTTGGTATTTTAGAGTTCGGCAGCTAAAGCGAGCATATGAGTTAAATGTTGATCGTGATCTCAAACTGACTAAAAACCTGATCGTTTTTGTCAATCATCGGATGTTCGATTATCAAGGGAAGTTTATTGGTGTGACGGGGGTTGGGATTACCGTTCATGATGTGCAAAAAATGCTTGATAATTATCAAAACCGTTATCAGCGAAATGTTTATTTCATCAATGAGGCTGGTGAAATAGTATTGTCTGGCGATCGTTTAAAACCGATTGGGAAACATGTGCAGGATTTGGATGGGGTACGAGTGTTATCACCGTTGCTTAATAAACAAGTGAATGGTAATGCACAGTATCAGCGTGATTCATTAACGTATTTTGTAAATATTCGATACGTTCCTGAGCTAAAATGGTATTTGGTGGTCGAAAAAAATGAATCAGACGCGATCTCTTCTATTCGACACACTTTATTTTTAAATTTGTTTTTATGTGCGGTTATTACCCTGTTGGTACTGTGTCTCACCCATGTGATTGTCCGGCGCTATCAGCAGAGAATTCAGTATTTATCGACCTTGGATGGATTAACTCGATTGCCTAATCGTCGGGCATTTGATGCGTGTATTTCGTTTTATATTCAGGATGCCATTCGGCATCAACAGCCGTTAACTGTGTTGATTCTGGATATTGATTTCTTTAAACGAATTAACGATCGTTATGGTCATTTGGCGGGTGATTATGCATTGCAATTGGTTGCCGATATTCTGAAGAAGCCTCGTCGTGCGACGGATTTTGTCTGTCGATGGGGCGGTGAGGAGTTTTTGGTGGTGCTAAAAGAATGCCCGCAAGAGGATGCGGTGCTGATAGCAGAGTCGATTCGCTGCGCTGTCGCTGATCAAGTGGCGGTATATCATCAGCATACATTTAGTTTAACGCTGAGTGCAGGTGTTGCGACCTTGAATGCAGGTGAGGATCTAGAGCAGTGGTTGTCGCGAGCCGATCAGTATTTGTATGAGGCCAAGCGGTTGGGGCGTAATCGGGTGGTTAGTCAGATCGGTTAGGCGACATTATGAGATGCGGGTGCAGCACGACGGCAGAGGGTCTGCCGTCCTGTGTTGGCGATTACTTGGGCTTTTTGATGGCCTTGGGTTTGGCCTTGCCCACTGCGGTTGGCGCAGCTTGGGTGTCTTGGTCTTCGATGTCTAGAATATCTTTGTCGGTAAATAAATACGTCCGCAGATATTCATCCATTTTTTTGTCTTTGCGCCGAATCCATTCTAGTACCATGGCGGCGTGTTCTTTCTCTTCGTCGGCATTGTGCTGCAAGATTCTTTTCAGCTCGGGGTCGGTGCAGGTCGCGACGCGTTGACCATACCAATCGACGGCTTCAAGTTCTTCCATCAAGGATTCAATGGCGCGGTGCATGTCGCGGACATCGGCGCTGAGTTCGACGTGGGGTTCGTGATAGCCTTCGTGTGACATATTCAGCTCCAAACAAGCAATCGGGTTAGAATTTCGACGCCGGTAGTGCGGCTAAAAATTCACTACGGGCTTGGGCGTCTGTACAGAAGTGTCCCAGCATTGAGACACTGCGTGTGCTGGATTCTTGTTTCCCGACGCCGCGCATCATCATGCACATGTGTTGGGCATCCATG
>JBEANQ010000214.1:0-3684 GCA_041165345.1 Pseudomonadota bacterium
CGGCTTGATGAATGGCCATAGGGCTGTTTTGCTGGCGGTATGGGCTGCAAACCGTGTTGCGTTAGGCCATACCATCGCCGGATCAATTGCAGGTGAGTCAGACGCGCCATCCGACGATGACGACGACGATTCAATGGTGCCGTTTAGTCTGGGTCTGGGATAGTCGAGTATGGCGCTACCTGACTTGCTGACCCGCGTAGACTGGAAACAAGCCTGTCTACGCTATGCCTATGACATTACAGCCTTTGCCATTGAAGCGCTGGACATGGATGTGACGTGGCAACAGGATCTGCTATTTCAGTCCATTGTCGAACCGGGTAGCCGGACGTCGGTGTCATCTGGGCATGGTTGTTTTGGCAAGGGCACCCTTGTTAAGTTGTTTGATGGCAGTAGCAAGCCGATAGAATGCCTGACAGTTGATGATGTTCTAATCAATGGGGATGGTAAGACCCCTGTAGGGGTGCATGACATTATTCGTGGTCAGCAGACCATGTACCGTTTTACGCTGTCAGATGGGGCGTCTTACGACTTTAACAAATCACATGTTTTGTGCTTAAAAAGCGTTCGCGCATGGGGGCGAGTACGTGTAGGCCATACGATCCGCGTTACGGTCGGCGAGTATGTGAGTTGGAGCGCAAGACGACGGAGTGCATGGCGTTTATACCGCCTAATTTCAGAGACTGGCCAAAAAAGACCTGTTTATAAGTCCTTTAAAACAAAAAAGATTCAGCGGTTAGGTTTTGGTGATTACTATGGTGTGTGTGTTGATGAGGTAGACGGGGCCAATACATTTTTATTGCATGACAGTACCGTTGTTCACAACACGGGCAAGTCACGCAGTGCCGGTGTGGTCGCCTTGTGGCATCTGCTATTCCATGAAAAATCTATCATGATGTTTACCGCGCCAGCGATTACCACGCTGCGCAACATCGTGTGGAAAGAAATTGCTATTTGTCTGGACAAGATGCGTGCGGGGCCATTGGCATGGCTTGCCGACTACGTGATGTTGTTTACCCAAAAGATCTACATCAAAGGCTACCCGTTGGACTGGTATGTGGTCGCCAAGACTGCATCAAAATCCAATCCAACCACGATTGCTGGTCAGCATGGTGACAACTACATGCTGTGGGGCGATGAGGCGTCGGGCATCGATGACAAGGTGATGGAGGTTGCCCTTGGTGCATTGACCCATGAAGATAACCGCTGCGTCTTAACCAGTCAGCCGACCCGTAACGCCGGATTTTTCTTTGACACCCATCATAGCTTGAGCCATCGATCAGATGACGGGGTTTGGAACTCGTTAATCTTTAACGGCGAACAATCACCGCTAGTCAGCAAGTCCACGCTTAAAGAGATGCTACAGAAATACGGTCATCGTGATGATCCGGGCTTTATGGTTCGTGTCCGTGGTCTATTCCCAGACTTGGCCGGTGAATTTTTGATTACCCGATCACAGTCCGAAGAAATGTATGTCGGTGCTTGCTTGTTTGACGGGGCGCATGATGATTTTGGCTATGTGTTGGCGGTAGACGTGGGTGGTGGTGTTGGGCGCGATGACTCGGTGATTACCTTGGCCAAGGTGTGGGGCTATCACACTTGGGGACCAGATGCCCGTCGTGTCGAAGTGGTGGACATTCCGCTGTGTAAAAACCGTGATGATCTGCATGAGCTCGCAGGGATTATCAACGAATACTTGGTTCGTTATCCAAACGTATCCGTGGTGCTGGATGCCAACGGCGCGGGTAAAGGGCTAAGCCAGCATTTGACGTCGCAAGGCGTGTTCTATACGGCGGTCAACTGGGGCGGTCGCTGCTTTAGCAATGAAAACCAAAAAGACTATGCCAACAAGCGTAGCCAAGCCAACGTGTGCTTTAGCCGTGCGGTCGCACAAGGCCGCTTTAAGATCAAAACCCATCAATACGCTGTAAAGATCAAGGAGCAGGTCACGCGGGTACCATACTTTTTTGATGACCATTCCCGTTTCAAAATTGCCTCAAAAGAAGATATGAAAAAGAAGGGGATTTCATCGCCGGATATTGTCGATACCTTCGCGTTTTTGTTCTTGGAGGGCGTCAGCTACATGCAGGCAGATGAAACGCTCACCATGCAGTCTGGTGTTGTGACTGCGGATGATTGGGACGAGCTTAAAAAGGCGGCTGAAAACCTGACTTAGGAACCCAGCCCAAACGGTGTTTGCAGGTGTGGCTAGTATGGGTCTTTACTCATATTTGGGGGTGATCTGTGTCTGATGCCGATCTAAAACATGATGTCCTGACGACTGCAAGCGATGCCGCCTTGATGTATGAGGGCGAATGCTTGTTTGCTGGGCAGCATGACGACTTTGGATATGTGTTGTCTATTGTTGTGGGTGGCGGTGTAGGGCGTAATGATTCGGTTGTCACGCTTGCCAAGGTGTGGGGTGATGCTGATCATGGCGAACGCGCCCGTCGTGTCCAGATTATTGATATTCCGCTGTGTGTGCCCGACGCTAACAGTCATGAGTTGACAGGGGTTATTCACGAGTATTTGACTCGCTATCCGAACGTGTCCGTGGTGCTGAATGATAACGGTATGGGTAATGCGCTAGGTCAGCATTTAAAGGCGCAAGGCATCTATTACAAGCCGGTCAACTGGGGTGGGTCGTGCTTTAGCAACGAAAACCGCAATACATATTTCAACAAGCGCAGCCAAGCCAACGTATGTTTATCCCGTTCAATCGTACAGGGTCGCTTTAAGATCACCACGTCAAAGTATCAAGATCAAATCAAAAAACAGGTCATGCAGCGGCTATTTAGTTTTGATGTCAACGCACGCTTCAAGATGGCATCAAAAGATGATATGCAAAATCGGGGCATTCGATCCCCTCACATTGCCGATACTTTTGCCTTTTTGTTCTTAGAGAGCGTCAGTTATATAGGCAGCCAGCCGAATAAGGTAGTCGTCTAATGTCAGTGCCTATCATCTTTAAGGTGACAGACGCAGGCAGACAGGCCGCGCTTGACGCCCAAAATACCGGACTAAACCTGCATCTGGCTGAGATTGGATTGGGTGCAGGCAAGTATGTGCCATTGGCCAACAGAACCACGCTTGCAGCGCCTATAGGCCGTTGGCCTTTGTCTGGTGGGGATATTGAGCCAAACAGCGACACGCTACGGTTCTACGCCAGCATTGACGCCACAATCAACGTAGATGCGTTTGAAGTCGGCATATTTGATGCCCACGGTGTTTTGTTCGCGGTCGCCAGTACAACAGGTGCCGATCCATTGATGGTGTTAAGCGCCAACATCACGTTTTTAGCCACATTTGGCATGTCGTTAGCCGACCTGTCGTCTAGCAATATCATGGTTGTGACCGATCCGAATGCACCACTGGCCTTGGTGCTGCATCAACAGCATTTGGCCGCACCAAACCCACACCCGCAATACACACTCATGACACTGTTTCAGCAATTGGTTGCGACGGTGGCATCATTAACGGAAGAACTCATGTCTACTCAAGCTCTTGTCGCTATTAACGCCGCGATCAACCTGATTCAGGAGCGCCTGACGGCTCTTGAGCAACGTCCTACCGCTCAGTCTGCGATTGATGATTTTGTCTCAGGTAATTTTGAAGTGTGGCACGCATCCTTGGCTCAAGGTGATGGCGGTTATCAAAAACTACCAAATGAATTGATCTTGCAATGGG
>JBEANQ010000215.1:0-3624 GCA_041165345.1 Pseudomonadota bacterium
CCGATCAGCCGTGTGCCGTGTACCGCCATTGTTGGGGGTGATCGGCTATCACCGGCGATTAGTGCGGCCAGTATTTTGGCCAAAGTCACCCGTGACCGCCAGCTCAAGGCGCTAGACGTGCTGCATCCACAGTATGGCTTTGCCAAGCACAAAGGCTATCCCACCGCCGCACATGTGCAAGCGATTGGGGTGCATGGCGTGTTGCCTGCACATCGTCGCAGTTATGCACCGGTACGTTTGGCACTGGCGGCGACTGAGCCACAATCTTAATGCTTAATGGCATGAAAAAAGCCAAGTCACACCGGTTGACTTGGCTTTGAGATTGGCCACTTGAGCGGCCATATGTGGCATATCTTGGTGGGCCCGTCGGGACTCGAACCCGAAACCAACAGATTATGAGTCTGCTGCACTAACCGATTGTGCTACAGGCCCGTAGCAATCAACCACCCGATTGGCGGAGCGAAAGTATTACAACTTTGCAGAGAATCCTCAAGACCATCTGGTGCTGATCGGGGAAAAATATCTGTGATCCAGTGAAGTAGCGCACACATTTTCATATTTTCCATCACTGCTAAAATCCCGATTTTGTTCGCATAAACCTTGATATTGCACCAGATTGATTCGTCATGTTCCAAATTGGTGCGAAATTTACTGTGAATGGCGATGAAAGGTTGGCGACAAGCGGTGTTATTTTTAATATAAAAAACAGTGTTTTGTTATTTTTTGGTTGATTTTGTATGGATTGGCATGAAGTGTGCATTGTAATAAAACATGCTCATGTGCATCGCGCAGCAGCAAACAGTTTGGTAAATCGGTGATTGGTCTTCAGTCTCGATGACATTTAGGACAACGGCGTCCACACTGATATCACAGTGTGGGCGTTTTTTTTGTGGGTAGAGCGTTGAAATGGCCATTACACCCCTAGAGCAAAGCAACAAGCCCCGCCTTGTGGTCGTGGGCAACGGCATGGCAGCCATGCGGACTGTCGAAGAGCTTTTGGCACTAGAGCCAGATCATTACAGCATTACCGTAGTGGGGACTGAGCCACACGGTAACTACAACCGCATCATGCTCTCGCCCGTATTGGCGGGCGAAAAAAAATTCGCTGACATCATGCTGCATACCCCCGACTGGTATGCCGACCGTGGCATTACCTTAAAGTCGGGTGTGACTGTTCAGTCGGTCAATCGCGCCCGCCGTGAAGCCACGTTAGACAATGGCGATGTGTTGGGCTATGAGCGCCTGCTGATTGCGACCGGATCAAACCCGTTTATTATTCCGTTTCCAAACCATAAGCATCCCGCAGTGGTGTCGTTTCGCGACATTAAAGACGTTGAAACCATGGTTGAAGCGGCCAAAACCTGCCAAAAAGTCATTGTGATTGGCGGTGGGTTGCTGGGGCTTGAGGCCGCCAATGGCTTAAACAAGCGTGGGGTCAATGTGGCGGTGGTGCATGATGTTGATTACTTGCTAAACCGCCAGCTAGACAAAGAAGCCGCTGACCTATTGCAGCACTTTTTAGAAGGTCAGGGCGTTGAGTTTGTCATGAGCGCCAAATCTGACCATATTGCATTGCATGACGATGGCTCGCTCAAAGGCTTGGCTTTTAAAGATGGCTCGGTGTTAGAAGGCCAGCTTATTGTCATGGCGGTGGGTGTACGCCCCAATGTGCAACTGGCCAAAGACATGGGTTTGCAAGTCGACAAAGCCATTTTGGTCAATGACACACTGCAAACGTCCGACCCGCGTGTGTATGCCGTGGGCGAGTGCGTACAAAACCGTGGTGCGTTATTTGGTCTTGTCGCCCCGTTGTTTGATCAAGCCAAAGTAGCCGCCAGTCATTTGGCCATGCACGGTATCCGTCGTTACATTCAAAAAGCCACGGCCACTACGTTAAAAGTGACCGGCGTGAACTTGTATTCAGCTGGTGATTTTAGTGGCGTTGATTGCGAGAGTGCCGTGTTGCGTGATCCGGCCAATTCGGTCTATAAGCGTTTATTTTTTAAAGATAATATGCTGGTCGGTGCAGTGTTGTATGGTGATATTCAAGATGGCGTGGCCTATTTTGATTTGATTCAAAAGGGCACGCCGATTGGGGCGCAGCGCGATCATTTGATGTTTGGGGTTCAACCCATTGGAGTGCAAGCCTAATGAATTTTGATGCACATCAGCTGGTTCATGACGGCGTGGTTAAAACCACTTGCGCGTACTGTGGGGTGGGTTGTGGCGTGCTGGCCGAGCGTGATACCCGCAAAAGCGCTGCCGAACAAGCCCTGATCATTCAAGGCGATCCTGATCACCCAGCCAACTTTGGTCGCCTGTGCGTCAAAGGCTCGGCGCTGGGCGAAACCGTCCGTCCCGAAGGCCGTTTGTTGCATCCCATGATTGGCGGTGTGCGAGCCGATTGGGCGCAAGCCACGCAATATATTGCCGACCAATTCCGCACCACGATTGCCGAACACGGCCCAGATTCGGTGGCGTTTTATGTGTCGGGTCAGTTATTGACCGAAGATTATTATGTGGTCAATAAGCTCGCTAAAGGCTTTATTGGCACAGGCAACGTCGACACCAATTCGCGGCTTTGTATGTCGTCTGCGGTGGCTGGTCATAAGCGTGCCTTTGGCAGCGATACCGTCCCCAACAGCTATGAAGATTTTGAGCAAGCCGAGCTGATCGTGCTGGTCGGGTCTAACACCGCATGGTGTCACCCGATTTTGTTTCAACGCATTAAAGCTGCCAAAGCCGCTCATCCGGCCATGAAAGTGGTGATCATTGACCCACGCGCCACCGCCACCAACGAGATCGCCGATCTGCATCTGCCCATCAAGGGCGGTACCGATGTGCTGTTGTTTAATCATCTGTTGGTGCAACTGGCCGCAGCGGGTGCGCTGGACCAAGACTATATTGACCAATACACCGACGGCATTGATGCTGCGTTAGCCGCTGCCCATGCCGATGTGGCGCTGGCGGATGTGGCCACGCGATTGGGTGTTACGCCCGAGGCGCTCAATACGTTTGTGCAGTGGTTTATTGACACGCCCAAAGCCATGACCTTGTTTAGCATGGGGGTGAACCAAAGCGGGCAAGGCACCGACAAAGTCAACGCGATCATCAACCTTCATCTGGCGACAGGTCGGATTGGCAAAGTGGGTGCGGGGCCGTTTTCGTTGACGGGTCAACCGAATGCGATGGGTGGCCGTGAAGTCGGTGGTCTGGCCAACATGTTGGCGGCGCATATGGAGATTGCCGAGCCAAGCCATCGTGCGTTGGTGCAAACGTTTTGGCAGTCACCGGTCATCATTGACCAAGCGGGTTTAAAGGCGGTTGATCTGTTTGACGCCATCGCTGTGGGCAAGGTCAAAGCAGTTTGGATTATGGCCACCAACCCGATTGTATCGCTGCCCAATGCAGATGAGGTTCGCGCTGCGCTGGCCGCTTGCCCATTGGTGGTGGTGTCTGAAGTGATGGCCGACACCGACTGCACCCGCGTGGCCGACGTGCTATTGCCTGCCATGGGTTGGAGCGAAAAAGACGGCACGGTCACCAACTCCGAGCGCCGTATTTCGCGCCAGCGTGCGGTCTTGCCCGCAGCGGGTGAAGCCCGTCCCGATTGGTGGGCCTTGG
>JBEANQ010000216.1:0-3611 GCA_041165345.1 Pseudomonadota bacterium
GCATGGGCGAGTAATGCTGCAACAGGGGAGGTCGGGCGGCTGTTATTTGGGTGCTGCGGCCGCAAATTTGTTGGGAGTGGCTTGGGTCTTGGCGAGGAAGGGCAGGTAATACTCCACCACGCGTTGTTCGGCTTCCAAAATGGGGGTATGTCCCACATCTTTTAAAATGATGGGCGGGTCTTCGTTTTTAAGGTTTTCGGTCAGATCTGAGATGACCCCCACATCAATAATAGCGTCTTTTTCGCCCCAAATAATTTGGGTAGGGGCTTCAATGGCGCGTAGTGCAGTGCCAAAGGTATCTGGGGTATAAAAACCGTATAGCTCGATGAGGCGCTCAATCACTTTGGATACGCCAGCACTTTGTTTGATCATCAGTTGCTCTTGTTCTTTAAGCAAACCTGCTGGAATGAACGGTGGGGCATAGGTGGCAATTTTGAGCAGTTTATTAAAGTCGCCCGCCTGCTTGACAATCATGTTGCGCAATTGTGTGGGGTCTTTAAGGTAAACCGTTTGGGGGTTTTTATACACACCAGCAGTGTCAACCAGCAGCAGACTTTGTGTGTCAAAGAAGTACAAGCTGGTGTACAGCACACTAATCGCACCGCCTAAGCTATGACCCGCAATGTGCATGTTTTTGTTGACGCCCGCAGCTTCAGTGAAGCGACGTAGTGCTTCGACAATATTGGGCATTTGCAGGTCAAATTCGGCAGGAACGACGGTATCGCCATGTGCTGGTAGATCTGGAATCACCACGTGATAATAAGGGGTTAGGTAGCGTGCGACACGATTCCAGTTGTCACGGCTGCCGGACAGGCCATGTACCAACAAGATGGTCGGTTTGCTTTTGTCACCGCCTTCACTGTAGGCCCATGTGATGTCGCCGACTTTAAGCGTTTTGCTGCTTAAACCCGCCCATGCGCGTTCTTCTTGTAAAACTTGTTGAATGTCGATGCTGACCGCAGCATGAGTCGGAATTGCACTCATGAGGAGTCCGGTGCATAAAGCGAGCGATGAGAACAAACGTGAAAGTGTCATGAGCAGGGTTCCATCCAGTCGTTGGTGTTGTCAGTTGATCAGCGTAGCAGAGTGGTGAGTGATCGCATTGACCCGAGTGCCCAAAATGGTGGTATTTAGAGGTCAGAAAAGTCAGTGAACAGTTGTACTGGAAAAGTGTGACGGGTGCAAGGGGTGTTTGATTGGCACGATGAGGGCAGTGTGGATCAGTAACAGGCATTAAAAAACCCAGATTGCCTCGTCCTGAGGGTCTGGGTTGTTGATACAGCAACTTCCTGTGATGACATTCCGTTCATCATTTCCCGCAGCGTTTACATCGTCCTTGTGGCTCATCCTTGCCATGTGTTCCGTTTGCTGCAAGGTCATCATCTAAAATTTAGTGGGGTGTGCATAGACGGTCAGAACGACAATTCATGTACGTTTTTGCTTACAGTTGTCGGACAATATATCTTTTAAATGAGACTTAATAGTCTTTTTTTGTATGAGTGTTCGGGGTAAGTCAATGTTTTAACGCAACAAAGCCAACCATGACAGGGGGCAGACGATCCTGTCCCAGCCGCATGGGCAGGGTAACTGACCGTGTCGGGCTAGGCTAGGTTATAATAGGTGCTTATCAGGTTAATACGGGCAGGCGGGTGCATGTCTGAGTCAACACAGCCTGACCCGTTGGTGCTAAATGACGTGCGGGTTATGCGGGGAGATGTTCGGTTATGTGGCCCGTTGACGGTGAGCATAGATGCTGGACAGATTTGGCAGATTGCCGGCCCCAATGGCACGGGCAAAACCACGTTACTGATGATGTTGGCTGGACTATTGCCCATTCAGTCGGGTGTGGCTTGTTGGCGCAAGCAACCCCCCACCGATTGGCCCACGCTGTATATCGGTCATTTGGCGGGGTTAAATGCCGCCCTGACGGTGCAAGAAAACTTAGCTTTTTTGGCAGCATTGGGCGATGGCGCAGATTGCACGTCCACCGAGCTGCTGCACGCATTGGCAATGACCGGTTTGGCAGGCTATGAGCAAGTGCCTGTGGCGCGGTTGTCGTCGGGACAAAAGCGTCGGGTGGGCTTGGCACGGTTATGGCTGCCCCACGCTGCGCCGTTGTGGTTGTTAGATGAACCCATGACCGCGTTGGATGTGCAGATGATCGCCCGACTCAATCAACGTTTGGCCGACCATGCCGCTACGGGTGGACGGGTTTTATTGACCAGCCATCAGCCGGTTGCGGTGGTTAGTCATGTGTTGGACTTGGCGTTAATACGCAGCCATGATGCGGACGATACCGAGCCCACTGCCGAGGGGTGGACATGAAGGCCATTTGGCAGCGTGAACTCCGTTTGCGTTTACGCACTCCGTCGGCGTGGTTGTATCCGGTGGTGTTTTTTTTAATGGTGCTGGTGTTGTTTCCATTGGCGGCAGGGGCTGAACCCCGATTGTTGCTGCGGGTCGGCAGTGCTGCGGTGTGGATTGCCGCGTTGTTGTCGGTCTTGTTGGGTATGGACAGTTTGTTTCGGCCTGATGTTGAAGACGGTACGCTAGAGCAAGTGTTTGTGTCGCGGGCGTCATTGCCGGCATGGGCGCTATGCAAAGTGGTGGTGCATTGGATCACCGGTGGCGGTGTCTTGACCCTGCTGTCTTGCTTGGCCGTGCCGTTGTTTGGGTTAAGTACGGATGCAGCAGCGGTGCTGGCCTTGAGTTTGTTGTTGGGAACACCCACCTTGACGTTGTTGGCTGCCGTGGCCGCCGCGTTGACGGTGTCATTGCGCGGCAGTGGCGTGTTGGTGCCCTTGATCGCGTTGCCCTTACAATTGCCTGTATTGGTGTTTGCGACGGGTGCCGTCAACGTGGTGCAAACGGGTGGTGCGGTATTGCCAATTTTGGCAGTGCTGCTGGCCTTGCTGATTTTATCGTTGGTATTGTTGCCTTTTGCCTTGGCCGCCGCCTTGCGCTTGGCGTTATCGCATTGATCGTCTGCGGCATGGGTCGGTTTTTTAGTCTTTAGCATTGGTCACAGAAGAGAGCCATGAGCGATTTGCCTAGCCCTGCGTCCCCTCCATCGCCTCGCGTGTCAATATGGCGACGGCTCTGGAACTGGTTTCTACAGACCGTCGGTCCACGGCATTTTTATCAGACGTTTTCGCCGTGGGTGCGCTGGTTGGCGTGGATTGCCGCCGGTTTGATTGCCGTTGGCAGTGTGTGGGGCTTGGCATTTGCCCCGCCTGATTACCTGCAAGGTAACAGTTATCGGATTATTTTTATCCATGTACCGGCGGCGAGTTTGGCGTTGTCGATCTATTTGGCGCTGGCCGTGCTGGGCGTGATTAGTCTGGTATGGAAAATTAAAACCGCCGAGATCGTGGCGCGGGCCGCAGCGCCAGTGGGTTTTGTGCTGTGCGTTTTGAGCCTGTTAACCGGTGCGATTTGGGGCAAACCCACATGGGGAGCGTATTGGGTGTGGGATGGTCGCCTAACCAGTATGTTAATTTTGGCGTTTTTATACGCAGGGGTGATGGCGCTGTATCAAGCCTTTGAACACACGCCGAACCAAGGCAAAGCCGCCGCCATTTTGTCGATTGTGGGTGCAGTCAATCTGCCCA
>JBEANQ010000217.1:0-3605 GCA_041165345.1 Pseudomonadota bacterium
GACGTCGGTAGAGTTATTTGCTGGTGCTGGTGGGTTGGCACTCGGTTTGGAAAAGGCTGGGTTTCACCATGTCTTGCTCAATGAGTTTGATCGGGCTGCGTGTGCCACCTTGCGACACAATCGATCCGATTGGAATGTGCTTGAGCAGGATGTCAAAACCGTTGATTTTTCTTCGTACAGACATCAAGTCGATGTTGTATCCGGTGGCTTTCCTTGTCAGGCGTTTTCATACGTGGGTCAGCGGGCTGGGTTTAATGATATTCGCGGTACGATGTTTTTTCAGTTTGCGCGAGCGGTTGAGGAAATTCAGCCCAAGATTCTGATGGCTGAGAATGTTCGTGGTCTACTGAACCATGACAATGGCCGTACCTTAAAAACCATTCAAGATGTCCTCACCGACCTTGGCTATCGACTCACTCCTGTAAAGGTGTTGTCCGCCATGTATTTTGGCGTTCCGCAAAAGCGTGAGCGTTTGTTTTTGATTGGCATCCGAAATGATTTAGCAGGTGAGTTTATCTGGCCAACTCCAGCACCAGACATCATGACCCTGCGCGATGCGCTGTTTGCAGGTCGGCTGTATCCGACTGATGTCCCACCTTCGATGGGTCAGCAGTATCCAGAGAAGAAACGGGTGGTGCTGGACAGGGTTCCTGCCGGTGGCTACTGGAGAGATCTACCGGATGATGTGCAACGCGCCTATATGAAGGGTAGCTACTTTCTCGGTGGTGGTAAAACAGGCATGGCCAGACGCCTGTCTTGGGACAAACCTAGCCTGACCTTGACCTGCTCGCCTTCTCAGAACCAAACCGAACGATGCCATCCCGATGAGACCAGACCCCTCACGGTGCGTGAGTATGCGCGTATTCAGACCTTCCCTGATGATTGGGCGTTTCAGGGCAGTATGTCTCAACAATACAAGCAAATTGGCAATGCCGTGCCGGTCAATTTGGCGTATGCCATGGGGCAACAACTCGGTCAGCTGTTGACAGGTATGGCTCAGATGAATCTTGTGGGAAATATTTAAGGGAGTGCTGATCTGCGGCCAACATTGGGGATGCCTATCAAGCGTTCAATTCAGATCGGCATCTTCAAATGGGAAAATCCACAGGACTGAGTCACCCTATTAAAAGACATAACCGCATCATGCGCCAGCGAATAGGTCAATTCATGTGTTTTCATCGCTCATAAAGTATCATAAATTTATCATGCCCCCCTTCGGCCTTTTTTTACCCATGACCATCACGCTTTTAATCGGTTGATTGGTCTGGTGATCCATAATTGAAATACGATATTCTGACATTTTAAAAATTATGAATCATGGTGGCGTTGCCGTTGTTCAATATTTTCTCATACTTAAGATGAGTATCAGGCGTATCATCAAAATTATGGATCGGTTTTTATTCTGTATCATGGAAAGGCCATCATCACATTAATTACTCAAGAAAAGCTGATTTAGTAATCGCATGGCATTTAGAGATTTGGGTAGAAGATAAATGAAGGTACATACCATATGATGCACCTCATACATATTGCCAGACTATTGCTGGCAATATGGCTCATATCAAAACATGCCAACGCTAGAAGGTATGCCCAAAAATCAACCGAAATTGATTTTTCTCATTGGCTGCATACGAACGATCACCAACCAGCTCATTTTTGGCTGATGTTGAATACGCTTCAGCCATAGGTAATTGATGCTGCCAACTTAATGTTGCAAAGTATTGCAGATTCGCCCAATGCACCGTCGGCCCCAAAAACCAAGCCGAATAATCTCGATGATCTGACGAGAGTCGATAACCACCTTTATAACCACGCTCATTCACGCCTTCTAGCCCAACACGCCAGCCATGATCAATCTGATATGAGGCACCGCCAGACAAAACAATTTTGGCTTCTTTCTCGGTCACAATCCGCGACCATGACTCTTTCTCAAACTCAATCGCCGTATTAGCAACCAATATCAACCGCCCATCCATCAGGTTTTTCTGCGCCAAAAGCTTCATTTCATACTCAGTTTCATTTGAGCCATGACTGTATTCAACATAGCCCGACAGACCAATAGGGTCGGTAAATGGACTCATGAATTGATAAATACTTTCGATAGAGAATCCTTTCACGCCTGCGTTTTCATAACGTGCGGCAGGCACAGGAAAGGTATCAATAGCGGGCACATAACTGCCAAAGGTTGCAGGACCGCCGCCAGAGACTTCATCACCATCTCCTACAGAGGTATAGTCATTGCGCGACCGCTGCGAATTATTATTTTCCGCTGTGACATGATACGTATTGAGATAAGCAGCCACCAACCAGCGGTTAGTGATTGCACGCTCAAACTCAGTGCGGGTTTCCCACAGGTCATAGGTGCCTTCAGATTTTCCCTGACGATACGTCACTTGCTGGGAGATCTCTGTTGCACCCTGCGGCGGTGCTTCGGCCACGTAGCTATAAGCCAAAATCGGCTCACTGGCATGACTAAGTGTGGCGATCAGCAGCCCAATTGCCAACAACGCAGGGCGATAACCCATAACAGGAATACCAAATGACGCTGATGAATTAACCCACATGACGAAGCGCTCCAAATAATCCTTCAGTTTCATCAGCAGGGCCTGCGGCAAAATACAACGCGTTACTGTCACCCAAACTAGCACCATTACCAAACAACAGGTTCCATAACCCAGCGATTTTTAAAATATTACCGTTACTATCTCGCATATATTCGGTCACCTGACGGGTGCTGAGGTCAAAACCAACGATGGTGCCATCCGAGAAATTGCTCACCAGCAATTGGTTGGAAAACGGTCCAAAGTTGTCAGGGGCTAAGGCCACTCCCCAAGGTGCATTCAATACCCCACGGTCATTCCAAATGGCAATCAATGTGCCATCTGTCGCATATTCGACCAACCGGCCGCGGCCACGACCAGCGCTTTCTGTTGCAGCAACCCATTGACCAGCATGTTCAGGGTCTTCAAGTGTATTCACATAAGTCACAAATACCGATGAGGTTGTGCCATGACTAATGGTTTGCACATTAAAAGGAACTAAGTCTCCTGCCTTAAAAGCACCCTGAATAAATGGATTGGCAAAGCGGCCATTCAACGATTGCTCGGTAAAGGTTTGATCAAACAAACGCAAGCAAGGTGTTGGATTGACACCAAAGTCGACAGCAATAAGAGATTGATTATCGGGGGTGATTGCAACGCCAAAAAAAGAACTCCCCGCTGCACCCATATCTACAACCATCAGTGCATCGACCGGACGATCCACACTGCCATCGGCGTTTTTACGCTCAGTCCATGCCGAAATTACCCCGTTGTCAGACACAAAAATGAACTTTGCAGCGGCTGTGATACTGCCATTTGCGGTCATTTGTGTAATGACAAAGCCATTGCCTCCATTAAATACCACACCGTTTGCAGCCCCTTCATTGTCCCCTGATGGTGGTAACGCCACATCTTTTAGACCATCTTGACTAATGGGTTGGCCGTTCACATCCCCCACATACTCAAAAGAATGTCCCATTGCAGTGACCCAAAAATGTCCTCCTGCCCCAGCAGGACGAATGGCAATGCCCCATGCATCAATTAATAATGGCTCAACAATGACTG
>JBEANQ010000218.1:0-3589 GCA_041165345.1 Pseudomonadota bacterium
GCCTGACGGCTCTTGAGCAACGTCCTACCGCTCAGTCTGCGATTGATGATTTTGTCTCAGGTAATTTTGAAGTGTGGCACGCATCCTTGGCTCAAGGTGATGGCGGTTATCAAAAACTACCAAATGGATTGATCTTGCAATGGGGAAGAATTGATCTTCCTGTTACTGATCTTGATAATATCCGAATTGCGTTTCCCATTACTTTTCCATCAGCTTGCTATAACATACAAACCTCTGTTTACCAACAAGATTCAAATCTTGCTGGTGATGGGGCTTTTCATGTTAAGTCGATTGACGTGCTCGGCGGCAATGTGTTTTTGCAGACGTACAACAGCCAGACCGGCACCGGAAACCTGAACGGTTTTTATTGGTCTGCGATTGGTCATTAATTGTGAATGCCTACCGCAACGCCATCCGTGACCAGATCGAATTTCTGCGCCGTCAAAAGCAGTCCAAACAGTTTCTACTTTGGCAGATTGGCGCGGATGAGGCCGAAGACGCCACGCTGGTGAGCCTACGCGCCTACGGTACTCGCGAACATGCCGATGTGGTCATGGTGGCGTGTGGCGTGTCGGGCATTTGGGAAGTATTGCCAGAAGTTGAGGTGGTCTTGCCTACGTTGCTACAGATCCGGCAGTTACGGCAATTACACGGGATGGACGGTTAATGGCTTTTACGCCTGACGACATCCGGCGCAACCATGCCATCAATGATGATGCCGCACGCCGTCGGGCTAAGGAGTCACACGCACGACAGGCAGCGGCGAACCTAAAGGCATCCAAAAATAACGCAACTGATCGACGCGAACGGCTGAATGGCCGCGATAAAGAGATCAAAGAGCAGCTTGCAGCGTCGGTCACGCATAAATCATTGCCCGATGGTATTGATGCCAACGGATTGTTGGCGCTGACGTTTGGCAATGATAAACGCCGGTATTCTGAATTTTTGACCAATGATGACTTGCGGCAGTATTCCCGTAACGTCAACGTTGCCGCTGAAAAATTCAAGGGCGGCATTACACCAAAACAGGTGATTGATTGGGCTGCGCCGATTGATATTAAGCGCTCAAACGAGCAAATCCATTTGGGCGTGCTGTTAAGCCGCAAAGGGGATTTATTCCGGTACCAGACCAATGCAGGGCCGGATAGCAAGGTTACCCATCACTTTGTTGACGTGAAGTTTTTGGGCTATGGCGAAATGGTGTCTGGTGCGCGTGACAGGGGCATACAGTCAATCAAAAGCAACGTGGTGGGCGGAAAGATCCGTTTTACGTGTGATTGTGGCCGTCACCGGTATCATTACAATTATTTAGCCGGTTTGGGTAATTACCATTTAGGCCAAAAAGAAAGCCGCTTTCCATTTATTAAAAACCCTCACTTGGTGGGCCTTGCCTGTAAGCATGTGCTAAGAGTGATGCACATCATTTTGTCGGCGACCCATGCGCAAAAGATTCTGAGCGAAGTCAAAAAAGACCGCGCCAAAACAGATACCCGTGTACGGGTGGACAACACCAGTCAGAGCGAAATCAATGAAGCCATTGATAAGCAGCTTAAACAGCTTAACGGCAAGCGGTCGCAGATCATGCCAACTGAGCAACGTCCGGCCTATATTCGCAAGCTCAAGCGCCAAGCGGAACTAGCTGCCAAAAAAGAGCGGGAATTACAGGAGGGTCGGGCTGCCTTTGACCAAATGACCGCGCAGTTAAGGGCATTAGGCTATACCGACGAGCAAATTGCAGCATTTAAGAGGTCTAACCAATGATCAATCCCATGATTGGCCAAGTGGCTGATGCTAGACGTATTGCGGCGCGTCACATGGTCATGAATGCACCGGCTGCCATCCCATGCCAAGTGTACCGCAAGCATGTATTCATCAATGACCCCGCCACGCCCACGGCAACCGGCCTTACGTGGAATGGCGCAGCACTGACCAACCAAGATGAACCAGAGTATTACTATGCGCCGATAGGCTTTGCTTATTTGCTGGTAGATCGGTTTGTAGGCGGCATGATGCTAGACAACAACACCATGACCGAAAGCGGTGAAGTAGCCGTGTCTGCGCAGATTGAGCCATATAACCCAGACCTAACCAATATGCGAGAACGCACCTTGCGTGTGCCGGAATGGTTGCCAGCCGAAGGTGACGTGTTTGAGCTGTTGATTGCCGGTGGGCTTGTGCGCTGGATGGAAGTGGTCGAGATCAACGGATCGTCGTTTGTGGGTGATTTTGGCAAAAAATATACACTCAACAATGCCGATATACCCGAGATGGCTCCATTTATGAACGAGCTGGATACACGAACGGAACTTTAACCAAGGCAGGCTAAAGACCTTTGTCATGATGTGCCTATTGCAGTCAGCAGGGCATGTCATGTCATTTGCATTATTCAATCTTCAAAACAGGCAGACGGGCGACCGCATTGTTCGCAGTCAATGCACGTCTGCGTTATTCAGTTACCAGATTTTTAGTAGCAACGTTGGTGCAAAAGTTACGTTTTACGGTAGCGACTTGATCAATCCAAACCTAAGTGATCTTCGTCAATGGCGGGCTATCGTCACTATTGAAGTCAAAAATGCTGATGATCATGAGCTTGTCCACAATGATCAGCACTGCTATGAGCATTTGATGTGCGTTGTTGACCAAGGTCCAGTTGAGCAGATTGTTGTGCGCAGCGGGGTAGCGGGATGAGCATACAGACGTATGGCGGCGGGATGCTCAGTCCTATTGAGGTCACAGAAGTGGCAGGCATGACGCAAGAGCAGCTTGATACGATGACCGCGCTTGTGCAGTTGGTTAATACCAAGGCCAATCAGCAATACGTGATTGATCAAATCAGTGCAATTGTTGGCAGTGCACCCGGTGCATTAGACACGCTTGCAGAAATTGCTGCGCAGCTTGGCAATGATGAGACTGCAATCAATGCGCTAATGAATGCTGTTGCTGGTGCGCTGCGTTTTGATATTGCGCAGTCGCTTACCAGTGGTCAAAAAACACAGGCACTAGGCAACATCGGCGCTGAGGCGGTCGGTGTAGCCGCCGGTTTGGTTGCGACAGAGACCACAGCGCGTCTTGATGCAGACACATCCCTACAGTCCAGCATCAATGCCAATGCAACGGCGATCAGTACAGAATCCACGGCACGTGCCAGTGCTGACGGTGCGTTATCAGCACGTCTTGACCCCGTCGAATCTAAATTGGCTGGCATTGCCAGCGAAGCGACCGCCAACTCTACAGATGCACAGTTGCGTGACCGCTCAACGCACACAGGCAAGCAGGCAATCAACACAGTTGATGGCTTGCAAACAACCCTAGACAACAAGCTCAACGCATCGGCCTACATTAATCGGTTTAAGGGTAAATTTATTAGCCTGTCGGCACTGCAAACCGCCTTGCCGACCAGTGCGGACGGTGACTATGCCGTTGTTGATGCTGGGGCAGGTGCTAACGCCATGCAGTACATCTGGGATGCAGAAGCAGGCTGGGTGCCGTCGGTTGATGGGGTGTCGATTTCAACGACCGACCAACTAGTTGAAGGTTCAAGTAATCGTTATTTTAACGAGGCGCGTACACGGAATAGTGTATTAACAGG
>JBEANQ010000219.1:0-3582 GCA_041165345.1 Pseudomonadota bacterium
ACAAACAATCAATTCGGCGGCTGTTTTGGCGGCTAATTGGCTCATACATGCTTTGACCAATGTTGCTTTTTTATCGGCTGAGCGCACCACATAAAATTCCCATGGTTGTAGACCAGAGGAGCAAGGTGCTAATAATGCCATATTTAAGCAGTCATCCATGACCGCCTGTGGAATGGCTGTTTGGGTAAATTTGCGCACCGAACGACGGCTCTCGATCACTTGCCGAAAATGCTCAACATTGAGGTGTTGTGGAGCAGGTTCGTAATAACGCGTTTTACCATTCACCATAATGGTTTTGGAGGCGCTAGAGTCTGTGGGCATGATGGATCGTCCTGTGAGGGTAGGGTGGGAGATATAGGCAAGCGATATTGTCAGTTTGAAAGGTATCGAACTGTTGTGAGGTTGTCAAAGACTAAGAGATGGTCTGCAACGTGCTATGGTAGAGTCATGATTCATTGATGTGATTGTGCTCGTAAATGACTTCTTCTTCGTTATCTGGTATCAGGTCATCTGACGATATCGAGATGTCCACAGACCGACAAGCTGATCTTGTGACCGCATTTCGAGCATTGTCTAATCCACATCGACTCATGATTTATCATCGTTTATTACAACAACAAACAGATGACTTTCACAGTTGTTTATTACAAGATCTCATTGATCAATGTTGTTTAGGTGCACCGACCATCTCACATCACATTAAAGCATTAGAGCAGGCACAGTTGATTCATGTGACTCGGGTAGGAAAATATATGCGCTGTGCATTGAATCCTGCCATGCAGGCTGTATTGCATACGTTCTTGGCTCTACCCCTGTGTAGCGATCACTTGGCCAAAACAGATTGTTTTGATGCTACATAAAAGTGCATTAACGTGAGTTGACATGGAGAGTGGAGTCGCAGACACTTTATGCGCAATCACTATAAGCAACGTGCGATCAAACCCCAACAAGGCATGGCATACCGTGCTTTTTATGTTTAGCACTGACTCAGGATGTCTGGCAATGAACACTCTTCACACGTTTAAACTGACAGCGGGCGCAAGCCTATTAGCGGCCTGTGCTGTCTTGACCGGTTGTGGTGGCACAAACGATGAACCAGCACCAACCACCTCATTTGTTGCGACGGCAGCATTAGGGGCAGTGACAGGTGCAACCTGTACAGCCACAGAAATTGGCAGTAATCGTATTTTTACCGCGTTATCTGCAACCAATACAGATGGTAAAGTGGTCGTGAGTGGCTTACCACTCAATGCGGGCGCTTTACTACTTGATTGTAGTGGTGGGGCGTATTTTGATGAAGCGACCGGCTTAACTAAAAACCTAGCCGCAAGCGATAAAATTAGTACAGTCTTGCCTAAAGGTGCAACTGAAGTTGGCGTCACGCCATTAACCAGCTTGGTGGCAGCATCAGTACGTCAAGCATTAGCTGCTGCTCCGGCAGGCAGCACATTGAGTAATGCTCAAATTAATGCTGTTGCCAAGTCTGTGGCGGGTGTGTTTGCGCCAGGTGTGGACTTATTGGCTCCGCCGACTGTTGTCAAAAATGCTGCTGATGTGGCAGCCATCTCGAGTAACAGTGCGGCTGGTAAATATGCTGCGGCCTTAGCCGCTTTGTCGCAACTTGCTAAAGATCAGGGAACGGATCAAACACAATTAACAGCCGCTTTAGTGAGCGATATGGCTGATGGCGTAATTGGTGATGATTTAGCATCCATTGGTATTACCAATTATACTGATTTGACAGGAAGCCTAAACTCGGCAGCATCTACAGTAACCCCAACTGTGACGCTGCCCGTACGTGTAACAGAAGACCAAGCGGTTGTGACCCCACCTGTGGTGACGCCACCAACATCTGGTGGTTCGGGTACTGGTGGATAATGGCTGTCATATGAGCCATTGATGACACAAAAGCAGCATGATGCTGCTTTTGTTTATCAATTTCCCCATAAAATCCCGCCGCTTAGGGCGTGGATTTAGGGGGTAAATCTGTTAAAATTCAACAATGAAAACACTCAAACTGCGCATCAAAGACAAACACGCCAAGGTGCTGATTCAACTTGCATCTGAGGTCAATTTCGTCTGCAATGACTTGGGTCATAAACACCTCCAGCGCACAGGAAAACTCTTCTCCATATGCGACATTGCCGTCTTGCTGGAGGAGTCTCCGTCCCACTTCGTCTTGCGCTGCCGCCAAAGCAGTGCTTTGGCGTTGCTCAGGTTGGGGAGGATGTCAACATGGTGCTGTCTGACTCGAAATACACAGCATCATGAAAAGCGACATGCGCATCATATGCTGTTGGGATAGATGCACAATCGTCTCACGATCTTTGATTCGAATCTGTTTTGCATCACGTAAATTTTGGAACGACATATGACACCATTGCGTTTACCACAGATGATCAATTTGGCTTTTTTGTCAATTTTATCAACATCGACTTATGCAGTGGATCAAGGAATTGCCCCTTTGGGCTTTAGTGGTGCATTGTCAACACCTATGGCAAAAACATTAGAGGTTGGGCAAGCGGCCTTTGCTTATTCACCTTACTTAGATGGCATGGGGATTGATGTCTCAGGTGATAATGCAGTAGTGGGTGCAGGACTGCTGAGCCATCTTGAAGTATTTGGACGTTTGGCGAGCAATCATGCATCTCAGAATTGTTTTCAGACCAATTGTGGTATTCGTGATTTATCCGCATCATTAAAAATTCAGATACCGAGTTTGAGCCCATTCTTACATCTGCCATCATCTAAGTGGATGCCTCATATGGCGGCTGGGATGACCGATATCGGTGGTTCATCGACGTATTTTCGAACCAGTTATGGCGTTGCCACATGGGATGAGGCTTGGTGGGCATTGAGTATGGGTTTTTCAAAGGCATCTGCTCAAGGACAGTTAAAATCTCGTTTAGACGGTGTATTTGGTAGTGTTGTGGTTCAGCCGTTGCCATGGTTGCAAGGGATTGTTGAGCATGATGGCACTGCGCTTCAAGGTGGGCTACGGGTGCTGTCACTGCCTCGCTGGTTACCCAATGGCGTGCAGGTGCAGGGCGAAGTACGTGGTGGTGCATCAAAAGATCATCATGCAGACCATGCGTTGTGGTGGGGGCTTAGTGCGCGTATTCCTTTAGCCGGTTGGAAACCTATCGCTCCCATGAACGAGAGTGATAGGCCTCAAGAGAAATCCGTATCTCACGATGACATGACGACTGTGGTGCCTGCTGTGGCACAGATCAATCCATCTTCTCGTTCTATACAGAGCGATGATCACACCCCAAGTGATCCTGCGGTGAATGCGCGACAGTTGTCTGATCATTTATCGCATGCTGGTTTTCAAAATATTCGTATTGGTTATGACCACGGTCAGTGGGTAGTGGCATTAGAAAATCAGGCGTATGCACACAATACGCTAGATGCACTGGGCGTAGCATTAGGCGTATGGTCTGCATGGTCATCCATACCAACAGAGCATTTGTTGTTAATACTGGAGCAAGAAGGTCAGCCAGTGTTATCCATTGAGAGTGATCATGCGTGTTTAACTGCATGGTTTCACGCTGGCGAGCGCTGTGAGGCGGGTGTTTTGCG
>JBEANQ010000220.1:0-3538 GCA_041165345.1 Pseudomonadota bacterium
CGTCTAGCACTTCGTCTGCACCGCCAGTATTGATATGCAGACCTGCCGCATCAATTTTGACGTAGCTCACACCCGCACGCATATCAACGTGGCGGTTTTTCAGCCCTGTCCGATGAATCCAGCCGGTAGTTTTGCCCAAACCATCGCCCACTTTGCTGGTTTTACGTTGCAGTAAGAAAATTTGACGGGTGGTGGCTTCAATTTCAGGTTTCATCAAACCACCGCGATGTTGATAGCCTTGGTCAATGCCCCACTCACTAAAGAATTTTTTCGGGTTTTGCGTGCCACTCTCGCCCTCGTGAGTGAGGTATTCGGCCACGTCAAAGCCAATGCCGCCCGCGCCAATAATCGCGACCCGTTGACCAACCGGTTTATGCTCACGCAGCACGTCCAAATAGCTTAAGACTTGACCACTGGCCAGCCCTTGCTCAATGCCGTCAATTGCGGGCATACGTGGTTGAATACCCGTCGCCAAAACCACGTCATCAAAGCCTGCGGCCAGTAATTGGGCGGTATCAACGCGAGTATTCAGCTTGAGCTGAACACCGGTCAGTTCAATTTGTTTATTGAAATAGCGCAACGTTTCATAAAACTCGTCTTTACCAGGAATGGTTTTGGCGATGTTAAATTGACCACCAATCTCGTGGCTGGCATCAAATAACGTGACGTCATGGCCACGACCCGCCGCAACCGTTGCAAAACTCAAGCCCGCAGGGCCTGCACCCACCACCGCGATTTTTTTGGCGGCTGTGGTCGGCAGATAGACCAGCTCGGTCTCATGACAGGCGCGTGGGTTGACCAAGCATGAGGTGATCTGACCTTTAAAAATATGATCCAAGCAGGCTTGGTTACAGCCGATACAGGTGTTGATTTCGTCGGCTTTGTTGGCCTCGGCTTTTTGAATAAAGAACGGATCGGCCAATAATGGACGCGCCATCGACACCATGTCACAGCACCCATCGGCGATCAGTTGATCGGCCACTTCTGGCACGTTGATACGGTTGGTGGTGACCAAGGGAATCGACACTTCACCTTTGAGTTTTTGGGTCACCCATGCAAACGCCGCGCGCGGCACTTTGGTGGCAATGGTCGGAATGCGGGCTTCATGCCAACCAATACCGGTGTTAATGATAGTCGCGCCAGCGGCTTCAATGGCTTTACCGAGTTGAATCACTTCATCAAAGCTAGAGCCGTTTTCGATCAGATCCAGCATCGACAAGCGATAAATAATGATGAAATTTGCCCCGACGCGCTCACGCACCCGACGGACAATTTCAATCGGAAAACGAATGCGGTTTTCATAGCTGCCGCCCCACGCATCGGTACGATGGTTGGTGTGCGCTACAATAAACTGATTGATGAGGTAGCCTTCCGACCCCATCACTTCAACACCGTCATAACCCGCTTGCTGTGCAAACGCGGCGCTTTTAGCAAAATCCTCAATCGTTTGCTCAATGTCCTCGGCAGTCAATTCACGCGGTTGAAACATGTTAATCGGGGCGCGAATAGGGCTAGGCGCAACCAAATCTGGCTGATACGAGTACCGCCCCGTGTGCAAAATTTGCATGGCGATCTTGCCGCCTTCACGATGCACCGCAGCCACCACGGGTTTGTGGTGTTCAACATCGGTCTCGTTGCACATGGTTGCGCCACCATAGGCCACCACACCTTGTGGATTGGGCGCAATCCCGCCCGTGACGATCAGTGCCACACCGCCACGCGCACGCTCGGCATAAAACTCGGCCATGCGATGAAAGCCATTGTCGGCTTCTTCCAGACCCAAGTGCATGGAACCCATCAATAGGCGGTTTTTAAGGGTAGTAAACCCTAAATCTAACGGTTGAAGTAGGTGTGGATAGGCATTCATGGCAGCTCCTCGGCTCTGATATGCAACAGGTTGCATATCAATCTAGGCGAACGCTTGCTAATATGCAATTGGTTGCATATATTTTTCATGAACGCTGGGGTCATGTGCAAATGACCGCGCCGTTCACGGTCAGTGCCTATACTGCGCGATTGCATGATCTGGAGGTCATGATGTCCCTGCCCCATGCCTTGATGGTGTCTTTGATCGAGCGGCCTTGTTCTGGCTATGACTTGGCGCGACGATTTGACAAAACCATTGGTTATTTTTGGCGTGCGTCACACCAACAGATTTATCGTGAACTCAGCCGCATGGAAGCCTCGGGCTGGATTGACTCAACCGCCGACGACCTCAGCAATACTGGCCGCCGCACCTATACCGTCCTCGACGTGGGCTTGACCGAACTCAAACGCTGGGCTTGCCACAGTGAAGACCCTGTCATTTTGCGTGATCCGTTTTTTGTGCGTTTACGCGCCGACGCAATGGTCGGGCCGTTGGGAATGCAACACGAGCTACGCCAGCGCATGGCGCACCATCAGCTCAAGCTCGACATCTATGCAGTGATTGAACAACGTGATTTTTTAAGTCGACCCGTCACCCGCGCCACACAGATTCAGCATCATATTTTAAAGGCGGGGGTGTTGTACGAGCAGCACATGCTGACGTGGTCACAAGACATGCTGACGCTGCTGGAGACCCTTGATAGCCCAACCTCCACGCCCGCAGCACTGGACTAAAGTGAACTCAGCGGCCTTCACCTAAGCGTCGTTGCCCACCACATGCAACTGTGGCGGCGTGAGGGTCGCCACGCCATACACACTGGCACGTTGGCAGATGCGCGTCGCCCATGCATGGTGAGTGGCGGGTTCTAACATACTGCCTTGATGTCGAAAAACCGCCAAGGCATCGGGCTGCAAAATCGCTTGTGCGGCGTGATAGTCGTTGGCGCTGACCTGTAAGGCTTGATGTACAGCGGCAATTTGCTGGGGATGAATAATGGTTTTGCCCACCAAACCATGCTGTATGTCCAGCACTAGTTCTTGTTGCAGCAGGTGGCTTGGCTCAAAATGCTCACATACTGGTGCGGTCAGCGCAAACCCATACGGCACAAAACCCACAATCAATTGTTGAATCACACTGCCCAGCGGCGTTTGGTACAAGGTGTGCTGGGTCGGACGGCGCAACCCCAAACAGGCCAGCAAGTCATTGCCGCCAATCCGTAGCGCCAAAATCGGCAACTTTAGACTGGTTAAAGCTTGGCGCAACTCACGCATCGCCCCGCTGTCAAACACCATGGCAGTTTCTAGGGTGGGCATCAGCAACAGATTACTGGGAATCGCCCGCTGCCAGTCGGCCAAGCTGTCAAGGTCAAACTTGGGCAACACCATACCATCGAGTTGATGAATCAACGGCCATTCGGCTAACTGTGCAGCCATGCGGCTATGGCGCGGGCGCACAAACACCAACGGGGCGTGAGCGGCGCGTTCTTCGTGCGCCAATTGATGCAACAACTGTTGCACATGCTGCAAGCCTAAGCCGACATCTTGCTCAGACACCGCGTCCTCTAGACAAATCACCAATGAGCGAAGGTGTGGGATTTTTTGCCCGCTCACCACGCTCCATAAATCGGAACGAGTGGCGGGCATGTACAGGGTCGCCCCTAACGCATAGGCG
>JBEANQ010000221.1:0-3528 GCA_041165345.1 Pseudomonadota bacterium
TCCCCACCCATCACGGCACGTCTTAAAATCACTTGGTTGCCAGTTTCCGCTAAGCGCGCAGCACCGACCCAAGCGTGTAAAGTTTCACCGTGTACACAAATGTTCATGATCCGCTTCCTTGACGGGTTGTGCTTGTCCGATTTCATCCAACAGCCGTTGCGTTGATGCATCTAGCTCCAGTGCATTGTCTCCTTGTAATGCACCTAACATGCCATCTGCAATTTTTTTGCCCAGTTCAACCCCCCATTGGTCAAAGGGATTAATGTCCCAAATAACTGACATGGCAAACACTTTGTGTTCATACAGGGCGAGTAATGCCCCCAGTGTAAACGGGTCAAGTTCATCCAAAAGCAGAGTGGTCGAGGGTTGATTGCCCCGATATCGTTTAAAACCGGGTGTGTTTTCATCAACGTCAATCACGGCGTCACCCAGCATCAAGACACGCGATTGCGCTAAACAGTTGGCAAGCCCCAGTTGATGTTGGGTTTTGAGTTCGTGGTTTTCATCACGATGCACCCCAGATTGATAACGCCGAATGGGGGCGATAAAGTCACACGATACCGACTGTGTGCCTTGGTGTAGCAGTTGATAAAACGCATGTTGCGCATTTGGACCAATTTCACCCCATAAGACCGGACAGGTGGCGTAATCAATGGCATGACCCGATTTATCGACCGATTTACCGTTACTTTCCATTTCGAGTTGCGACAAATACGACGGTAAAAACTTTAAGCGGCCATCATATGGCAAGACCGAATGCGCCCGTGTGTCCATAAAGCTGGCATTCCAGACGCCGGTGAGACCCAGCAAAACGGGTAAGTTTGTCGCTAATGGTGCATGCAAAAAATGCTGATCCATAAAGTGCGCGCCCGCTAACATGGTTTCAAATTGACGCATACCGATTTGCAATGCAATCGGAAGTCCAATCGCTGACCACATTGAAAAACGCCCACCGACCCAATCCCAAAACTCAATTTGGTTGTTGCTGGGAATTCCCCATTCGCTCATGAGTGCAGGACGAGCCGAAATCCCAATAAAATGGTGCGCCAATACTTGCTCTTGAGTGCCCCGCCGCATCATCCAGTGCAAGGCTGTATTGGCATTCGACAGGGTGTCTAGGGTGGTGAATGATTTTGACGAAATAATAAACAGCGTGGTTTCTGGGTTGAGTTTTGGCAACAGCGCCGATAACTGTGATCCATCAATGGAGCTGACAAAATGCAGGTGCAAGGCAGAAGCCGCAGGACTGGTGAATTCGTCCAGTGCATGTGCGGCCATTAGTGGGCCTAAATCAGACCCACCAACGCCAATATTCACCACATCGCTAATGGGTCGCCCAGACATGCCGCGCCATTGTCGTGAGTGAATACGGCTGACAATTTGGCGCATTCTGCGCAAGCTTTGATGAACCAACGGCACCACATTCACGCCATCAACCATTAACGTGGTGTTGGCTGGTAGGCGTAGGGCGGTGTGGAGTGCGGATCGGCCTTCCGTGTTATTGAGCGGTTGGCCGCTCATCATGTCTTGAATGGCTTGATTCATTCCAGCGGCTTCGGCCAGTTTAAGCAAGCCGTGCATGATGGGCTCGTCCATCTTTTGCTTGACCAAATCCAAATACAATGGACCTGCCCGAAAGCACAAGGCATCGGCACGTTCAGCGTCATTGGCGATTTCGCGGAGATGGCGTTGCTTCATTGCTTTTGCACGCCCTTCTAAGTAGCACCACTCAGTCAGCTCGCTGCGGGAGCTCCATCTGTTGTTCATGCTCTCATCCTGAAAAAATTTTGGATCTTTATGTTCAACGGTTGCTTTTGTTAATCTGCCGTCGCCCCTTTACACGATTGATCGTGTTGTTTTTGGTGCTTATTAAGCAGATGAAAGTGATCGGGCGCGTGCATCCTGCGACTCGTCCGCGATCACGTTAAACTGTTGCACAAAATACGTCGTTTGGATAGTCCCTTAAATACGTTAAGGGATTGACAAATGACCGTGTTCAGTGATTCTCTGAGCAATGAGCTAACAACAACATCAGCACCCCAAACAGGGGCAAAGGATTGACATAAAACGTCAACTGAGGGCGACACGGATGATTCATTTGATACCGCATTTTGACCATACAACTTGCACCAACCATGTGCGACAACGGGTTGTTCTATTATGATTTCCAGCCCAATTCTTTTGCAGCAGGTTCGTCGGCTGCTGTCCGAGCATCATGGTGCGCCACAACAGATGTGGTGCAAACTGCAACAGATTGCTGGACATGAGGGTATCCCAGAAGATGTACGGGATGTTTTAAATGCGCTACCTGCCTTTTTTCACCAAGTTGATGAGCATTACCAACAGTTTACTCGTCAACTCGAGTTGTCTAGACGTAGCTTGGAGCTTAGTTGTACCGAGTTAGGCAATGCAAATGACGAGCTTAGACAGCAAACGATTGTTCAGCAACAAGCCATTAATCAGCTCACTCATTTGGCAGAAGAGCTGTCACGTGAGGTTGGTCTAGATGACTCGATCAGTGATGGCTCACTTGCATCAGTCACACGTTTACTCAAGGAGTTAATGGCTTCACGCGCTCAAATGAGTGAAGAGCTGCGTGTGTCACAACAACGCTTTCAACTGGCAATTACCAGTACTGGCATTGGCCTATGGGATTGGGATATTGAAAAAGATTATTTATATTTAAGCGACGAGTGGTGTGCATTATTGGGTTATGGGCCTGATGAGTTACGGCCTAGTTTTGAATCATGGAATGAACTGATACATCCGGATGATTTTTCACGCTGTGCGCATGTGTTACGAGCCAATATCAAAGGGCAAGCCTCGCTGTTTGATATGGAAATGCGTATGCGTCACAAAGACGGCTACTATTTGTGGATGTCAACGCGTGGCCGGATCATGCGGCGGCGTGGTGATGGAACCGCTTTGCGCGGTGTAGGCACCATGATTGACGTGAGTGGCCGAAAAGAATACGAAGAGGGCATGACTTTAGCCAAAGAAGCAGCAGAAGCGGCCAATCAGGCCAAAAGTGACTTTTTAGCCAATATGAGTCACGAAATTCGGACACCCATGAATGGCATTATCGGCATGACCAAGCTGTGCCTAGACACGACGCTTAGCACAGATCAACGTGAATATTTAGAGATGGTGTCCTCGTCGGCAAATGCATTAATGACCGTGATTAATGACATCTTAGACTTCTCAAAAATTGAAGCGGGTAAGTTGCTGATCGACCCTATTGATTTTGATTTACATCGATTGATTAATGAGGCCATTCGTCCGTTAGCATTTAGAGCGCAAGAAAAACAACTTGAGTTAATTTGTGACATTAATGCCCGTGTGCCTGTGCATGTGGTCGGTGATCCGGTTCGGATTCGGCAGGTGCTGCTTAATTTGTTGGGGAATGCCATTAAATTTACTGAGCATGGCGAGGTCATGCTCTGCGTGAGTCTACGGGATCATGGTGATCCAGATCTTTGTCATATTCAATTTGAGGTGCGTGATACGGGCATCGGGATTGCCCCAGAA
>JBEANQ010000222.1:0-3519 GCA_041165345.1 Pseudomonadota bacterium
TCCATGTCGGTATCAGGCTAAAATCTTTACTGTCTACTTCGTCGGCGTATTCCATGCGGACGGGTAGCTTGTCGGTCTTGTAATTGTTGCTTTCACCGACTTCAAAATCGATACCCGCTGCGCGTAGGTCAGCTTGCGCGTCATCACCCAGCACCCCACCTTTCTCCCGCCAAAACTTGATGCTGGTGGCCAGCTTGGTGCGGAAGCTATCGGCAGTCTCTTGCGGTAACGTGTCTAGCAAAAATGTTGCGTATTGCTGCCAAGTAAAATGATCAGGCTTGGTGATGTTTTTCCAGCCCATTGCCTTGGTGCTGCCATAGATGGCCGTGAAATTGACACCATTGACACGACTGACCATCTTGCCCCAGACCTGTGGGTCAAGCACGCGGTACATGCTCAGGCTGCCCTTGGCGGCGCTGTGGAAAGGCGATGCCACCCGCATGGCGTGGAGCGGCACACCAGCGTAGTGCATCAAGTCATACAGCTTGTTGTACGACCAGCCAAACTTGGCATTGGCTTTCCAGATGTCTTCGGTAGTCCAGTCATAAATGGGATAGGCGTTGTACACGTTGGCGGCTATCTTGGTTGTCCAGACCGTCCCTTTGTACTTGTTGATGTTGCGGTCGCTCACAATCGTGCGCCACCGGTCTAACGACTCTTGAGCACGAATGCCGACCAACACACAGGTCTTTTTTGCGCCGGATTGTTTGTGGTGCCAGCTGCTAAATTGAGTCTGAAACTCATAGTCGCTCATATCTGGGGTGACAAAATCCAGATCATCGGCGCTCAGGTATTTAGTGGGCAGGTCGCGTACCCAAATGTCTTTTTTATCCGGATCCCACGGACGCCATGACGATTCAAACATGCTGGTACAGGTTGGGCATTTGAGCGGCACGCAGCAGCGCAGATTTTCTACAGTGTCGCCAAGCTGGTTATATACGGCATCTACATAGTCGGTAGTGGCGGTGTATTGGGCTTCGTAATCCAAATGAAATACGCCGATCTTGCGGTCGGGTGCATGGTTTTTGATGTATTGAAGGGCAAGGTTCAGCAGGACGCCTGAGTCTTTACCACCTGAGAACGACACATACACGTTGTCGAACTCAGTAAAGATCAGCGCCATGCGGCGCATTGCAGCTTCATAGACATTCTGGTTTAAGAAAAGCATGCCATGCCCTCCATTATCATAGTGTTAAAATATAGTGTTAATAATATGCGGTCAATGCCAATTTACAGTGATCTGATCATTTTTACAATTTCGTCTTTTAGACCATCGTTTTTAAGCTGCTCCATGCGCGTCATGAACGATTTAAGCGTCCATCCTTTGGTGCTGAGGTTGCTACTGATTCGGTCATCAATGGTGTTTTCAGCGTATAGGTCGGCGTACCAGCAGCTTTTGGTTTGTCCAATACGGTGGGTTCGGTCTTCGGCCTGTAGGCGTTCGCTGTATTTAAATCCGTTGGCATAAAAAATAACGTGGCTGGCAATGACCATTTCATTCAGACCATGCCCACCTACCGCCTGTGTGCCGACGAGAAAACGGCCTGAATCAACCCATCGCTGCAACTCTTTTTCGCGTCTGGATTCACTGAGCCGACCATCGTAGCGTGCCACAGCATCTTCACCATAACTGGCTGTCAATGCCTCGGTGATCTCGTCAATGCAGTGATGGTATTTTGCCCAAATCACCACGCGCTCAGATGGATCAATGTCGGCCACGGTTTGCTCCAGCAGCTGGACACGGCCATGATCGAACGTCACCGTCTTGCCACTCAGCGTCAAAAAGCCACAAACGATGGATTGCAGCTCACTGAACAATTGAAAAATGGCGATGCTGGACGTGCTCCAGTCGTCTTGGTTCATCAGATTAACCGCAAAGCGTTCTTTTGCTTGCTCGTATGCGCAGCGTTGTGTGTTGCTCAGTGTGTACTCATACGAGGTATAGATCTTTTTGGGTAGATCTAGACATTCAGATTTTTTGATCTGATAGGCATAAGGTGCAATCCTTGCGGCCAGATAATCGGTGTTATGTGTGTTTTGGATGCGCTTAGAGTCGCGCTTTGTACCATCCGGCATTCTGACTTGTTCGTACTCCAAATGATTGTTGGCAAACGTGTAAAAACTGTCATAGCCCAAAATCTGGGGGGATAGAAAATTCATTTGTGCAAACAGGTCAACTGGGCCTTGGGTCATCGGCGTGCCAGTCAAGATCATGCGGTACCGTGCCAATTTAGCCAACAGTGTGATCCGACGCGTACGATAAGAACGGTGACCTTTGATGTAGGTAGATTCATCGACCACCACCATGGTTTTGTCGGTGATCAGCGATTGAATGGCGCTGATGGTACGGACTGATGAACTCATGCTCTCAATGCCAACCACTACCCAAAATTTATCGGATAGGCCGCGTGTGCGGCTGTTGGTTGAATTCTTAAAAATCAAAATATCTTGTTCGGTACACGTTGTGTGTTTCAAAAACTCTTTGGCAATCGTGTTTTTGATCGACACCGGGCAAAACCAGATCACCCGATCAATTTTGTGTTTTCGCAATTTGGCAAGCTCGATGGTTGTTCGAGTCTTGACAGTGCCCATCTCCATGTATAACGCCCCGACCTTTAGGGGCGTTAGTTTGGCCACAGCATGGCTTTGGTGCGTCATTAATGCCGTGGTGGTGTTCCAGCGCTTATTCATCATCAAGCAAGCTGTCAGCAGCAGCAACGGGAGCCATTTCTTTGCTCAGTGCTGGTCGTTTAGCTTTGCGTGGTTTGGGCTCGGCTTTTTTAGCAGTGATGCTGGTTGGGTTAAGCAAGGCCATTTCAGCTATTTGCTTGGCATCCTCAAGCTGTTTAAGCACGCTACCAGTGATTTTGTAGCCATGAACCTCAGCAAAGCCCAGAACGTCCTCATACGCGCTTGCTGGCACTTCACAGCGCTTTTGCACCCTATTCCATTTGCTGCCTTTGATTTTGCGAATGGTTGTATACAGCGAATCATTGTAAAAATGAGGGATGACAATGCTTCCATCTACCGCATGTGCAATCCATTCTTTCTGGTATGGCTCATAGTCTGCATTCAGCAGTTTTGCACGGGCTTGTTCTGAAAACATCCGAATGGGTAATTTTGCCTCCAGCAGTTCAGCGGCAATTTGCGCGGCGCGGTCATAGGAGCATCCCATCTTTTCTGTACCGGTTTGCACGCTGTAACGATTGCTGAGTGCATGGCGACTAAATGGACTGGATCTCATGACTTCTCGGCATTCAGCAATGGTCGGGTCAATCGTGACCACCACTTCATTCAGACTGACTTCAATCAAAACGGGGTTTTGTGTGATGGGCTGCTCGGGAAATATTGTTGCTTCTGCAATGGCTTCAATTCGTGCCTGATGTTCTAACGTAGTTTCATTTGGCCTTGCTTCTGGCTTGGCTTGGCTGTCTTTGATCCAATTGACAAGATGAGCGCCAATTTCAAGACCAAGGTCGCCCAGTTCTTGGTTCTCAATCCACCATGACGATTCTATCC
>JBEANQ010000223.1:0-3424 GCA_041165345.1 Pseudomonadota bacterium
CAGGCCATGCAAGCAGCACTGGCCGAGGTGGGACGTTATCCGGATGGCAACGGCTTTGTGCTCAAGCAGACCATCCATGCGTTGTTGGCGGTTGCAGTCAACCAAATTACCTTGGGCAATGGGTCAAACGACATTCTAGAGTTGGTGGCACGGACGTTTTTGGCTGCTGGCAATAGCGCGATTTATAGCCAACATGCGTTTGCCGTGTATCCATTGGTGGTGCAAGCAGTCGGGGCTGTGGGCATTGAAGTGCCCGCCAAAGATTTTGGCCATGACTTACCTGCAATGGCCAAGGCCGTGCGGGACGACACCCGCGTGATTTTTATTGCCAACCCCAACAACCCCACCGGCACATGGTTTGCTGAAGACGAGTTTGCGGCGTTTATGCGCCAGATTCCTTGCAACGTATTGGTGGTGTTAGATGAAGCCTACGTTGAATACTTTCCTGAGCATTTTGACAGCCTTAAATTTTTGCAAAAACACAGCAATCTGTTGATTAGCCGTACGCTGTCCAAAGCCTACGGCTTGGCCTCGTTGCGTGTGGGTTTTGGTCTGGCCAGTGCCGATGTCAGCGATTTGCTCAATCGCGTGCGTCAGCCGTTTAACGTCAATGCCTTGGCGTTGGCTGCCGCCAGTGCAGCGCTGCAAGATACCGACTTTGTTGAGCAAAGCCGTCACATGAATCGCACCGGCATGGCACAGCTCGAGGCCGGTCTGCGTGAGTTGCATTTGACGTGGATTCCCTCCCATGCCAATTTTTTAAGCATCAAAATTGCCAAACATGGTGAGCGTGACGGCGTGGCCGTGTTTAATGCCTTACTGAAAAAGGGCGTGATTGTTCGCCCAGTCACCAACTATGGCATGCCCGATTACATTCGGGTCTCGATTGGTTTGCCGTCCGAGAATCAACGCTTCTTGGTCGCCTTGGCACAAGTGTTAGGACTGGCACCGGAAGACGGCGCATGAGCCTGATGTTTCATAAAGTCGCGTTTATTGGTTTAGGGCTGATCGGGTCAAGCCTTGCCCGTGTGTTGCGTGCACAAGGTTTGGCGGGTGAGATTGTCGCCAGTACGCGCTCGGCCAGCACGTTGGAAGAAGCCAAGCGTTTGGGCGTGATTGACGCGGGTTTTCGTGATCCTGCCGAAGCCGTGCAAGACGCCGACCTGATTGTGCTGGCCATGCCGGTCTGTGCGACTGAAGCAGTATTGCGTGCCATTGCGCCGCATATGCGCACCGATGCCATTTTGACCGATGTGGGCAGCACCAAGGGCAATGTGGTTGCAGCGGCATTGGCGGTGTTTGGTGCGGTATTGCCGAGTGGGTTTGTGCCTGCGCATCCGATTGCAGGGGGTGAAAAAACCGGCGTTGCGGCTGGCCATGCGCAATTGTTTGCGCACCATAAAATTATCATCACCCCGTTGCCTTCTAGCAGTGCAGACGCGATTGCCCGTGTGACCCATATGTGGCGCGCCGCGCACGCCGATGTGTTGACCATGACCGTCGAGCGCCATGACGCGATCTTGGCGCAAACCAGCCATTTGCCGCATTTGTTGGCGTTTACCTTGGTCGAGCAACTGGCCAGCAGCACCGACAATCTGGACATTTTTCGCTATGCGGCAGGTGGGTTTCGTGACTTTACCCGCATTGCCGCCAGCGACCCACAAATGTGGCATGACATCTTCTTTGCCAATCAAACGTCCATTTTGAGTGCCGTCGATGCCTTTGAGCAGCAACTGCACGAGCTACGCCGCTTGATCGAACAACAGGACTCCGCTGGACTGACCGGACTACTGACCCGTGCGCAATCGGCGCGTAAACACTTTACCCACATGCTTGCCAAAACCCCGTATATGGAAACCACCACTGTGACTCAGCAATTTATTGTTCAAGCCGGCGGCCAACTCAATGGCAGCCTTCCCATTCCGGGTGACAAATCGGTCTCGCATCGCTCCATTATGTTTGGTGCGTTGGCAGAAGGCGTGACTCACGTCTCGGGCTTTTTGGAAGGCGAAGACGCACTGGCGACCTTGCAGGCCTTCCGTGACATGGGCGTTGTGATTGAAGGCCCCAAAAATGGCGAAGTCACCATTCATGGTGTGGGTTTACATGGCTTAAAACCACCTGTGGGTGCGTTGTATATGGGCAACTCTGGCACCAGTATGCGGTTGTTGTCGGGCATCTTGGCGGCACAGTCCTTTGATACCGTCCTCACCGGTGACCCCTCACTGACCAAACGCCCCATGGAACGCATTGCCAAGCCCCTACGTCTGATGGGCGCACAGATTCAAACCACCGGCGAGCGCGGCACACCACCGGTCAGCATTAGCGGCAAGCAAGCCGTTAAGGGCATTCATTATGATTTGCCGATGGCGTCAGCACAGGTGAAGTCTGGCATTTTGCTGGCTGGTCTGTGGGCAGAGGGCACCACTACCGTGGTCGAACCAGAACCGACCCGTGACCATAGCGAGCGCATGCTCAAGGCCTTTGGTTATCCGGTCGAGGTCAACGGCAACGTGGTGAGCATTCAAGGCGGCGGCACACTGACCGCAACCGACATTCAAGTTCCCGCAGATATCTCATCTGCCGCCTTTTTTATGGTTGGCGCAGCGATTGCGGTAGGGTCTGATGTCACCTTACGTCAAGTTGGCATTAACCCGACGCGCACGGGCGTACTGGAAATTTTGCGTCAAATGGGCGCAGATATCAGCCTAGAAAACCAAGCCATGGCGGGTGGCGAACCCGTTGCTGACATTCGGATCAAAGCCAACACACTCAAAGGCATTCATATTCCTGAAGACCAAGTACCGTTGGCGATTGATGAATTTCCGGCAATTTTTATTGCTGCCGCCTGTGCAGAAGGGCAGACCATCCTGACCGGCGCAGCAGAACTACGGGTCAAAGAGTCAGACCGCATTCAAGTCATGGCCGATGGCTTGAAAACCTTGGGCATTGACTGCACCCCCACAGCAGATGGCATGATTATCCAAGGTAAAGGTCAAGCGGGTAGCCAAGCCCCCATCTTTGGTAGTGGCGAGATTGAAAGCCACCATGACCATCGCATCGCCATGAGCTTTGCAATGGCTGCGTTGCGTGCCAGCGGTCCAATTACCATTCATGGCACCGAAACCGTTGCAACCAGCTTCCCTGATTTTACCGGCCTTGCGGCACAAGCAGGCTTAAACATCAGCATTCGGTAAGGTTTTGCATCGGCGCAATGGTTAAAAGGCCTCCGTTCTGGGGGCTTTTTAATCACCGAAAACCAAAAAATAGCCTAAGCATTATTTAATTAATCGAGAACCCAAAAAGGAACGTTCAAACAATAGCGATAAGATCGTCGCGTTCCAGTGAATCATCCTAGAAAATAGCCTAAGTTTTAAATAAATCAATATATAAAAAATCAAAATAAAAACGCCACCGAAAAAAT
>JBEANQ010000224.1:0-3415 GCA_041165345.1 Pseudomonadota bacterium
CCCACCTCGGCCAGTGCTGCTTGCATGGCCTGTAAAGCATGGGGCGAACACCCCAGCGGGTTTTCATTGCTGGCCAGCTTGACAATGTCGGTCAGTCCTAGCTCACGCTTGAGTTCGTCAATCGGCTTACCGGCTTGATACGGCGAAATACGCGCAATCCCCTGATTGGCAGGCAATATAGATGGGGCACTGAGGCCGCTCTGTTGTTCTTGACATGACATCATGCTCTCCTGATGCTTTGACCAATCATTATAAAACGGCGCAAGGATACGATCCCAACACGCGCAATTCTTTCACCTGTGGGCGAATCTCGGCTAAAGCGGCGGCCACTTTGGGGTCGTCTTGATGGCCTTTTAAATCAATAAAAAACACATACGCCCATTTGTCTGGTAATGCAGGGCGGGTCTCAATACTGGTCAGTGACAGGCCATGCGCGGCAAACGGGGATAAAATTTCGAGCAATGCCCCCGCACGGTCATGCGCGGCGATCAACAACGAGGTTTTATCATTCCCGCTGACAGGCACCCGCTCACGACCAATGATCAAAAACCGTGTGGTGTTGCTGGGGTTGTCTTCAATATTGCGATGTAAGGCGGTCAGGCCGTATTGCTCGGCGGCGACTTCACCGGCAATCGCAGCAGAATGCCACTCAGTTTTAATGCGTCGGGCGGCTTCGGCATTGCTGCTGACGGCCACACGCTCGGCCTGCGGATAATGCGCATCCAGCCATTTACGACACTGTGCCAAGGACTGCTGGTGCGAATAAATTTTGGTAATGGCGTCTGGCCGTGTGCTGGGGGCAATCAATAAATTGTGATGAATGCGCAGCTCCACTTCACCAATCACGTTTAAAGGCGACCCAATAAAACAATCGAGGGTGTGATTCACCACGCCTTCAGAAGAGTTTTCGACCGGCACCACCCCATAATGCGCACTGCCCGCCTCAACTTCGCGGAACACCTCGTCAATGGTGGCCTGTGGCCGACTGACCGCCGCATGCCCAAAGTGCTTGAGTGCTGCCGCTTGAGTAAACGTGCCTTCTGGCCCCAAAAACGCAATCGTTTGCGGGGCTTCTAAGGCCAAGCACGCCGACATGATCTCACGGAACAAACGCGCGACGGTCTCATCACCCAAGGGCCCTTCGTTACGCGCCATCACCGCCCGCAACACCTGTGCCTCACGCTCAGGACGATAAAACACCGGATCGGTCTCGACCGCCATTTTTGAACGAGCGACTTGCTCTGCCAGTCGCGCACGTTGGTTCAGCAATTGGTGTAACTGCCGATCAACCGCGTCAATCTGGTCGCGCAGCTCAGTCAAGGGCGGTGCTGCGTGTGGCGTCATGCCATTGCGCCAGCCTTCGCCGTCCGTTGTCGATGTCATGGGTGCATCCCGAATTCTACAGGTCGTGAAGTGTAGCAAAAATCTCAGGGGCGTTTGCACTGCCATCCCCCGCACAACCCGCAACAAAACCACGGTTGATCCTGTAAAAACCGCGTAAATGCACACCAGTCGCCTGAATCAGGCTAGCGACTGGCGACATAGCGTGCTACATATTAACCATCAAAAGGATATTCAGCATGGACTTTGCAATGACCACAACCAGCCTACTTAAACAACTGGGACAGATGACCACCGTAGTGGCAGATACCGGCGACCTTTCTGCGGTTGCCCGCTTACGTCCCATCGATGCCACCACCAACCCGTCACTGATTACCGCTGCCGCCGCCTTGCCCAGCAGTATCCCCATGCTTAATGCCGCACATCAACAGGCGAGCCAAGAAGGCTGGCAAGCAGACGCCCTGATTGAACGCATGATTGACCTGTTGACCGTCCAACTGGGCATTGAAATTTTAAAACTGATTGACGGTCGGGTCTCCACCGAAGTCGATGCCCGCCTGTCCTACGACACAGACGCCACCATCCATAAAGCCCGCGAACTGATTGGCTTATATGAAGCCGCCGGTATTGACCGCGCACGCGTCCTGATTAAAATCGCTTCAACATGGCAAGGCATCAAAGCCGCCGAACAACTTGAACAAGAAGGCATTCATTGCAATTTGACCCTGTTGTTTGGTTTACACCAAGCGGTTGCCTGTGGTGAAGCCGGTATTACCCTGATCTCGCCGTTTGTCGGGCGTATTTTAGACTGGCAAAAAAAGGCTGAAGGCCGTACCGACATTGCCATTGAACAAGACGCGGGGGTGCTGTCTGTCAAACAGATCTATGCCTACTACAAACAACATGGCTACAAAACCGAAGTCATGGGCGCGAGTTTTCGCAGTACCGCCCAAATTATTGCCTTGGCCGGTTGTGACCTGTTGACCATCGCCCCTGCGTTGCTGGATCAACTGGCAACCATGCACGGGACACTTGATCAGGTTCTTTCTGCACACATGATCAGTGACCCCATGCCACGCCAAACCATCGACCCAGCCACCTTTGATCAACAGCATCAACACAATCCCATGGCGTTTGAACTGCTACAAGGCGGCATTGATGGCTTCATCAACGCACGGCAACAACTCACCGAGCAATTGCATCAAACGTTCGGGGTGGGTACGCTTGCCTCCTAGGCGAATGATCGCGGTTTTAGATTGGCAATGTCTGCATGATTGACACCCCGCTGTTTGAACATCAACACACGTACCGCGCATTAGGTGAAGACCTGTTGCTCGGTGCGGCGTTTTTTCCGCTGTTGCCACTGTTGTTTGTGTGGCTGACCACCGAACGCCAAATTGGCCCGTTGATGAGTCCGGCGCTGATTGCAGGCACACTGTTGTATTGGGCCGGCCTTTGGGTGGTCGGCGTGTGGAACCGGCGGCATATGGCGCGGTTTTTGTATCAAATCACGCGGACGCAGGTGCAGTGTCGTCACCCCAAGCACCGTGCGCTCAACTATCAACTGCCGATGAGTGACCTCATGGCGCTTGAATGCCCCGCACAGCAAGACCTTGCGACCAAAGCACAGTATCAGTTGGTGACCCATAGCGGGCAGGTCTACCCCATTCCAAACGACTACCACAATCCACTCAGCCAAATTAAGACCGCATTGACCTTAGCCAAACCTGACTTGATCGTGCGGCACAGCATCCGCCATTAAGACAGCCATAAAAAAATCCCCCAGACCGAACACCGATCTGGGGGATTTTTTATAGACGGATCGACCTGATGCCTGCGAAACCACTAGCCTGCGCGCAGCAAATGCCCCAGCGTCTCTGTCACACTGCTGGACGACACTTGCGCCTGTAATGCCAGCAAGATATCACGGGCCTGTTGCTGCATGGGTGCGCTCAAGGTATACCACCGCGACAAGGCTTGTAGAATGCGTGATCCTAAAATCGGGTTTTTGGCATCTAATACCTGTGCCAAATCGGCATAAAACTGCATGCCATCGACAGTCCACAGCGCCATT
>JBEANQ010000225.1:0-3413 GCA_041165345.1 Pseudomonadota bacterium
CCCCACAACGAACCGACGCGTCATCTTCGACTTGGCCTGCAACCAAAATACAACGCCGCCCTGTGGGAATAATCGGCCATGCCTCAGCCTCACCCACATTATATTTGCTGATGGCCAAATCAATAATGGTCTGGATCAATACCCGCGCCCGCTGCTGCTGCTGCTGAGACAATACCGCCTGATTCAACCATGTTTCGAGTAATGATGGTCGAACCGGATCATAATAAATCCCTTCTGAGTCCAGCATTAGAGACATCGGTCGAATGAGCTTAGCCCCTAACCCAACCGACCGAATAAAACCGTCTTCCATACGCCAAATACGATGGCGCTGAGCCAATAAGGGGTCAATCGGATACCGCCCCCACACCATCACCTGAGAGGATTCTGGGATTTTTGAGGGCAAGCGCTTGACTGAGCGCCAATGCAGTGCAGGCAGGTTGAGTTTTTTCTTCAGATATTTGACTTTCCAACGGCTAAAACCCAATACATAAAAATCGCCTTGCAACTGGCGATTCCAATACACCGAACGAATCAACCAGTCCATTGCCTCTTCAATTGAACAAGCCTGTGCAGTGATGGGGTTAATATACCGCGCATACTGAATATAAGCGGCTGTAAATAGCTGGGTTAAGGTACGCGGAACGTGACGGCGATGCTGTAATAAATGCAATGGCGCATATTGATCTTGGGTTAGCCCCCAACCGGCATACCAAGGCACGCCAAAACAATACACTGGTTTATTCAACATTAATGCTTCAAAACCCAGATGAGAGCTCACCACATACACCGCATCCATGTGCGCCAACAACGCAATCGGATTCATGGCCTCGGTCAACAACTGGACCCGCGCGGAAGGCATGACATCCGACAAATAGCCTTTTTTTTGTTTGGCACTGACCTCGGGATGCGTTTTGATCCAAATCATCGCATCAGGATGGTTATGTTGAGCCGTCTGTAGCATCTGCACAAAACTATCGGCCGTTGCTCCTCCGGTCGCGACGGACTGATCACCCACAGTTTGATCGACCACTAAAATATTCAGTTGATGCGCTGTCGTCTGGATGTTTTTGATGGGTGCATGATTATACTTAGACAACTGATACTGCTGAATCAGTTGAATACATGCGTGCGCGCGTACGGTTTCATCGACACCTTGCTCAATCAGGCGCTCTAACCGAGAGGGCTGGTAGGCATCAAAATAAATACCCAAATCATCAATCACTAATGACAGCGGCGCATAACCTTGACTGCCCAAACCTATTGAGCGCAAAAACCCATCTTCTAGCGTCCATACGGGACACGCATGACGCCGAGCATACGCTGCGGCGTGATCAAAACTAGGCCGTCTGCCCCAGCCCACCACCACAGGCCGATCCAGTTGGTGTGGCAGATGCCAAAAGACCCGATGCACGGGTAACGGCAAAAATAACGCCAGATACGGAATGTGCCATATCCCTGACGAGATGACTCCTATTACTGTTGCATCACCTGTCGGAACTACTGTAGACACACGGGCATCCTATGGCTGTACGACCGACGACATCGTCAATCGATTTGATAGGTGATCCGGCCAATCGATTAACGCGATGGGTACCCCTTCACCCGTTAGATGCAACTCATTGTGCTGACCCAACAAACGAATCTGTGGTGTAGTTGGTGCATTGTGAGTCACATCTATCCACTGTGCTTGCACACTATTGCCACGGCCATTTAAGACAATGGCTTCACCAGAATCCAGAGATTGCGGCATACGCATAATCATGGCGTGCCCAATGGTAAATCCGTGCCGACTATCAATGCGTAATCCGGCATAAGGCAGTGCGGGCTGACAATAACGGGTGGCTGACATGCGACAGAAGCCATTGGCATGGATATCCACCAGACTCATCGCCCCCCACGTCCACTCACTCAACCAGATGCCTCCACGATTACTTTCTGATACCACATGACTAGCCTTGAGGCGCGGATTGCCAAGTGTTTTTAGCCCATAACCGTTAAAGACACCGTAGACATGCAAAAAACCAATTTCCAGTGTGCCCTGATATGGAGGCGTTTGATCAATCACGACACCGTCATATGCAGGGTACGTGGTTGCCGTCGCCAATTGAGGTGGACGATAACCGCAATTTCCCAAAACTGCTTTTTCAAGCAAGATATCAGCAGGCCCGCGAAAGACGACACAAGACTCACCCGACACTCGACCCGTTATCCGAATATTACTGTCCACCTCCACATGCGTGCGCACCCCTTGGCCTTCGCTATACAACATATTTTGTGGACAATTATTGGCTTCGACATCAATGTCATATTGACGGGCATACAGGGCGATACAATGGCCTTTTTGATTGCCTAATGCTACGGTGGGGTCAGCCCAGTCGGTTGATAAATACCCCCCATCTAACGTTAAATCGACAATACTGATGGCCGATGGCGCAGCTTGTAGCTGAGAAGTGCCCGTCAGTTGTGCAAATCCCTCGCTTTCAATCAGGTTTTGATTTACACCCGCCTGCAAACGCAAGAGTGTACGGCCTCGCCCTGCTCCACTCAAACGCGCACCTGTAGGCAGCACAATCGTACCATCGACCTCAAAGACTCCACGTGCCAGATGATACTCACCCTGCTGCTGTAAAATAGTGTTCACGTGCACATGATCCAGCCGCTGCACAGGCAGACTCACCGCTGCTTGCACGGGCGATACACTCAACATCACCCCTAACCCAATCAAGGCGTATCGATCACAATCATTCACGGTGGTAGCCCTATCATGTCAATTACTGACCACAAACAGCATCATGAACAGCCATGCCCGCACTGCATAGTCTGATTGTGTTGTCATAACGACAAATGATCACTCAACGGCTGCTTGCTATATACATAAATCGGCGGTAGGGATTTTAGCGATACAGGGGGCTGAACACTCACGGGTAACAGTACCAATTGTTTAAGATTGGGATCAAACGCCGCCCGATACACATGTGCAAAATAAGGTCTTAATAACTCATCGGCTTCAGCAAAAAATCGATCATACAGCTCCACTTGCAACACCCGTAGTTGAGGATGACGCAAATGTTGATGCGCGCCACGAATACAATCTGCCTCGGCTCCCTCAATATCTAACTTAATAAAGTTAAATATCACATCGGGCAAAATCTGATCTAGCGCCATCACCTGCGTGGTTTGATAAATATGTTGCTCGCCAAATACTGCTGGAAACGTCTCAATCATTTCTGACTTCAAGGTACTACCTTGGCGATGCTTGGTTGACAATACCAACGACGCTTGTTCATTCTTTTGACCCAAAGCCACTTGGTACACCTGCAACTGACTGTCTTGCAACGTTACCAGACGATCAAAATGCTCACGAACGGGCTCAAATGCATGAACAGCACCTGCCCCATGCGCCAAGTACGTCA
>JBEANQ010000226.1:0-3357 GCA_041165345.1 Pseudomonadota bacterium
CCGTGTCCATGCAATGTTGTGTGAGTAGAAACAATGCGGTCAGTATTTCATTTTTTGCTTTAAGCAACTGATTTACCTCATCACATAGGTCACGGTTGGTCTTATGCAAGGCTTCATTTTCATTACTTAGTTCGTCGTTGGCCTTGTACAGGCTTTCATTTACATCTTTCAAATGTGCCAGTTGTACCAGTTGCGGTTCAAACTTTTGAGATGCCGCGTCATACCCGTTTTGCCACAGCTTCGGGTGTTGAAATGGGATGGTGTTATCCATGGGCATGATCGGCACGCTTTGAGTTTTTGCGCTGGCGTTTTGCTTCAGCCTTGGCCAGTGCATCGTCATCTGATTGGTTTTTAGGTCGGTGGCTGGGTGCGCTAGGTGTGAATGTGACAGACCGACCGTAAGGCATTAAATTCGGGTCAGCAGACCCAAGAATCGCCATTGCCATGCCCAAGACGTGCTTATTCATGGCTGGCACCATCTGCCTGTGCTATGGCGGCTAATATGGAGTCGCCATGACACCGGTATGGCTTGCAGTAGCAAACCAGATCACGGCCACGCAAAAGGGACAGGTCAAGCGTTGGCAAGATTTCACGCTCGAAACGGTCACAGACTTCATCCCGCGTGCCGTCTTGTCCAATCACAAATGGATTGCCCCATACACTGCCACGACCGATATAGACGGCGTCACGCGGGGCGGTCTTGTGGTGTTTGTTGTGTACTTTGTTCATACCGCACCATTTTGAGTTTTTGCCAAGTCTCCAGCACGCATTAAGTCATTAAGCGCGGTGATGTATTTTGTTGGATTGCCAACGTGCAAATAGAGTAGGGACTCGACAAAAGCAAACCATTGTTCTTGTGTACCAAAGCGCGGCATGTAGTACACGTCACTTGGCCAGTTAATAGGCTGACTTAGGCGCGTCCCAATGTAGCGGTAGAGGATGCTTGACGATTTGTCGGCACAGGCAAAACTACCCTCAAATTTTGTGCACAGAATCTGGATATGCGATTTAAAAAACTGCCAGTTCATAAATATCTGTATGTACTGCCAATCATCTGTTTTTTTGACATGCTTGAGTGCCGCCTTGACCGCTTCATATGAGTCGTAGAAGCACGAAAAGAACAGTGAATCAGGGGTGTCGAATTTTTCTGGTTGTTGAGTCAGGAATTGATAAAGTTCCGACTGAGCTGCCTTACGGTTTGCCTCTTGAGACATTGCCATTAGCACTTGATCAATGTTGGTTGGTTCGCTCATGCTGCTTTCTCCGGTAGATCATCTGGTATTTCGATTTCGTGGCCTAACATCATTATGGCGACGCAGTGCGCTAGATTTTCTTCAAGGTTTTCACTCCATCGAGTGATAAATTCACGACCTCCTTTGGGGTCACGGACATGCACCCGCCATGTTCCGTCCGGACAGAAGCCGATGTCCGGCTTATAGGTCTTCACTAGCTGCATAAAAACAATTGGGTCGGTGTGATCAACGCGGATAAAAAAACCATCAGGATCACGCGCATCAATTTTGACAGGCCCATCTAATGTACGTGTGTGCTGCTGCCGGATTGCTGTGCAACCCATTGCCACAGCCAACGCCCAATCAAGGGCAAGGCCGGTTAATCTTCCGATTTCACGAATCATGATTTGTCCCTGTATAGGTCATTGGATCATCCCCAAAACGAACAACATGCGAATGGCGGCCGCAATCGCCAGCGTGGCCAATGTCAGCGAGTGGAGTAGGCCAGATTGCACGGCGGCCATTGTTTCTGGATCGCGTCTTTTGGTCTTTTTGAGCAATGCACGGGCATCGACAAATAGGCTGTGTGATTGGCGCAGTAAAAAACCTGCGCCGATCCAAAACACGATCAGGATGAGTAGGTCTGGTGGTTTCATGATGTGCTGCCAAGATCGTTGTCAGCCTCAGGTGCTAACTTAGATAGTCCAAAAGATCGAATGTATTTGCGGATGGTTGTTCGAGATATGCCGTATGTCTCGGCGGTTTTGGTATAGTTGCCGCAAGCAATGGCATGTTTTGCGATTTCAAGGCGATCATCAGCAGTCATGTTTTTAATTCGATCATTCTGGTCACTGGTCATGATGTGTTGCTGTCTAACAGCATTATCATCACCAAATTCATCTAAAAATTGCTTTATTGTTTCTGCGCCTATCATCAGAATTTTAGAGATTTGCTGAATGTTGATGCGGTCATTGCGCATCTTTAATATTTTATCTTTGTTTGCAAGCATAAAGCCTCTGACTTTCAAAAATCTTCCTGCGTTATCGGTTGCATAATGGTGGTCTTCTGGCGCAAAACCGTCGCGCTTTGTGAGTTGGTCATAATTTGACTTTGCAATGAACTGACCAATTTCAAGGTCATCAAATTCAACCCCCGCAAATGCCGCTTCTTTTACTGAGTCCATGAATAATTCAGCGTAAGTCTCAATTTCGGCTTTCATGAGCACTAATGTCTCTTGGTACATTTCACTTTGCCGAAACTGCGATGATTCCCAGAGCTTGCGGCCACCAAGTCTGCTGACCTCTGGTTGGTCATCTGGTTTGTTCATTTGCATTAATATTCCCCCTCTGTAGGCTCAGGATCAGTCACAACAAACCCCGTCGCATCAGCCAACACCAGCACAAGCTCCATGGCTGCTTGTGTTGGCAAAGCAATGGTCAGGTCACCAAGACGCACGTTAAAACCGCTGGGTGCGTCGTCTGCGTATGGGTTGCATGAGACGCCACTGATAGCCTCCGCACTGATTGCCAAATCTTCTTTATCAATCAGGTCGATGTGCGTGACTGCACATATCATTTCCATCACTCATGCGCCTTGTCGTTTTGCCGCCGTGCTTCGGCTTGTACGATGATCATGAGACCCCAGATGACCCCAATCACGATACCAGTCAATTGCAGTACCACTTTGCCCGTGGTGGTATTTCCGGCAATCAATGAGAGCATGGGCAACACGAATGCAATCAGCATCAAAATCAGGCTATGACGCAGAACGCGTAGGGCGGCGCTGTAGGATGGTTTGTGTTTGGTCAGGCTAATCATGCTTGATCTGCCTGTACTGCCAATTCATCCGGTACTTCTGCTTCATGCCCCAGCTGCATTAACACCACGCAGCGTGCAACTGCTTGTTCTATGGTGTCTCCATACGCCTTGTGGGTGTGGCCATTTACAGACCCTGCCACGCGCCAAGACTTATCTTGGGCTTGCTGCATGATGCTGATCCGATCTGTCAGTTCAGTACACATGGCGCGGTCGGTGTACTGAACATCAACCCAGCACCCATCAGCATCCAGTCCACGCACAGCGCCGACAGTCCAAAAAACTTTGGTTTTCTGGTGACCCAAAGCCAT
>JBEANQ010000227.1:0-3311 GCA_041165345.1 Pseudomonadota bacterium
CCCCGATGTGGCCTTGTATGCGTCGCATCGTAAGCATCGCCCCGAGATCACCGATTGTGCCGACCAGTCATGGCAAGAACCCGCCGACGATGCTGAACGCGTGGCGTGGGTGTTGGACATGGCACAGCAACATGCCATCAAACTGGTGTGGGCGTGTCGGCGTGGGGACGTCTACGAAGCGCATCGAGCGGCCTTTGATAGCTTGGGCATTGTCTTAATCACCGGTGGGTTGTCTAGCCAAGATTTATTGGATCTAGACTACAAAGACCGCTTTGTGCAACGGTGTGAGGCGGCAGGCATTGCGGTTGCGGGGGGATGGGTGGTGCAGTCTGGTGCAGAGATGGCGGCTATTGTGGCACAACATCGAGACAATCCCGAACCCAGCTATACGCTCTGTGTGAAGCCCGTGCGCGGAATCTTTGGTGAGGGCTTTTGGTGTTTGGTTGATGACTTGCCGCTGTTTCGCTGTTTTTTAACGCCTGATGATCGGCGGGTGAATACCCAACAACTGATTGACAGCTATGGCGCTCAGACCAATCCGCAACCCATGTTGGTGATGCCGTATTTGTCCGGTCAAGAGTATTCGGTCGATATGGTCTGTGAGGCCGGTGCAGTCGTGGCTGCTGTTGCCCGTTATAAACGTGCCGATAAAACCCAAGTTTTAATGCTTGAACACGATGTGATTGCGTTAGCCACACGAGTCGTGGCGTTATTTGGCTGTGATGGCGTGATTAACCTGCAAACCAAAGCCGACCAACATGGCCAGCATTATGTTTTAGAAATCAATGCCAGACCCTCCGGCGGAATTGGCTATACCTTGCATACCGGTCTAAATTTGGCCGCAATTTGTGTGTTACGGCGCTTGGGTCTGCCGGTACCTACCCCTGTCTTGCATTCACCTGTCGTGGTGCGCCCGCTGACCGTGAGCGTGGCGGTGAGTGAACCTGCATGATGACCCTGACGGTGGGCGCCAACACGCCATTGCACAGCGCGACCCCATCGGTTGAGGTGAGTGTGACCGGCTCGCAACAGTTGGCCGAGCAATTGGGCGTAATGTGGTTAGCACTGGATGCCCAGCGTCAACCGGCCTGTACCCCTGCTTACTTACAAACAGCAACAGATTGGGCAACCGCCGAACCCTCCGCCCAAGGTGCCTGCTGGCGGATGGACTTAAACCGGCTGCCTGAGTCGGCACAGCATGTGATGTTGGTGCTATATAGCTATAGCAGCTTGACGACCTTGGGGCAGGTGAGTTGTCAATTAACAATCCAACCCGATGCCACGTCGTATGTGCCACAGCTACAAGGCTGCACCGACAGTGCCATGATTGTGTTAGAGCTGTATTGTCGCCAAGGTCAATGGAAAGCACGGGCGCTGGCCGATGGTTCTGCCTATGGTTTGGCGGCATTGGGTCGGCGTTTGTCGCTTGCCCTTGATGAAAAACACCCCACCGCTCAGCCCGATCACGCCACCCCGCATGACCAACCCAGCCAATGGACAGGTACGGCCTTTGCGATCAGTCCACGCCATTTGCTGACCTGTGCGCATGTCGCCGATGAAGCCAGCCAGATTCAACTCAGTTCGCTACAAGGTCGCCGCACTGCGCAATGTATTGCGATGGATCGACCCAATGACGTAGCGGTGTTGCTGATTAATGAGCAAGATTTGCCGCATGTGTTACCCGTCAAGCAAGGCCGCGCGGGTGAACTCGGTGAATCGGTCACCGTGCTGGGCTATCCGTTATCGGGGTTGATCGGCAGTCATTTACAAGTCACGCAGGGCTGTATTTCGAGTTTACGCGGCTATCAAGAGGATATTGGTCGGTTGCAATTTACTGCGCCGATTCAGTCCGGTTCGAGTGGCAGTCCGTTGCTGAATCAACAAGGTCAGGTGTTGGGCATGGTTACTTCGTCGTTGGTGAATGCACAAAATATGAATTTTGCGGTGAAGCATTATTTGCTGTGGGCGCTGCTGGATACGATTGGTTTTGACGTGCCTGCTGCATCGCAACGGGTTAGCCTTGCGTCACTCAGCCAGACGCAACTGGTCAAACAAGCCCAATCGGCAATTTGGCAGGTCAGTTGTCAGCGCTGATTTTTTGTAAAACCAGCGGAATTATTAGCTAAAAACTAATATAGTACTCCTGTATGGTTTTTTGGTACAACCACATGAATTCAGTTGAGTATACGCTCAAGGCACTGAAGCAACTCCGAAAAATCCATCCTGATCATGGTAAACAGATTCGTGGCAAGATTGACGAATTGGTTCATATGCCTGATTGCCTTAACGTGAAAGCGTTAACCAATCATCAGTACCAGTATCGCTTACGCGTGGGACACTATCGAGTGTTTTTTGATTTTGATGGTGTGATTCAAGTGGTGAGTATTGAGGAGGTGAAAAAACGCGATGAACGCACATACTGAACTAACGATTATTCGAGATGCCGGTGGACACCCTGCGTTTGTGGTGTTGCCGATTGCCGAATATCAAGCCTTAAAAAAGCAAGCCCACATCGAGCCGACTGTCCCCGCTTCGGTGGTCAATGCAGTGTTCGACCACGACTGGACACCGATTCGGGCATGGCGCGAACATCTCAAACTGAGTCAAGTCGAGGTTGCAACGCGCTTGGGGATTACTCAATCGGCGTATGCACAGCAAGAATCGAGCAGCACGCTACGCAAATCCAGCAAGCTGAAGATTGCCGCTGCGTTAGGGGTTCGGTTTGAGCAGTTGGATTTTTAGGACTGAATTGACAGCCGCGTGGCAAAAGACAGTCGCTTTAAGTCACGCTCGGCATTTTTGGCGGCGGGTCCGAGGTGTTGTTGCAACCTTGACAGCGCGGTGCAATAGAGTTGAGTGACCTAACATGGGCAGAAAAGAAACTCATGCAAAATATAAGGAAACCGAGCGGCTTTTTTCCGAAAGTCGTTTGGGTCAGGTTTTTAGATCTATCCAATTTTACACTTGGTCTGGCTACTTATTAGTCGCCACATCAGCGGTCGCTTTGTTGATATTTAGCCCAAGTTGCAAATTGGCAAGAATGAGAATTTTAGCCAGTGGTTGCGATCTTAAAGGCTTCAATCTGAATTCATATGTCGATCTTTTTATTGGATTAGGTGCTATTCCACTTGTCCTAATTGTCTTTGGCTTACATATATTAAGGAATGTGTTCATTCTGTGGTTTGCGCTGAACCCAAATGCACTAAACTCATGAAAATCATAGCCCAAGAGACACTATCAACGTATTCTGGCCTGATCATGGACAGATCATTCAGTGCCACGCCCACCTCCTCTAATCCTGAGCCATGTGA
>JBEANQ010000228.1:0-3301 GCA_041165345.1 Pseudomonadota bacterium
TGACAAGCGATCAGCACCCGCAGCGGCAATATACGCCCCAAACGAAAAACCAGCCAGAATCAGTTGGCGAGCAGGCGTTTGCTGCACAGCCCATGCCAACACAGTGCGCAGGTCGTCAACCTCACCCAAGCCATTGTCGTGTGTGCCGGTGCTACTGCCCACCCCACGAAAATTAAACAACACCACCGAATGCCCCCGCGCACGCCAATAACGCGCCAAGGTGGTCACCACTTTGTTGTCCATCGTGCCGCCAAACAACGGATGCGGGTGGCAAATCACCACCAGCGTGTCGCTGTCTTGCCAGACGGGTCGAACCTGTAGCGTGCCCGCAGGCGCAGAAAGATGTAGGTCGGTCATGTTGCACTCCGCAGTTGGGCGAAATGCTAGCGGATCAACGCTCAAAACGCCATGCACGCATGTTTCAAAACAAGACAAATCGCGTGCAGATCACCCGATCAAGGCGATGACACCTGACAACGGTATTGATGAGGGCTGATGCCCTGCCAACGGGCAAAGGCATGAATAAACGCCGCGGCTTCCGCATAACCCAATTGTTCAGCAATGCGCTCAATAGACAAACGGCGGTCGGCCAGCAGCGCCAAGGCTTGTTGATGCCGCAACGTGTCGCGCAGTTGCCGAAATGTCGTACCACATTGCGCCAACTGATAGCGCAAGCTGCGTTCGGCCATGCCAAACGCCTGTGCGGTGGTCTGCATACTGGGCAAATGATGCCCATATAAGCCCAAATAATCGTGAACGCGGTCGGCCCACGTCGCGGTATGCGTACGTTGCGACTGTAAAGCTGTTTCACATTGCTGTCGATATAACGCATGGCCTGCCGAATCGGCGGTCAACATGGGGCGGCTCATAATCTGACGAGGTGCAATAAAGCGCCCTTCAGTGTGACCAAAACTGACGTCATCGCCATAATAACGACGGTATTCGGCCACGACGCTGGGCGTGGCTGGCGGATCAATCGGCAGCTCGACCCGCACACGGCCAGCCGATTCACCAAACGACGCCTGCAAATCACGCAACAGCTTGAACGTACCGGCCATCTCACCATCAAGCAAAAAACGATAGGCAGGGTCTGGCAAAATATGTGGGCTTAACACCAAGGCAACGTGGTCATCGGTTTGATCCACCCGTAACCGGCCATACAAAAACGTGAGTGCCTGATACCCCACACCGGTTTCTACAGCCGCACCGATGGTTTGACAGGTCAACAGCAGCATGATCAACGGTCCATATCCCGCCAGCGAAAAATACTGACCGACCTTTAAACCCAAGTGCGGTTGACTCAAATTTGCCGCCAAGGCCACCCGAATACTCAGCTCCAGTTGGCGGTCAATCTGTGCCGTGGGGTCAAGCTGGTCTATTGATAAGCCAAATTGAGCCAAAGCAGGCGCGCTACTCTCGCCTATCGCCTCCATTCCCCGTAGAATATACAGCAACCCTAGAACTGATCGTGTGGTCATGCGCCCTTGCCGAAAAAGTCAATTTTTCTGTCAGCGCCAGCATGGCCTGCGTTTGCATTGTTGTCTAGTATGCAATCCTCTGGATGCAACCCCAGCGTCTGTTGCTTTATTGGCCTATTCACGGTCAATCACAGACCAACACCCTCTTGTAGCGGAGTGCGCGATGAACGCCAAAGCCCCGAATTTTTCTTCACACTCAACAGACAACGGACAACCTCCAGTGGTTGAGATGGCCATTGTTGGCGCAGGTTTTGGCGGTATGGCCATGGCCATTCGGATGCTGCAAGAAGGCAATACCGACTTTGTTCTCATTGACAAAGGCAACACCGTTGGCGGCACATGGCGCGAAAACACCTACCCTGGTGCCGCCTGTGATGTGCAATCCCATATGTATTCGTTCTCGTTTGTCGGTAAAAACGACTGGACCAAGCGCTATGCCGGTTGGGAAGAAATCCAAACTTATATCCAAAAAACCGCACAAGACTACAAGCTGGCCGACTATGCTCGCTTTAACACTGAAGTAACCGCCGCGCATTACGATCAAGAGACCGCCTATTGGACGCTCACGCTCAATGGCACAGATACCCTCAAATGCAAATTCTTCGTCTTGGCGTCCGGCCCGCTGCATGTGCCACAGATTCCACGTCTAAAAGGCATTGAAAACTTTAAAGGCAAAGTATTTCACTCAGCACAATGGGATCATCAATACGACCTTACTGGCAAAAACGTCGCATCGATTGGTACAGGCGGCAGTGCTGTTCAATATGTGCCCGAGATTGCACCGCTCACCAAGCAACTGTATGTGATGCAACGGACACCGGCATGGGTGATTCCCCGTGACGAGCGCAAATACTTTGAGATTGAAAAGAAAATCTTTGCAAAATTTCCTGCCCTGCGTCGCCTGCATCGCGCCCGTCTGTATTGGTCAAACGAATCGCGGGTGTTCCCGATTTTTAAACCCAACTTGATGAAACAAGCCCAAAAAGTCATTGAGGCGTTTATTCGTTATCAAGTCAAAGACCCCGTCTTGGCCAAAAAATTGACCCCCAACTATGTATTGGGCTGTAAGCGGATTTTGATCTCAAACAAATATCTGCCGACCTTTAACCGTCCCAACGTCGAGTTGGTCACTGATGGCATCGCTGAAGTCCGCGAACACAGTATTGTCACCCGTGATGGTGTTGAACGCCCCATTGACTGCATCGTCTATGGCACAGGATTTATTACCGACCCACGCATCTACATGAAAGACTTTGCCTGTACCGGCCTAGACGGTCGTGACCTGATGCATGACTGGAAAGACGGTGCCGAGTCCTACTATGGCGTCACCACCGCAGGCTATCCCAACATGTTCCAGTTGGTTGGCCCCAATACCGGTTTGGGTCACAACTCGATTATTTTTATGATTGAAGCGCAAGTGCATTACATTCTTGAAATGATGAACGTCATGAAGAAGCAAAAGGCCGATTTTGTGGATGTTCGCGCTGATGCCCAAAAGGTCTTTAATGCGCAAGTGCAAAAAAGCCTTGAAGGCACCGTCTGGGCATCTGGCTGCACCAGCTGGTACCAACAAGATGGCGGCAAAAACTTTGCCATCTGGCCCGGTTACACATGGCGCTACTGGTTAGAAACCCGCAAGATCAAAACCCGTGACTATGTGTTTGGCAAAGCCAAAAAGAGCGTCAATGCATAATCAGTGACGCACTGAAGACTGAAGTAAGACATAAAAAATCCCGATCATCTGATCGGGATTTTTTATGTCTGCAAGAAACAGGCGCTGGCTTAATGCCGCTCAATCAACTCAATTTTATAACCGTCTGGGT
>JBEANQ010000229.1:0-3271 GCA_041165345.1 Pseudomonadota bacterium
GCACGGTTGTCGCCTTGTTTGGCGGCTTTTTGCAGCCAGATTTTGGCTTGCACCATGTCACGCGCAACGCCACGGCCACGCGCATACATTTGGCCCACGTTGAGTTGGGCTGGTGCTGCCCCTTTTTGGGCGGCTTTCATGTACCAGTCAAAGGCTTGGCTTAAGTCTTGTGGCATGCCTTCACCCGCTTTAAAGCGGTTGGCCAAAAAGAATTGGGCTTTCATGTCGCCTGCCTTCGCTGCGGCTTGTAGGGCAGGCAAGGGCATGGCGGTGTAAGCAGAACCGTCTGGCACATTGGAGGTCAGTTCGGCGTGTGACACGGTGGTCACCAGTACAGCACTGGTCAGGGTCAAGACACCTAAAAGGGTGTTCAGCATTGGCGTTTTCATGCGCGGCTCACTCGGTAGATCGCGACTTCGCCCAGCAAATTGGGCAAGTGCTTCATAAATCGATTGCCCTGCTGGTCACCATTGACTGCAAGACGATTAATAATCCGGATGTCGTGAGCGCGGCAGAGCGCTTCAAAATCGCGGAAGGTACACAAATGAATATTGGGCGTATCGTACCACATGTACGGTAGCGCCTCAGAGACGGGCATTTTGCCGCGAAAACCCAAATAGCTGCGGGTTTTCCAGTGAGCAAAATTGGGAAATGTGATAATGGCTTCACGTCCCACGCGCAACATGTCCAGCAACAGTTTGTCTGGTGCTTCAACAGCTTGCAAGGCTTGTGCCATGACCACAAAATCAAAACTGTGATCAGCAAATCGCCCCAGTCCTTGGTTCAGGTCTTGTTGAATAATCGACAGTCCCCGACCAATCGCGGTGGTGATTTTGTCTTCGTCTATTTCGACGCCATAGCCTCGCACATTAAGCTTGCGCTGCATATGTGCCAAGAGTTCGCCATCGCCACAGCCAAGGTCTAAGACCCGTGAGCCTTGTTTGATCCAGCGTTCGGCCAGTCGTTGATCAAGCCGCATCGACAGTTGCCTCATTTGCGTGCAAAAAAGCGCGCAGTGTGTGGACATAGCGCGGAATAGGGAACAAAAACGCATCATGTCCTTGGGGCGCATCGACGTCGATGTAGCTCACCGATTGACCGTTATCAATGAGCGCATCGACGATTTCTTGCGAGCGGCTGGGTGCAAAACGCCAGTCTGTGGTAAACGACACCACCAAAAACCGACAGGTCGCACGGGCTAAGGCTAGGCGCAGGTCTTCGGCGTGATCACGCGCGGGATCAAAATAATCGAGTGCCTTGGTCATAATCAAATAGGTATTGGCATCAAAATTTTTACTAAATTGCTCACCTTGATAGCGCAAATAACTTTCAACTTGAAATTCAACATCATAGCCATACATAAATTTGCCCGACTTGAGGTCGCGGCCAAATTTTTGTTTCATGGCGTCGTCGGTTAAATAGGTTAAATGCCCCACCATCCGTGCCAAAATGAGGCCACGGCGTGGGTAGGTGTCGTTTTCAAGATAACGCCCATCACAAAAATCGGGGTCAGATAAAATCGACTGGCGTGCCACTTCATTAAAGGCAATATTTTGTGCCGACAGCTTGGGCGTGCTGGCAATCACCACACAATGTTTAAGGCGAGTGGGGTAGTCGACCGCCCATTGTTGTGCTTGCATCCCGCCTAAACTACCGCCCACCACTGCATACCATGTGGCAATGCTCATACGGTCGGCGAGCATGGACTGGACTTTGACCCAATCACGCACCGTGACCAATGGAAAATCGGGGCCGTAAATGCGCCCTGTGTCAGGGTTGATGGAGGTTGGACCGGTCGAGCCATGACAGCCGCCAATATTGTTGGTGGCCACCACAAAGAATCGATTGGTATCAATGGCTTTATTCGGGCCTATACACTCATCCCACCAGCCGGCTTTGTGGTCGTTGGCACTGTGATAACCCGCCGCATGGTGGCTACCAGACAGGGCGTGACAAATTAAAATGGCATTTGAGGCGTCGGCGTTGAGCGTGCCGTAGGTTTCGACCATCAGATCAAAATTGGGCAAGGTTCGGCCACACTCCAGCAGCAACGGCGCGGCAAAATGCTCGCGTTGCGGTGTGACAATACCCACTGAATCATCAGAAAAAACCACGATTGGCACTGCCCTCATCATCCATAGCAACCTTTGAGTGTACGGCGCACCCGTCGGCGGGGCAAGGGGTCGCCAAGTGTGGCTGCTCGGTCTATAGTCAATGGCGTTGTTTTTATCATTCGCAGGAAGCCGCCATGACCTATACCTACAACACATTAGCCGTTGCTCACGATGATCGCGTCTGTACCTTAACGCTCAATCGGCCTGATCAAATGAACGCGTTTACCGTCGAAATGGCCAATGAACTGGTCGATTTTTTTGAAAAAGCCAGTGAAGATGACCAGATCGGCGCGATTGTGGTGACCGGTGCTGGCCGTGCGTTTTGTGCGGGCATGGACTTGTCGCGTGAGGGCAATGTGTTTGGTTTAGATGAAACCTTGCAACCCACGTTAGCCGACCTGCAACAACGCGAAGACGACCCCGCTATTTTTCATGGCGTGCGTGATACCGGTGGGCGCGTGGTCTTGTCGATTTTTGACTGCAAAAAACCAGTCATTGGCGCGATTAACGGAGCAGCGGTCGGCATTGGTGCAACCATGACTTTGCCGATGGATATTCGATTGGTCAGCGAAAAAGCCAAAATTGGCTTTGTGTTTGGCAAGTTGGGCATTGTGCCAGAGGCGTGCTCAAGTTGGTTTTTGCCGCGTTTGGTCGGAATTTCGCAGGCGTTAGAGTGGGTGTACACCACGGATATTTTTGGTGCAGATGAGGCCGTGCAAGGCCGTTTAGCCAAAGCCAAATATGCCCCAGACGACCTACTGCCTGCTGCCCAAGCCTTGGCACGCAAAATCGTTACCGGTCGGTCGGCGGTCGCCATCGCGTTGGCACGGCAAATGATGTACCGCAACAGCGCGGCCGATCATCCACGGGTCGCGCACCATGTGGACTCGTTAGCGATGTTCTATACCAGCATTGCTGACGGCAAAGAGGGCGTGAACAGCTTCCTCGAAAAACGTGATGCAACCTTTACCGGTCAAGCGTCAGCAATGCCTCCGTTCTATCCGTGGTGGTAAAACGTTGACCTGCATTGCGGGGGTGTTCCGTGATGCAGGTCTAGCACGCTAGGGCTGGCTGGCTATGAGGGAGTTTGTAGCCCCAAGTGCTGAACAAACGGCTGATAGCTCATGTCGGTAAACAACAACCGATGGTGATGTTCA
>JBEANQ010000230.1:0-3199 GCA_041165345.1 Pseudomonadota bacterium
GTGCGTACCAATGACGATATCAACTTTACCCACAGCAAGGTCTTCTAGCACTTGGTTGTGTTCTTTGCGGCTGCCAAAACGTGACAGCGCCTCAATACGAACCGGCCAGTCGGCAAAACGGTCACGAAAGTTGTCATAGTGTTGTTGCGCCAGCAAGGTGGTCGGCACCAGCACTGCCACTTGCCGCCCTGCATGAACCGCCACAAAAGCCGCACGCATGGCGACTTCTGTTTTGCCAAAGCCGACGTCACCACAGACCAGCCGATCCATGGGTTTGGCTTCTGCCATGTCGTGCAAAGTCGCGACAATTGCGTTGCTTTGATCGACGGTTTCTTCAAATGGAAACTGCCCTGCAAATAGGTCATAGGCGTGTTGGTCAATATCAAAGGCGATACCTTCACGGGCGGCGCGGCGCGCTTGTACGTTGAGCAGCTCAGCCGCGACATCGTGAATTTGCTCCAGCGCTTTGCGTTTGGCTTTGTTCCATGTGTCACTGCCCAGCTTGTGCAACGGGGCGTGTTCAGGATCACCCCCGCTATACCGGCTGATCAATTGCAGGCTGGCCACCGGCACATAAATTTTGGCTTGATCAGCATAATCAAGCTGCAAAAATTCGTAGGCCTGACCGTCAATCTCGAGTGTCACCAAGCCTTGATAGCGCCCTACGCCATGATCAATATGGACCACCGGCGCACCCAGCGACAGTTCGGCCAGACTTTTGACCAAAAACTCTTCAGAGACTTCACTGCCTTTGCGACGACGACGCTGAATCACCCGTTGCCCAAACAGTTGGTTTTCGACAATCACGGCCAGTTGATCGTCCAGCAATAGGCCTCGTTCGAGTGGTGCAGTGGCCAATGCCAGTGGGGTTGATAACGCCAAAAATGCCGGTAGGGTCTCGACTAAGGCGAGTTCGCCAAACACGGGTCGCAACAGATCACGCAGGCTTTCGCGTCGTCCGGCACTCTCGGCCACCAGCAGTACCCGACCGGCAAAATGAGCCACAAACTGTTGTAGCTCGGCCAGCGGTTGTGCCGCACGATGGTCAACCGGCAAGCGCGGCGGCTGACTGGCGTTGATGTTGGTGACACCGGCACGCAGACTGATCGGTTGGTCAGAAATCACCAAACGGCCAAAGGCTTTGATGCGGCCAAACAGCTCGTTAACGGTGAGAAATAGTTCATTCGGCGGCAAAATTGGCTGGTCAATGTTGGCGCGGCGGTCCTCATAACGCCCAATCACCTCTGCCCAAAAATGGCTGAGCGTGTCATCAACTTGGTCATCGGTCACAATCAAGGTGTTGGCTGGCAAGTAGTCAAACAGCGTACCGCCCTCAATAAATTCGGCGTGTTCAAAAAACAGCGGCTGGTAATACTCCAAACCCGGTGCAGCAAGACCATTTAAGACGTCTTGATACAGCGGCATCCGTTTGGGGCTGGCTTGCGGAAACAGCTCGGCAAAGCGCGCCCGAAACGTGCCACGGCCTTCGATCAGCGGAAATTCACGCGCAGGCAACAGGGTAAAACGCTCAATCTGCCCATTGGTAATCGTACGCTGGGTTTCGGGGTCAAAAATCCGTAATGATTCGATTTCATCATCAAACAGTTCAATCCGAATGGGCGCGGCCTGCCCCATCGGATAAATATCCATCAAACTACCCCGCAGGGCGTATTCACCGGCTTCAAAGACGGTTTCAACCGCACGATAACCCGCACGACTCAGGCGTTGCCGCTCGCGGTCTGCAACAAACTGCTGGCCTTTTTGAATATCAAAATGCTGACCCAATAACCATGACGGCGGCGCAACCCGTTGCGCCAAGGTGCTGGCGGCCACCAATACCACGCCACGCTCGGGCATGTTCGCCAGCAACGCCAAACGCTCAGACACAATGTCTTGATGCGGAGACAGTCGGTCATAGGGTAAGGTTTCCCAGTCTGGAAACACCTGTGGGGTCACACCAAAAAACCGCAATTCTTCTTCTAACACAGCCACCTGCGCCGGATCACGCGCCACCATTAACACAGGCGCCAAATGTGCCGCTTGCAAACGAGCCAACAATAATGACGGCAACGCACCCGACAAATTGCCCAACCAACGGCGCTCACCTGCGGGGATCACACACAGTTCGGGGCTGAGTGCGGGTAATACGTCAGGCAATAAAGCTGAAAAATCGGTCATATTTTTAGTCATCGCTCAAAATCAGGTCAATGCATGTCGCACACAGCAACAGGCACACTACAGCCTTGGGGCGCAGCGGCGGGCAACTCATCATACAGCGTGATGTGTCAGGCGGGTATTCATGCCAATATGGGGTCAATGCGCACCGTCGCAAGCGTCTATGATGATTCGATTCAATGCAATAGCGGGTCTGTGATCTTGACCCCTACAGGAGAATAACAAATGGCGGATTTACATCCGATCCCCTCACTGTCGGTCAATCGCCGTCGTGCGACCCTGTTATTGGTGGTCATGGCTGCACTCTGGCTGATCCTGCTCTTTACCACCCGTATGCTACCGCAACATGCCGAATGGCTGGGCATTTTAACCACTGGTGCAGAAGCCGGTGTGGTGGGCGGCTTGGCCGACTGGTACGCGATCACCGTATTGTTTCGTGACCCGTTTAAGCACATTTGGACACCCAAGATTATTCGTGACCATACCGAAATTATTCCCCGCAACAAAGCCCGCATTGCCGACTCGATGGGTCGCTTTGTGCAAGAAAACTTTTTAGCGCCACATATTGTTCGGCAAAAAGTCGAAGAACGCGACATCATGAAACACGTGGCAACATGGTTGGCACAGCCTGAAAACGCCAAGCTGATGACCCATGAGTTTCAACGGTTTACCCCGCGTGTCTTAAAGATTTTTCAAAACCGCGACATTGAACAGTTTATGCAAAGTAACTTGCTGGACTGGCTCGACCATACCTCGCTTAATCAACCGATTGCACGCACACTGAAGGCGATTTTTGACAATCAAATTCATCATGACGTGATTCAGTTGACCCTCGACACGCTGGACAGTTGGATCACCAACCATCCGGTACAAACCCGTGAAATTTTGCAAAAAGTGCTCGATGAAACCGGCCTGATTGGCTACCTGTCACGTGGCGTATCTCTGTTTGGCTTTGACCTTAAAAAACAAACCATAGACGGCATTTTGCGCACGTTACGCCAACTGCAAGCCAACCCAGAGCATC
>JBEANQ010000231.1:0-3146 GCA_041165345.1 Pseudomonadota bacterium
CACCCGCGTGGCCGACGTGCTATTGCCTGCCATGGGTTGGAGCGAAAAAGACGGCACGGTCACCAACTCCGAGCGCCGTATTTCGCGCCAGCGTGCGGTCTTGCCCGCAGCGGGTGAAGCCCGTCCTGATTGGTGGGCATTGGCACAAGTGGCGCAAAAAATGGGCTTTGCAGAAGGCTTTGATTATCAGCATCCGCATGACGTGTTTGTTGAACACGCGGCGCTGTCTGGTTTTCAAAATGACGCGACGGGTGTGCGTCGTGACTTTGATATTTCAGCCTTGGCCGATTTGACCTTTGCCGAATACCAAGCCCTTGCACCGGTACAATGGCCGCTCAAAAAAGGCCAAACCGACCGCAGTACCCGTTTGTTTGCGCAAGGTGAGTTTTTTACCGCCAACCGTCGGGCGCGTTTAGTGCCTGTGTCACATCAGCCGACCGGTTATAGCCCATCAGATCAATATCCTTTTGTGCTCAACACCGGTCGGATTCGTGACCAGTGGCACACCATGAGCCGCACCGGTTTGACCGCACGTTTGACTCGCCATATTGATGAACCTTTTGCCGAACTGCATCCACACGACGCCGAAGCATTGGGCGTGAAAGCCGGTGATATTTTGGCGTTGCAATCGGCGTGGGGGCAGGCATTAGCACGGGTCAGCGTGAATGACGGCCAGCAAAAAGGCATGGTGTTTATGCCGATTCACTGGACTGGCGTCAACAGCAGCCAAAGCCGTGTCGGTAGCGTGGTTAATCCCGTGGTCGACCCGCATTCGGGGCAGCCAGAACTCAAATTTACCCCTGTGGCATTGCACAAAGCCTTATTGCCACAGCATGGATTTATCAGCACCTTGGCGGCTTTGCCGGTGTCGGTTGACCATGACTTGAGTGAGACAGCACAGCCAGATGGCTATGTGGTCAATGTGCGTGTGGGTGCAGGTTCACGGCAAGAATTTGCGTTAACCGATGTGCCAAGTGACCTGTTGGGCTGGTTGTCGCAACAGGTGAATGCCCCTGTCGATGCCGACCGCATTGAATACCTAGATTTGTCTCGTGGGGTGGTGCGTGCCGCATGGTTGCAAGCGGGTCGCTTGATTGCCCTTGCCATGACCGGCCCTGCAGACACGCTGCCCACACGCGGCTGGACCGACAGCCTGTTAGGCACCGTATTGAGTGACAGCGACCGCCGTAGCCTGTTGTCCGGCATTGCCGCTGACCCTGCGGCTGATGTCGGCCCGATCATCTGCTCGTGCTTTGCCGTGGGTCAGAAAACCATTTGCAATGCGATTAAAGATCAAAAATTGTCCACCGTCGCGGCGGTGGGTCAGTGCCTCAAGGCCGGAACCAACTGTGGTTCTTGCCAAAGTGAAATTGCCAAGCTGATTGAACAGTGCGCCCCAATTGCGCCTGCAGTCAGTCCAGCCCTGTTGGGTTAAAGGAGAATCATCATGCGTATCGTCGTTATTGGTCATGGCATGGTCGGCCACCGGTTTGTCGAAGTGCTGGCTCGCGATGCCGCTGCTGTGCATCTGGACACCCCGCTCGATGTCACCGTCCTCGCCGAAGAACATCGCCCCGCTTATGACCGTGTTCAGTTATCGAGCTATTTTTCGGGCAAAACCGCCGAAGATCTGTCGTTGGTCGATCCGACCTTCTTTGAAACCAGCGGCTTTAAATTGCACTTGGGCAAGGGCGCTGCCGAGATTGATCGGGTTGCCAAAATCGTCACCACTACCGGTGGCGAAAAAATTCCTTACGACAAATTGGTCTTGGCCACCGGTTCTTATCCGTTTGTGCCGCCATTGGCCGGTAAAGACCGCCAAGACTGCTTGGTCTATCGCACCATTGAAGACCTTGAACTGATGAAAACCGCCGCCACACGCGGCAAAGTGGGTGTGGTGGTGGGCGGCGGATTGCTGGGTCTAGAAGCCGCCAAAGCCCTGCGTGACTTGGGTCTAGAAACCCACGTAGTCGAATTTGCTCCGCGCTTAATGGCGGTACAGATTGACGACGGCGCAGGCAAAATCTTGCGCGGAAAAATTGCCAGCCTTGGTGTGGGCATTCATCTGGGCAAAAACACCACCGAAATCGTCGATGGTGAAACCTGCCGTCATCGCATGAACTTTGCCGACGGCTCGCACCTTGAAACCGACATGATTTTGTTCTCGGCGGGCATTCGTCCACGCGACGAGCTGGCGCGTAGCAGCGGCTTGAATGTCGGTCCACGGGGTGGCATTGAAATCAACAATGACTGCCGCACCAGTGATGCCGACGTGTACGCGATTGGCGAATGCGCCCTGTGGGAAGGCCGGATTTATGGCTTGGTTGCACCCGGTTATCAAATGGCCGAAACTGCCGCCCATGCCATTATTGCCAGCGAAAAGAAAAAAGAATTCGCTGGGGCAGACATGTCGACCAAGCTCAAGTTGCTTGGCGTGGACGTGGCCTCGATTGGTGACGCGCATGGCACCAGCGCAGGCGCGCGTAGCTTTACCTACGTTGATGAGCCAAACGAAGTCTACAAAAAACTGGTCGTCTCGGCGGATGGCAAAAAACTGCTGGGCGCGGTGCTGATTGGCGACACCGATGCATACGGTGGTCTGCTGCAACTGATGCTCAATGACATGGACTTGCCAGAAAACGCGCAAGCCCTGATTCTGCCCAGCTTTGATGGCGCAGCAGCCCCTGCGCTCGGTGCAGACGCCCTGCCCATGAGCGCGCAAATTTGCTCGTGCAACAACGTCACCAAAGGCGATATTTGCTCGGCAGTCGCCGCCGGTAGCCTCGACTTTGACAGCATTAAAAGCTGCACCAAAGCCGCCAGCTCTTGTGGTGGTTGTGCAGCACTAGTCAAACAAGTGGTCAACGCCGAACTTGAAAAAATGGGCGTTGAAGTCAATACCGACCTGTGCGAACACTTCTCATACTCGCGTCAAGAGCTGTATCACCTGTGCCAAGTGGGCAGCATCAAAGACTACGACACCCTGCTGGCCAAGCATGGCAATGGTCAACATGATGGCTGCGACATTTGCAAACCCACCGCAGGCAGTATTTTTGCCTCGCTGTGGAACGAGCATGTGTTTGAAAAACCATTGGCGCGTCTGCAAGACACCAACGACTACTACATGGCCAACTTGCAAAAAGACG
>JBEANQ010000232.1:0-3128 GCA_041165345.1 Pseudomonadota bacterium
GGTTAAGAACTTGTCTACCACAGAATCCACAACGCTGTTTTGCAATGACTTAAACTGAATCACGGCATCCAAGCGGTTGCGGAACTCTGGCGAAAATGCCCGCTTCATGGCGTCGCCATTGTCGGCACTGTGGTCTTGCAAGGTAAAACCAATACTCGACCGACTAATGCTTTCTGCACCAATGTTGGTGGTCATGACCAACACCACATGACGGAAGTCGGTTTTGCGGCCGTTGTTATCGGTCAGCGTGCCATGATCCATCACTTGCAGCAGCAGGTTAAACACATCGGGATGGGCTTTTTCAATTTCATCGAGCAACAATACACAGTGCGGGTGTTTGTTGATCGAATCGGTCAGCAAGCCGCCTTGATCAAAACCAACATAACCCGGTGGCGCACCAATCAGGCGTGACACGGTGTGGCGTTCCATGTATTCGGACATGTCAAACCGAATCAGCTCCATGCCCAACACGGTCGCCAGTTGCTTGGTGACTTCGGTTTTGCCTACGCCGGTTGGCCCTGCAAACATAAACGAGCCAATCGGTTTTTCGGGTGATTTTAGCCCAGCGCGTGACAGCTTGATGGCCGCTGCCAAGGCCTCAATGGCTTCATCTTGACCAAACACGACCCGTTTGAGGTCGCGCTCAAGGTTCATCAGCACGCTCTTGTCATCGCGTGAGACCGACTTGGGCGGAATGCGGGCGATTTTGGCCACAATGGCTTCGATTTCGTCTACATCAATGTGTTTACGGGCATCTGTAACCGGCAGCAGGCGTTGAAACGCACCCGCTTCGTCCACCACGTCAATGGCTTTGTCCGGCAAGAAACGCTCTTGAATATGCTTGGCCGACAGTTCTGCGGCGGCACACAAGGCAGCGTCCGAATAAGTCACATGGTGAAATTCTTCAAAGCGCGATTTTAGCCCTTTTAAGATGGCAATGGTGTCGGCCACGCTGGGTTCGGTCACGTCAATTTTTTGGAATCGGCGCGACAGTGCGTGGTCTTTTTCAAACACTTGACGATATTCTTGATAGGTGGTTGAACCAATACAGCGCAGGGTGCCGTTAGACAACGCAGGCTTGATCAGGTTAGACACATCCATGGTGCTGCCCATGCTAGAGCCAGCGCCAATAATCATGTGAATTTCGTCAATAAACAAAATGGCTTCAGGTTGTTTTTTTAACTCGCTGAGCAATTGCTTAATGCGTTTTTCAAAGTCACCACGGTATTTAGTCCCCGCCACCAACGAGCCAATATCAAGGCTGTAGATCACGGCATCGGCCAGTGGTTCGGGTGCTTTGCCGTTGACAATCAGCCATGCCAGACCTTCAGCAATTGACGTTTTACCCACACCAGGGTCACCGACGAGTAAGGGATTGTTTTTGCGACGACGACACAAAATTTGGGCGGCGCGTTCGATTTCTTTTTCACGGCCAATCAACGGGTCGGTACGGCCATCGCTGGCTTGTTCGTTTAAATTGACGGTGTAGGCCGACAATGGGCTATTGCGTGAGGCACTTGAGGGGTCCTCTTCGCCGTCATTGTCTTGCATCATGTTGCTGTCGGTACTGTCTTCTTCTTTACGTGTCCCATGAGACAGGTATTGCGTCAGGTCCAGACGATTAATTTGCTGTTTTTTGAGCAGATAAACGGCAAAGCTGTCGCGCTCAGAGTACATGGCAACCAGCACGTCGGCGCCTTCAACGGGGCGATTACCGCCACCCGATGATTGCACATGAAAAATAGCGCGTTGCAAAATACGATCAAAGCTATCCGTTGGATGCGGGGCTTGTTCGTTGGCCTCGCCCAAGAGCGGCGTGTGTTTATCAATGTATTCGTTTAACTCACGCCGTAGGCTAGGCACATCGGCGCCACAGGCACGCAATGCGTTAACGGCGGAGTCGTTTTCGAGCAGAGAGAGCAGTAAATGCTCGACGGTCAAAAACTCGTGGCGCTTCTGACGGGCCATAGTGACCGCCAGACGCAGGGATACTTCCAAATGACGACTGAGCATGATGACCTCATTGCGGTTGCGGCTCGATCTGACAAAGAAGCGGATGACCTTGCGAGCGGGCATAGTTATTGACCTGCTGCGCTTTGGTCTCGGCAATATCCCGAGGATAGATACCGGCCACTCCTTTGCCCCGATAGTGCACTGTTAGCATTACCTCAGTCGCTCGGTCAAGATCGAGCGCGAAGTATTGCTGTAACACCTCTATGACAAACTCCATGGGGGTGTAGTCGTCATTAAACAAGACCACCGCGTACATTGGTGGTCGTTGTAGTTCTGGTGGTGCCGTTAAAACGTCGGTATCCACATCATCTGGGCCATCACCGGTGGTGGCGGTCATACGAGGCAAATGCCAGTCATGTAGCGGCTGATGCTCAATCACATGTTGAGTGTCATGCGTTTTCCATGCCTGTATGGGCATGCGTTGTAATCTTGTATGACTCATTCGTCTTACATCCTATCTGTTGCTCGGTTGCCCACGTGCATCCACACGACAGGGCATCACACAAAACTCAAACGCTTAGGGCGTTTTGACTGAATCGTCAGCAGCGGTGGGCAATGGTGGCACATCGGCTAACGTTGCAGGCATGTCTCGAATCACCTCGCCGCGCTCCCATGCATAGCGCTGCTTGACCACTTGCCCCCCAGCCTGAACTGTGATGTCTAAATATTGCGGGCTAAAGCCCGACGGCATGGTCCAACGACCCGTGAGTTGCTCAAATGTCTCGAGATTAAAGCGGGATTGCGCCAAGGGAACAGCCACAACGGTGTCACCATTGACCAAGCGCATGTCTAGGGAGCCTGATATTGCCCGTAAATTGGGCTTCAGTTGCATGAGGTCAATATGATACTCAAAGGCACCTTCCGGCAACGGTTTAATATCAATACCACGAATCGTCAGTGCAATCCCACCCCGCTCAACCAGCAAGCTTTGATAAATCGCTAATCGAGATTCTGCCAACACGCGCGCATCAGTTTCGGCATTAATTTTGGTATGCAACTCCTTACCGCTGTCCACTGCAATATCACGCTCTTGTACGGTGGTACTGAGCGTACGATTGAGTACCTCAATCGCAGTTTTTTGGCTGGTCACTGCCATGCGTAGATCGGCAACTTCT
>JBEANQ010000233.1:0-3105 GCA_041165345.1 Pseudomonadota bacterium
TCGGGATGCCCAAGTGCTGGCGCGTACCTTGGCCGCGCAACAACAAAACCATGCCGACTTGGGCGATGCACAGGTATTGCAACAGTATGAGGCTGCTCGTTTGACCGACCAAAAACGCGTCATTCGATTTTGTGACTCGGTGGTGCGTGGGTTTTCCAATCACAATCCCTTGCTTAAATTGGCACGTAATACTGGTTTGCTGGCGTTTGATCTTATTCCGGGTGCCAAGCAATTGGTGGCGACCTATGCAATGGGCTTAAAGGTCTAGCGCGACCCTTCAGAGAATCATCATCATGACCCTAGCCCCTGAACCACCGGCTGACACCCTCCACGACGTCATTATTATTGGCGGTGGGCTGGTCGGTGGCCTGTGTGCGTTATTGCTGGCCGAAGGCGGTGTACAGCCCGTGCTCTTAGACGCTGCACCCTTGTTGTCACCAGACGTGCTGGCCGAGCGCGACTCACGGGTCTTTGCGCTCAGTCCCGCCTGTATTGACCTGCTCAAGCGTGTGGGTGTGTGGGCGCGTATTACGCGTCATGCACCGTATCAAGCCATGCAAGTCTGGCATCGAGATGCAGCTAGCCAGTTAGATTTTGGTCAGCCCGATGCGCGCCATGCCGACTGGCTGGGCAGTATGGTCGAGCCTAATGTGCTGACACTGGCGCTGCAAGCCCAATGGCAAGCCAGCGGTTTGACCGTACACAGTCAATGTCGTGTGCAGGCGTTAGATCAATACAGCGACCATTGGCGGGTCACCCTAAGTGATGGCCGCGTTTTACGCACTGCGCTACTCATTGGTGCAGACGGGGCAAATTCTATGGTTCGGCGTGCGGCCGATATTGTATTGGATCGCCTAGACTATGGCCAAAGTGCCGTCACCTGTGCCATTCGCACCGAGCGGCCACATGGCGGCGTGGCCCGACAAGTCTTTTTGCCCACCGGTCCTTTAGCGTTATTGCCGATGGCCGATGTGGACGACCCCGAGCATGGTCATTGGCAGTCGATTGTCTGGACCTTGCCCACCGACGATGCCATCGCCCTCAGTGCCTTAGATGACGCAGCTCTCATGCAAGCCCTTGGTCATGCCAGCGGCTATGTGTTGGGTGCGGTGCAACAAGTGCAGTCACGCGGGCTTTTTGCGCTCAAGGCCCAGCAAGCCCAACACTATGTACAAGCAGGTTTGGCTTTGATTGGTGATGCCGCCCATGTGGTGCATCCAATGGCCGGTCAGGGCGTCAACTTAGGGATTTTGGATGCCGCCGTTTTGGTTGATGCCTTGCTGCATGACCGCACGCGTGGCCTGTGGGCGCATTCGCAGACCCTCAATCGCTATGCCCGCACTCGTCGCCTGCCCAACAGCCTGATGATGCATGGCCTGTCCATGCTCGGTTGGTTGCAAAGTGCCACGCATCCGGCAGTGATGTGGGTGCGTGGCGAAGGCATGCAGGCGGTTGCTCGACTGCCAGCACTGCGTGATTGGTTTAGCGCACAAGCCAGTGGGCATTCCAGTGTACGACAAACCCGTTATTCTGGCTAAAAACAACCCGTCCCATGCCCAAAAGGTTGAATTTGCGGCTGGATAGGACTGGTGCGCATGCAGGCGACTTGTTAAAGTCCGCCTCATGTGCCGGACAACCGGAACGATTGAATCTGTAGACATATGCTGAAGGTGGAGTAGGCCAACATGAAGCCTGTAAACGACGACTATGATGAAAACCCAGATGACGCGCTGGAGCATGACGACGTTGAAGACACAGACATCGGGGATGTCAGCGATGTCGACGTAGAAGTGTCAGATGTTGAAGTGGACGCGGATGGTGAAAAAGTCATCAGCGAAGCCGCCCGCAAAAAAGCGGACGAAATCGCGGAAGCTGAAAGCCTGACCGTCACGGCCAAAAAAGGCCAACGTCAGCAACTCGAAGACGAACTCGCGCGCTTCTTGGCTCAAGGTGGACGTATTGTCGAAGTGCCACCAGACGACAATGCCCACGACTAACCGCGTACAACGTGTGGGTGATCTGATCTGTGATCAGCTCGCCCCATCACGCGTCTGCGTCAGACAGTGCAATAAACCAAGATTCATTGACCCAGCCCGCAAACTCAGGGGCATCGACAACATCTGTCCAGCAGGTGTCTGGCAGCGCCAGTAACCGCCCCAACCAATGCCGTGTCAGTGCCGGTTTATGTCGTGCCGCATCCAGCCGCGCTAACCCCAACAACACCGCAGGGCACAACGACCCTGACAACGGGCGCAAAATTTGCCCCACGATTGTTAAATATTTTTGTTCTTGCGTCAGTTGATAAAACTGCAAATATACGCTCGCCAATTGACCTGACACCTGTGCATGGGTCGGCACATTCTCGAGTTCCACCAACACGGTTTCCAGCAATACGGCAGCTTCACCCAGCAAATACAGCTGTTCGCCAGTTTGTACGCTGTACCGCGCCAACTGTTGACGCAGATCAGCACGCTCTTGGGCCAAATCAATGCTGGGCGCCGTTAAAAAAAGCTGATCTGATTCACCAAGGCGAGCGACTAAGTCTTGCACCGTCTTTGCTAACATTGTTTAAAACGCTCCACATCACCATGATATTCACCGATCTTCATGGGGGAATTTCTGCCAAAACCAAGCATAAAAAAACGAGAGTAAGCTGGACTCACTCTCGCTTCTGACGGCCAGTGCGCGATGTTGCGCTCATCTACGCACCATCTGCATTATGCTGACAACAGGGGGGTTACCATGAGGTCCACAAATAGGCGAGCGCTGTATTGTTATCCTTGGCATGTCGTCCAGTGCCATCATAGTTCTGCTTGGCACCATTAAAACGTGTATAGCCAGTGTATTGTAACCCTACACGTATATTGGCCCATGGCGCTAACCATGATGCTTCTTTACCAAAAGGCGTCCATGATGTTTCCACCATATAGCCCCGTGAGTCTGGGCGATGATTGGTCAAATCAGCATATAGCAGTGCATCTTGAGAGCCTTGAATATCAAAAGCACCCAGCGTTAAACCATACGTTTGATCAAAAAAATAGGACGTTGACACATTGGTACTTTTGAGCGACCCATGTTTATTTTCCGCTTCACCCGCAGCAAACT
>JBEANQ010000234.1:0-3068 GCA_041165345.1 Pseudomonadota bacterium
TTGATGATGTCATTAAGATTTTGATGTGTAACAGCTACGATAGAAAAAGTGCCCATGAATTTTTATTACCCAATTAACCTTACCTGCCACCATGACAAATAAGAAGCCAAAAATATGACACACAAGACCAATCGTCGTAGCGCAGAAATCTAGCAAAAAATCCAACATCTGCGGCTACTTTAGCTCCCATGCAACTTGCCCCGAGTAAACAACGAAACCGCTCACCACACAAGATAAGCCACAAAAAACTTTTGTTTTGCTAAAGAAAATTGGTCAAAATGACAAGGATTGAAACGAGGCGAAACACTGATGCGAATCGAATTTACCAAAATGCACGGGTTAGGCAATGACTTTATGGTCATTGATCTGGTGACCCAGCGTTATAGCCTAAACGCAGACCTGATTCGCCGTTTAGCCGATCGGCATTTTGGCATTGGTTTTGACCAATTATTGATCGTAGAGCCGCCTGATCAGCCCGACGTGGATTTTCGTTACCGGATTTTTAATGCCGATGGCTCAGAGGTCGAACAATGCGGCAATGGCGTGCGCTGTTTTGCCCGTTTTGTGCATGAACGCCGCCTGACCAAAAAGAAGAAAATTCGGGTCTCGACCAGCAGTGGCATTGTCGAGCCAGAAATCAACAGTGATGGCTGGGTTCGGGTCAATATGGGTCAGCCGCGTGTGACCCCTGCGGACATTCCGTTTGAAACCGACCACACCGCTGCCAGCTATTGGGTCGACGCGGGTGGGCAAACTGTCGAGCTTGACGTGGTCAACATGGGTAATCCTCATGCTGTGGTGGTCGTGCCGGATGTATTGACGGCCGACGTGGCGACACTCGGGCCACTGCTTGAGTCGCATGGGCGTTTTCCGGCGCGGGTGAATGTCGGGTTTATGCAGGTGATCAATCGGCGTGAAGTCCGTCTGCGGGTGTTTGAGCGTGGTACGGGCGAAACCCTTGCCTGTGGCACAGGCGCATGTGCGGCGGTGGTCAGTGGTGTTCGGCGCCGCTTGTTGGATGCAGGCGAAGACATTCGGGTCAACTTGTCTGGCGGCCCATTGTCGATTCGTTGGCAGGACGGCGACGTGGTCTGGATGACCGGCCCGACCGCCAGTGTGTTTGACGGGGTGATTCGCCCCAGTGACCTTGAAGGCTAAGCGCGAGGTTGGCTCATGCAACACGCCCTCGACCAATGGTTAGAAGGATTGGCCATTCAGCAACGCTCCGCGCATACGCTGAAGGCGTATCGGCGTGATGTGGGGCAGTTGCTGGCGTTTTTGCAGCGTGACGGTCAAGACGACTGGTCGTCCTTAGACCGAACATTGATCGGGCAATATGCCGGACAACGGATTGAGCAAGACGGCCTTGCGCCCAGTAGTTTACAGCGCGAACTCTCAGCGATTCGGCAGTTTGGCGATTGGCTGGTGGCACAAGGCATCTTGGCTGCCAACCCAACCCAACAGTTTAAAATCAAACGTCCAACACGGCCATTGCCCGCCATGATGGATGCCGAAGTGCTCAACCAATTGCTCGATCAACCTGCACCAACTGACCCGATGGACGCGCGGTTGTGGGTGCGTGATCGGGCGATGTTAGAGCTGTTGTATAGCAGTGGCTTGCGCTTGTCTGAACTGGCGGGGCTTTCGCTTACCGATATTGACCTGTCGCGTGGTTTGGTCACGGTGCTGGGCAAGGGCAATAAAACCCGTATTCTCCCCATTGGTCGCAAGGCACTGGCGGCGCTGGCAGATTGGTTGCCACACCGTGAGTTATGGATTGAAGGCGTCGAATCAGCGCTGTTTATCAGTGAGCAGCGCGGCACCCGACTGTCAGGCCGAACCATTGAGCGCCGCGTCACCGCCCAAGCGTTGCGAGCAGGCATAGACCAGCATTTGCACCCACACTTATTGCGTCATTGTTTTGCGTCGCATTTATTGGCAGGCAGTGGTGACTTGCGCGCGGTGCAAGAGTTGCTCGGTCATGCCAGTATCAGCACCACCCAAATTTATACCCACCTTGATTTTGGCCGACTGACCCAAGTGTATGATCAGGCGCATCCGCGCGCCAAAAAAACCGCAGGGTCTTAAGCCCTGCGGGTATGGTCGATGATTGGCGGACAAGGGCTGATTTTGACCGCTGTGTTTTATGCTGCGCTGAGGCGTGCGGCCCAATCCGCACTCAGGGCGTCTGTGTCGTGTTGGCTGGGATGAAAACCAACTTTGTAGTAGTCCAAATAAGCAGGCACCAGCGCCTGTATGAGCTGTCCAATTTTGCGGGCTCCAGCCACGTTTTTACGCCACTCTTTGCGCCCAATGGGGTCATTGATCAACAGTTTAAGGGTCAGTTGCGTGATTCGGGTTAAAAAGGTCGCGGTAATAATGCGCATCATACGTTTGCGCATGTTGTCATCGGCAAACACCTCTTGATACACATCAAAGGCGACTGATTTATGTTCGGTTTCTTCGAGGGCGTGCCACATCCATAACCGTGCCGCTTCTGGATGAAACCCCTGCTGAAAATCGGTGTTTTCGAGCAAAAATTGCGCAATAATCGCGGTAAAATGCTCTAGCGCACAGGTAATCGCCAGTTGCTGTTTTTGGCTCAGGCTGGTTTTTAACTTCTCAATTTTATCATGTTCAAAATCAATGACCGGTTGCACATCAAGTCCCATCCGAATGGCGAAGTCATTAAAGTCCTCGTGGGCATGACTGTGCATGGCTTCTTGACCAATAAACGCAGAAACATCATGTTGTAAAGTTGGATTTTTAACTTGGTCGCGCACATTACGAACCGCATGCACAAAAAAGCGCTCGCCATTTGGAAAGGTCAACGACAACGCCGTCAGCAAATGTGAAATAAACGGATTGTTATCGTAGTAATACAAAGGCAGTCCATCAAACGAAAAGGACTCACGACGAACCGTAATCTTGCGTGACAGTTTGGCATTCATGACCATAGACCTCTCATGGGTGGTTCTAGAAGGGTGCGAGGGGGTAATCCGTGACCTCGTCTATGAGACTGCTATAGACAATGATCGTTGTCAATATTTGTACGATGATTTGCTGGA
>JBEANQ010000235.1:0-3048 GCA_041165345.1 Pseudomonadota bacterium
CGCCATGAACGACAAAACCAACGCCCTCGTTGCCGCTCATCTTTCTCATGTTCTTGCTGGGTTACAGTCACTGGATGTGATTGCACCAGAAGTTGACGCTCTCATGGACTGGCTTGCCACCCAATCACTAGGTGCATTACTGCCGCTAGAGCGCCTACAACGCATCGCTCGTGCGCAAGCCCTAGACTTGCCACTGACCGAACGTCTGCGCAACGAAATTGTACAAACCATTCAAACAGCGCTAGACCACCCCGCCAATGCCAACACCACCGTGGCAGATTTGGTGCCTAGCACAACAGCGACTGCCGTGATTGACTACCTGTCCAATCAACGCCAACACCGCGAAGCCCTGATCCACGAAATTTTTAGCAACCCAGCCTACGCCACCATGTTGTCACAAACCATTAGCCACGCCATCAGCGACTACATGGAAAACAATGTGTTGTCCAAAAAAATGGGCATGGGCGGCTTAATGAAACTCGGCAAAAGCGTCATCGAAAAAGCCACCGACAGCAACTTAGATGACGCGCTTCAGCAATACCTCAACAAAAACATCAATGGCCTGATTGGGGTCAGCGAACGCATGGCCAACAAGCACCTCAATGACACCCAAGTCAAAGGGATCTTGACCCAAGCATGGCAAAAAATCAGCAAAAAACCCGTCACTGAAGCCCGTCGTTATGCCCCTGCGCAAACCGTCGCCGACAGTGCCGTCATGATCAGCGACGTGTGGGATCACCTGCGTCAAACGCCGTTTATTCAGGTTCAAGTTGAAACCGGCTTGGCCGCATGGCATAGCCGCAATGCCGACCGCAACCTGATTGACCTGCTGTCTGATGTCAACGTCACACCAGACACTATTCGCACCGAACTCAAAGATGGCATCTTGACAATCATCAAAGCGGCCATTGACAGCGGTTATGTCAGCACGCGTATCGAAGCCCTCCTGCGTCAATTCTATGAATCGGCAGAGGCTCAAGCCATCTTGGCGTAATACTCGCCATTGGATTAAGTCCACAATCGGCGCATGATGCGCCGATTTTTTTTGCCTGCACCAGAAGCATACGGACAACGCCACATTTGCTTGGCACACTGTTTGACATCTTGTTTTTTGACGGAATATTGCAATGACTCGTCAACTCACCGATCAGGTTCATGCCTTGTTGGTCGCCGAAGGGCTGACCCCAGACACACTGCCCCCAACCGCAGTGGGTCTCTCTACTGATGATGGTGTGATGAGCGCCGACGACGAAGCCGTCCACACCTTACGCATGCCCGTACAAGGCAAAAAAGGCGAATGGATGTGTCTTGTGCGCGTGTTTGAACAAACTGAACGCTTACTGGTTTACAGCATGTTGCCGCGTGAGGTGCCACTGGCACAGCGTGAGCGTATCGCCCTTATGTTGACCCACATTAATTATGGGTTGGTGATGGGCAATTTTGAGATGGATCTAGACGACGGTGAGGTTCGCTATAAAACCAGCATCGACATTGAAGGCATTGATCTGACCGGCGTGGTCTTGCGCAATATTTTGTTTGGCAATTTTTTTAGTATGGACTTGTACTATAAAGCGTTAATGGATGCGCTTGATGGCGACCGTGATCCGGCAGCGTTGGTCTATGAGGCCGAGCACCCCGACCTCAATGCGCACGGCTTGTTTGATTTGGTCGATGACGTGGTGCATTAACGGCTCCAGACATCGCGCCAATCCTATCGACAGACCGCGTTTTGCGGCCTGTCGAACCACACACCACCCGTTACAACCTGTACATCGCCTTACATATAGGCTTGATCACGCTGGGTGTGGTCGGTTTTATCAATGACGCGGGCGAGCTCTGGCAACTGTGCTTTTAACGTGGTTTCAACGCCTTGCTTTAAGGTCATATCTACCGCAGAACAGCCCTGACATCCTCCACCAAACTGCAAGACAGCGGTGAGGCCATGTTCGCTGTCATTAAAAATTTCAACCAACGCGACGCTGCCACCATGAGCCGCCAAGCTGGGGTTCACTTCAGCCTGCAAAATATAGCCAATGCGCTCTTCTAGTGAAGCGTCTTCACCAATGCGCGGCACTTTGGAGTTTGGCGCTTTAAAGGTCAATTGCCCACCAAAGCGGTCTTTGTTGTAATCAATGACCGCATCTTTGAGATAAGGCACTGAAGGCGCATCAAGATAGGCCGGAAAATCGGGGTAATCGATTTTGAGGTCTTGGGCATTGACCTCGTCGGGTGCGCTGTATGCCATGCAGCATTCAGCCCGTGGGGTGCCTGCATGTTCTACAAAAATACGCACACCAATGCCCGCAGTATTTTGCTTGGCCAATAAGTCACGCAGATACTCTTGCGCGGAGGGGGTAATGCTCATGTTGCTGCTTGGGGTATCGGCCTGCTCGGCGATGATCTGATCGGACATGATGAACTCCTTACGATGCCTGCATCATAGCGCATGGATGAGGACGATGGGGGGCTTTGGCAAGCCTTGTCACGCACCAAGGCAAATCCTATGTATTCGATATCGGTATCGTTAGAACTCAATTTTTTTATACAAACCGTCAACTTCTCAAAAGAATTCTGTAAGATGCTGCATGAAATTTTGGTATTTTTATCTTTAAAGCCAAAACCTTAAAACCTTCAAGTGGCTTATGTTCTTGAATGGCTTAAACCGAAATAAGGAGTGAGGAATGTCTAATCATAATGATTTTGTCGCCAGTGTACTTGATGTGCTACGGCGCTTCGAGGTCGCAAGCTCAACGTATCTGTACAAAGACCAAGTAGAAGCAGTTGGCCTAGATTTTACCCTCGACAGTTTGGATCGATTAGATCAGTGCTTACTGAGTATTCGAGAAAAAGATCAGCCTGACTACGATACCCTCTGCAATACCCCCGAAGGTCAGACCTTTGTTTATCTGGTTGCAGCCTATCTGATGTCAACCATCGCGAAGGCAGGTCGCTACCACATCAAGTGGTTCACTTATCAAGAATTTGCAGCAATGGTTCCTGCGGATCAGCCACCCACCCATTGCTTTGAAACCAGTGCAATTTGCGTGG
>JBEANQ010000236.1:0-3029 GCA_041165345.1 Pseudomonadota bacterium
ACGGCCATTCGGCTAACTGTGCAGCCATGCGGCTATGGCGCGGGCGCACAAACACCAACGGGGCGTGAGCGGCGCGTTCTTCGTGCGCCAATTGATGCAACAACTGTTGCACATGCTGCAAGCCTAGGCCGACATCTTGCTCAGACACCGCGTCCTCTAGACAAATCACCAATGAGCGTAGCTGTGGGATTTTTTGCCCGCTCACCACACTCCATAAGTCGGAGCGGGTGGCGGGCATATACAGTGTCGCCCCTAATGCATAGGCAGATAAGGTCATCTCACAGGACTCACTGATGGTTTTTCTCTTCTTTGAATAATCGTCACCGCACGGTACGGCCCCAATGCGTCACCTAAAATGTCTACGGGTGCGCCACGCTCGGCAGCCAAATGACACAACAACGCGGTGTGCGGGTCGTTGGCATCACGCAATAACACCCGATCTGGCACGCGACGCAATACCGCACGGGTCGCCTCGGCAATACTGGGCTTAATGCGGTTGGGCTGTTGCACATCAAAACGAGCGGCAAGCTCGGCGATCACACGGCTGGCCTGCTGTTGTTGCTGTTGGCGCAAGGCTTCCGGCCAAACCGCTGCACTCACTGTATGCGGGGGCAATTGACGGCGGGTCTGATTCACCTGATCAATCAACGCTTGCGACACATCAACCGCCGCTAAGTCATGATAAATCTGGCAACCATGCCATTGATCCGCCTGATACACCGTCCGCGAGATCAACCCCGAGACCGTCGAGCCTAAAATACCCGAGGGAATCAGCCAGTCGTCGGCGCTGGCCGTTAACCATGCCATTCCACTGACATCCGCCAAGGTGAGCAAGCGCACCACGCCATCATAGTCAGGGTCTGTACAGAGATTCTGGCTCAGTTCACGGCTAATTGCGCCTTTGCCCGTCCAACCATCCACAAAGATCAATTGGGCATAGGCATAACGCTGACGCAACCACGCATAGGCGACGGGGTCTAGCCCACGATCACGAATAATACTCACGCCATAATGCTGCACCACACAGCCCAAATCGCTTAAGGCGTGCTTGAGCATGACCCCAATCGGCAGACCCGCACGCACCAAACTGACCAAGACAATCGGCTGGCCATGCGCTTGCGTCTGCTGTAATGCCAAAGCCAGTGATTGCACCTCACACGCCAAGCGATCTAAACCCGCTGCAAGCGCCTGCTGATAACAGCGTTGATGCAAGTCTGACGGCGCAGACTCTTGGCTCAACATCTCCGAATAGTGTTTTTGACCGCTTTGAATCAGCCGTTCTTTTTCGGCCACATCGGTATAATCCAGCCGTAAGGGATGCAACAACAACGTCACATCCGCTGCGGCATAACTGCCCGAAAAACCGTTGGCCTGCTGACCTTGCTGATTAGCGTCCGGCAAAGTCATATGCTCCTGTTTGTGCGACATACATGGTGAGTTGATGATCAACCCATGCACTCGCCTGACTGCGCTGTGGCATACCCCACCAGTCGCATTGCTGCAAAAACGCCACATCAGACAAGCTATCCCCCCAGCCCAACACCACCCGCTGTTGGTTGGGATTGAGTATAGACAACACATGTTGCACTGCGGCGACTTTGCTCACCACGTTGGGCAATAAGGCAGCGGTATTGCCATTAATATGCAGATAAAAATCTGGATATTCGGTCATTTTTGCCATGAACTGAGCAAAATACGGCGCGTCGGGCAACTGCTTGATGATGATATAAATCGATAGATCTTGCTCAACCGCAATCCAAGCGCGCACGCTATCAGGGCGATGTGGATCAGATTGAATGTCCGATAACATCTGCTGAAGCTCAGGCAGCAGCGGCGTTAACACCTGCTGCATATGAGCGTGCCATGTCGGTTCAAGCTGGCCATCCGGCTGTACAATCACCGCGCCATGCTGACAAACCGCCCAAGAATGAAGCGGCAATTGCACCCGCGCCAAACCGTCCAAACTCCGCGCCGTGACCGGAATCACCTCGGTACTGGCCTGTAACCACTGCCAAAATTGCTGCTGACGGTCGGTCATCCAGCCGAGTGGCGCACCAGCACTGTTATGACTGGCGACGTGTTTAAGCTGATCTGCCGGTAAATGCTTGGCGGTTTGAAACAACGTGTCGTCTAAATCAAGCAAAGCCAATGGTTTAAACAGCATAATCATTGCCTTCTTGAGTCGCAGTTGCCGCAAAACCAATCACCTCAAGCTGTGGTATTGCTGCCCGTAGACGGGGATCAACCCCCGCCGGATCGGTTTCAATCGCCAGAATAATCCGGTCATACGCAGTTGGATCAATGTTATAGACAAAGTTCGGCATGCCCAGTCCGTAGTGATCCGAAAACGCAATACAGTGCTGAATGCTATGCCCCAATGCAATCGGTGAGCGGGTGGTCGCGCTAAATTTGACCTGTGCGCCTTGTGCGGCCAGTTGTTCGGCCAGCAAAAACGGCGGCCAGACAAACTCATTACTGCCCAACACCAAAATCCGCTCGCCCGCTTTAGCTGTCGCCTGTAGGTCAAGCCGTGGCGTCAGTGTCGGCGTGCGTCCCCATGTGTGCTGTGGCGTGACCGGCCATGCACCAACCGCGACGCTATCGACCACCGGCATGTTGGGATCGGGCACGTTTGGGGTGGCGTGCCATTGCCATGTGCCCGCCAGCAGATTAACCGCGTGATGTTGCAGCCCCGCAAACTGTAGCGGTGGTGCCCAATCGGCCAGCACTGCTGTGACCACGTGGGTGAGATTTGGCAGGTGGCTTTGGCGCAGGGCGTGGGTCAGGTTAATAAAGGTCTGTCCGGTTGAGGCTTCATCATCGACCAAAATCAGTGTGCGCGTGGCGGCCAGTTGGGCGGCAATCGCCGGATCACTGCTGCCGTATAGCAGGTGTACTGGGGCGTGGCTGTGTTCTTCCCGAAACTCAGCCAGCAGCGGCGCATCAATCGGGTGGCGCGTGGTGGCCAAAAACAGTGCATTCGGGTAGCGTTGTTGCAGCACTTGATGCACCCCAGCCGCCAGTCCAAC